>CABQCA010000052.1 GCA_902462525.1 uncultured Porphyromonadaceae bacterium | reverse complement strand
ACACATCATGGAGGTTGGTTTGAGAGAGTCTATAATGCTATTGATGGGATATAGAGTCAGTGAAAAGACACAAATCATCGCAGTTAAAAATCTCTAACGAATGACAATTATTTCAAATTCATTTGCTCCGGCTTGCCGCCAGCTCCTCCCAAAGTACACTATTAGTACACTGCAATCTGTGGATATTGCTGATAATCAGGATAGTTATGGAGTTATATTGAAATTTTCCAGATTTCGAAAAGTCAAGAAAGAGCGCTGAGTAAACGCTTTTCGATATGTCGTCGGTGGCGAACCACCTTTGTAAAATCTCCTATAGAGTCTCGTGACCGAGGTTCTGCAAGAGTTTTACGTTGCAAAATTATAAATTTAAGTTATAAATGCAAAATAAAATCAGAAGAAATATCTGTATATAACATTTAGTAAGAGTGTGTTGCATTTTTGGACAAAAAGGCCCGGCGGTCGTAGTGTGACTGCCAGGCCTTATTGTTCAAACGATGGGGTTCACTCCTTGGTGCCGTAGGCGAGATCGCCGGCGTCGCCGAGACCCGGCACTATGTAGCTGTGGGCGTTGATGTGGTCGTCGATGACGCCTACCCACAGTTCGGCGTCGGCAGGCATCACTTTATGAAGGTAGTCGACGGCCTGCTGCGAAGCTATTACCGAAGCCACGTGCAGTTTCGCCGGATTGCCCTTGGTGAGGAGTGCCTTGTAGCTGAGTTCCATCGAGGAGCCTGTGGCCAGCATGGGGTCGCACAGCACCAGGGTCTTTCCGTCAAGAAGGGGCGATGCGAGGTATTCGATAAGAATCTCGAAAGTGTCTTTTTCCTTGTATTTGCGGTAAGCCGAGACGAAGGCATTCTCGGCATTGTCGAGGTAGCGGAGGAAACCCTGATGGAAGGGTACGCCGGCGCGGAAAATGGTGGCGAGCACCACCGGTTCGTCGAGCACCCGGCAGTCGGCTTCGACGCCGAGCGGTGTGGGCACTTTGACGGTCTTGTAGGCGAATTCCTTGCTCATCTCATAGGCAAAAATTTCGCCGAGGCGTTCGAGATTGCGGCGAAAACGCAGACGGTCGTTCTGAATGTTGATGTCGCGCATTTCGCTGAGATACTGGCTTACCAGTGAAGGATGCTCTGCGAAGTTATGGACAATCATTCTTCGTCGCGCATGTTGTGGAACACGTTCTGCACGTCTTCGTCTTCTTCGAGTTTTTCGAGGAGCTTGTTGATGCTTTCGCGCTGTTCGGGTGTTACTTCCTTGAGATCGTTGGGGATACGCTCGAATTCGGAGCTGATGATTTCGAATCCGTTTTCTTCGAGGTACTTCTGGATATTTGAGTTCTCTTCGAAAGCACCATAGAGGACAATCTGTTCGTTGCCGTCTTCGTCTTCGTCGTGTCCGAGTTCGTCGACGCCGTAGTCGATGAGTTCGAGTTCGAGGTCATCGAGGCTCACGCCGTCCTTTGGTTTGATGTGGAACACGCACTTGTGGTCGAAAAGGAAAGTGAGCGAGCCCTGAGTGCCGAGCGAGCCGCCGTGCTTGTTGAAGTATGAGCGCACGTTGGCAACGGTGCGGGTGTTGTTGTCGGTAGCGGCTTCCACGAAGATGGCGATGCCGAAGGGGCCGTAGCCTTCGTAGGAAATTTCCTTGTAGTCGCCGGCATCTTTGTCGGTGGCTTTCTTGATGGCGCGCTCAACAGTGTCCTTGGGCATGTTGGCTGCCTTGGCGTTCTGCATCAGGGCGCGCAGACGGGGGTTGGTGTCGGGGTCGGGACCGCCGGCTTTTGCGGCGATGGTTATTTCCTTGCCTATGCGCGTGAAGGTGCGCGACATGTTGCCCCAGCGTTTGAGCTTGCGGGCTTTGCGGTATTCAAATGCTCTTCCCATGGGAGTAGTATTTTTATAGTATATTTTTTATTGTTTATTGATATTCGGGTTCTTATTTGGGCCGGCGGCGTATCACCAGGCCGAGGATGAGAATTACCAGACCGATTGAGCCCCATGCTGCTGTCATGAAGTTGCCCTCTCGTTCGTAACTTTTCCGTACTTCCCAACGCCACTCGCCGAGGTTGGATTCAGTCATTTCGTCGTGCCGTTCCGATCGCCTGGCATACTGTGAGGCTCCTTCGTAGCGGCAGGGTCCGTCGACGTGGAATGAAGCACTGTCAAATTCATAAGGAACAGGGAAAAGCGGTCCTTCAAGTTCATAGCAGAAATGCTGGCAACTGCCGTCGCAGGATGTACCATGCTGGTAGAATGAAGTCGACGGGTTGTATGTGGCGTATGCGATATATGCGGCGAAAAGCAGTAGCACGAGGCCTATGGCAGTGATGATATTGCCGAAAAACCGGCGTATGCGGCCTTTTTTCCGGGGCTTTGCGGCCGGAACTTCAGGCTTGCCTTCCTTTACGTCGGGTTCGGCGGGTTTGTCGGCTGCGGAATCGAAGTCGAAACCGCAGCGCGAGCAATAGCGGTCGTGCATATTGCACTCATTTCCGCATTTAGGGCATACTTTCGGGGTCATGGCTTATCGGAGCTGGGCGTTGAAGCGGCGGCTGAGAGTGTCGACCACTTTCGCCATTATTTTGTCGATATATTTGTCCTGCAGGGTCTTTTCGGGGTCCTGAAGGAAGATGGAGATTGCGTAGCTCTTCTTTCCGGCCGGAAGTTTGTCGCCTTCGTAAACATCGAACAGCTCGACACGCTGCAGCAGACGGCGCTCGGCCTCGCGCACGGCGGCTTCGATTTCGGCCATGGTGACGGCAGAGTCAATGAGCAGCGAGAGGTCGCGCTTCACGGCCTGAGTCTTGGGAAGCGGTGTGTAGAGGGCGTTGTGACGGGCAGCGAGGCGGCATACGGCATCCCAGTCGAGCTCGGCGAACATCACGGGTTGCTTGATGTCGGCGCCCTTGAGAAGCGCGGGCGCTACAACACCGGCGCGACCCAGAAGAAGGCCTTTTTCATTGACAATGGCCAGCGAGGCGGCGAAAACCGAGCCTTCGGCAGCGTCTTCGGCTTTGAAAACAGGTGCGATTCCGCAGCGGGCAAGGACGTTGGCTACTGCAGCCTTGAGGTCGAAGAATGTAGCTTCTTCGCTTTGCCGCAGCCAGTTGGCTGCGCGTGTCGCACCGGTGAGCCACATGCCCAGACGGGCGCCTTCGCGGTAAGGGGCGAGGGGCGAGTCGGTTGTCGGCTCTTTTTCGGGGTTGCGGAAGTAGACGTTGCCGAACTCATAGAATGCGAGGTCGGCCGAGCGGCGGTTTATGTTGTGGGCCATCGATTCGAGGCCTCCGAAAAGGAGTGTCTGACGCATCACGCTCAGGTCCTGACTGAGGGGATTGAGCAGGCGCACGCAGTGGTCGGCCGGATATTCGGCGAGATTGCCGTAGTAGGATTCGGCGGTGAGCGAGTTGTTGAGAATCTCGTTCCAGCCGGCGCCCGTAAGCTGTTCGGCCACTACGCGGCGCAGGTCGTCAGCGGCATCGACAGCTGTCTTGAGCGACAGGCATGCGTGAAGCTCGTCGCTCATGGCGATATTGTTGTAGCCGTAGATGCGGAGCACGTCTTCTATGACATCGCATGGACGCTGCACGTCCACGCGGTAGGTGGGCACTTCGAGATGCCAGGCATCGCCGTTCTGTGCGGTGGCGATTTCGAGCGAGGCGAGGATTGAAAGCACGGTGTCGCGTGGTATCTCGCGGCCGGTGAGGCGTGCGAAATCGCCGAAGGTCATGTCGACGGGATAAGGTGCCACCGGCGAGGGATACCAGTCGACGATGTCGCCGCAGATTGTTCCGCCGGCAATTTCCTTGATCAGCATGGCTGCAAGCTTGATGGCATATAGACAGCCGTTGGGGTCGACGCCGCGCTCGAAGCGGAACGACGAGTCGGTGCTTATGCCGAGCCGGCGTGCCGTACGGCGGACGCTGGTGGCATTGAAGCATGCGCTTTCGAGGAACACATCGGTGGTACTTTCGGTGGTGCCCGAGTCGAGGCCGCCGAATACACCGGCGATGCACTTCTCGGTTTCGGCGTCGCATATCATCAGGTCGGTGTCGGCGAGGGTGCGTTCAACTCCGTCTAGGGTTGTGAATTTGGCGCCGGCAGCGGCTTTGCGGACCACTATCCTGTTGTCTTTGAGTGTCGATGCGTCGAAAGCGTGGAGAGGCTGTCCGACGGCGTGGAGGACAAAGTTTGTGATGTCGACTACGTTGTTGATGGGGTGCATGCCGATCGCTGTCAGGTGTGTGCGCAGCCACTCGGGACTTTCTGCAACCTTGACACCGCGGACAGTGAGGCCGCAGTAGCGTATGCAGGCATCGGGAGCCTCGACATCTACGCTGACGGCATTGCCCGACGGTTCGTCGATTCTGAAGGCTTCGATCGACGGCTTTTTTGCCCTCACCGGAGTTTTGTGGCAGCTGAGCCATGCGGCGAGATCGCGTGCCACACCGTAGTGTGAGGCGGCGTCGATGCGGTTGGGGGTCAGGTCGACCTCAAGTATATAGTCGTTTTCGATGTGGTAGTATTCAGCGGCCGGATGGCCGACGAAAGCCTCTGCTTCTGCGGGCAGCACAATGATACCGTCGTGGGAGTTTCCGATGCCGATTTCGTCCTCGGCGCAGATCATGCCGAACGATTCCACTCCGCGGATTTTAGATTTCTTGATTTTGAACTCACTGCCGTCGGGTGCATAGAGCGTGGTGCCGACCGTAGCCACGACAACAATTTGGCCTGCTGCGACATTTGGCGCGCCGCACACAATCTGCACCGGTCCCTGTCCGAGTTCGACAGTGGTGATGTGGAGATGGTCGCTGTCGGGATGTTCCGCGCAAGTGAGCACTTTGCCGACAACGATGCCGGCGAGGCCGCCGCGGATAGATTCTACCGTTTCGATGCCTTCGGTTTCAAGGCCTATGGAAGTAAGAGCGGCGCTGAGTTCTTCGGGGGTAAGATCGAAGTCAACGTACTCTTTGAGCCATTTATATGATACGTTCATGAGCTTTTGGAATGATTTGGTTCAGCGGTAGCTGTTTCAATCTGCAAAGTTAGCTAATTTTCACGCACTTCCCAAATAAATCTTGTCGTTATAGCCGTAATTTCACTATGGTTCGGATTACGGAAATCGCGGATTTTGTCCGGTAAAATCACTGTACCGGATAAAAGATGGCGTTTTTTATCAGGCACAGTGTGTCTGGCGGGTGTTTTTCAGCCTTTGGGGAGGAGTTCGAAGGAGTCGACGTAGATTTCGGTGACAGAGCGGCGTATGGCGTTGTGGTCTTCCCAGTAGCGGGTGCGGATTTTGCCTTCTACAAGCAGTCTGGAACCTTTGCGGATGTACTTCTGTGCGAATTCGGCGGCAGAACCCCACATGACGATGTTGTGCCACTCGGTGATTTCAGGCAGTTCGATTCGGCGTCCGTCGGCGCCGCGGGTGGTGCGCCGCTCGTTTGTGGCGAGGGTGAATTCGGCCACCGAGCTGGTGTCGACCATTCTCATGACCGGATCCTTGCCGACGTTGCCGAGGAGAATTACTTTGTTCATCTGGTGAGAGTTGCTAAAAGACCTTTTACGACGGCGGCCGAGAATCCGGCGTCCTCCATGGCGTTGAGGCCGCGGATTGTAACGCCTCCGGGGGTGCATACACTGTCGACAAGCGCCTCGGGATGAAGGCCTTCGCTTGCCTGAAGCAGCTGCATGGCACCTTTTACGGCGCCGGCGCTCAGGGCGCATGCGGTGTCCGGGTCGAGGCCGGCCTGCACACCTGCCTGCATGGTGGCGCGAACGTAGCGGAGGGCGTAGGCTATTCCGCACGACGATAGCGCCATGGCTGCCTGGAAGTGCCGTTCTTCGATTTTGGCTGTCGTGCCGGTTGCGCCGAAGAGACCGATTATATTGCGGTCTTCAGCCTCGGATAGCCCGGCTGAACAATAGAGATTTGTCGACATTCCGACGGTGGCGCCGATGTTTGGCAGCAGCCGGAAAACGCGGGTGTGAGGGCCGTCGGGGGTAGACAGCGATTCGCTCAGTCCGGCGAGAGTGGAGGCTGCCGCGCATGAACCTACTATAGGCTTATGCGTTCCGAAGAGCGATGCCATCTTCGCAGTCACGCTGTCCAACGCACGGCCTTCGACGCATACCAGAGCAATGTCGCAGCTGTCGAGCGCGGCTGCCATGTCGGTTGAGCAACTCACATTTTTCAGCGGGGCAAGGCCTTCGAGACGCCTGGCGCTGCGGTTCCACACCGACACAGAGACCCCGCTTCCGGCAAGGCCCCGCACCATAGCCGCGCCGATGTTGCCGGCGCCGAGCACACATATTTTTATATTTTTGTTTTCCATACCGCAAATTTAAGCCTTTTCGACAACAAAAACAAAGACCAGGCACATTCCTGCTGGCATGAGCGAGTGGAAAACTATTGGTACTATTCAATTATAATTTTTCGTTTATTGATAATATAGCTTCCTTTCTTTAGATGGGATATTGCCTCTGCCTCGGAGGTATACTTTCCTATAAGAATGCCCTGAAGATTATATACAGCTACAGTTGTTTTGGAATTTGATTGTGGTGACATTTGCAGACAGGCGGACCGGCTGACCGGCAGGTGGCTGTCGAACCATTCGATATTTCGTCGGAGTGCCGTTTTTATGCTTTCAGCCCGAAAAGAGGCTGTCCGGGAAGGATCCTCGCCCCACCTTGCGCAATCATTCTTCCATGCATCAGCAAGCGGAAGGACGGTATCGTCGATATAACTATATATACCGGATATTTTTGCCGGATAGATGTCTTCCCAAACGGATTTCACTGATTTGCAGAAACTGTCATACTGTATGATCTCTCCTATCCAGTGAGGGGTAATGCCATAGTGAACTTTCATTTTAAATGTATAATCGGTTTTCTCCCGATTATAGCATACCAGATCCCAAATAGGTCCTGCCGTCCATTTTGCGTTGTCTGCCAGGTCTTTGTGGAGGTAGAAACTTCCGTGGAATCCATCCGGATTGTCCATAACTTCCTGTAGAATGAAGAATCGGGCCATGCTTTCAACATCTATGTAGTCTTCCCATTCAGCCGAAGTTTTGTCTGCTGAGTAGATGGCCGCATTTATCGCTTTAAACTCATCGGTAAGCCATTGCAACTGAACGTCAGATAAATCTTCGGGCGAGTGGTAGCGCAGTGTAAGGTTCCATCGGGCGTTCTCAGGAATTGTTATCTGACATTCATCGTGATAATTGTCTACTTCTACAAGCCAGCCTCCCCTTATCAAATCAGGATTAGTTTCCATATCCTGCTGCTCATAAATATTCACACGCTTCTTGTCGATGCGTATGGTCTCGGTAAGAAAATATAATCCGATATAGTCGCCGTTCAGTACCACCTCTATCGGCCGGAAATCCGGAGTCCATGCAAACCCCATGATTTGACCGAGCTGTAAGCCCGCTACCGTGTTTTCTGTCGGTTTCAGCAATGCCCAGTGTTTATTCTCAGGCATACCCATTATTGCTGTTTTTTTCCGGAGTTTGATTTTGTAAGGTTTCTTGGCGCTTTTCCATGAAGAATGCCCTCTGCCACGTATCTGCATGGGTAATGGTTCGGACTCTGAGCCGAGGGACTCGATGCCATCAGCACCCATAGGGTCGAGCCAATAGGAGGCATTCAGATATTCTTCTTTTGAGACTATGGGCTTTCGTCCCTCTGTTTCAATATACATTACAGGGAGAGTTTCGGATATGGATATTGAGGTTTCTGGCGGCACTGTTGCGTCTGTGTTGTCCGTGCATGAAACAAGCATCAGGACAGCAAGCAGACGAGTGATGGTTTTGATGGTATTTATCATTGTATTCATTTTGATAAGGTTGCTTCTTTTTCAGTAGATTATAAATATGCGAAAAGACTGCATGTAGCCTACATGAATATACAATATTTAACAGATACTCTTGTCTGGGTCGGGGAAATAAAAAAACGGTAGTCGGGGACAGGAGCGGCTACCGTTTTTTTCGGGTGAGCGACAAACGGGGTTCGAACCCGCGACCCTCAGCTTGGGAAGCTGATGCTCTACCAACTGAGCTACTGTCGCATTTGGTTTTGCACGGCAAAGATAAGCATTTATGGCCGAATGTGCACAATCTTTTGTCGTTTTTCTGCGTTTTATTTGTATGGAAAATGATTTGAAAAACGAAATAGCTATTGAGCACCATCCCTGGGAGGCCTTTGCGCCGGAAAATGCGAAGGTGCTGATTCTCGGCACTTTTCCGCCGCCGGCAAAGCGTTGGTCAATGGATTTCTTCTACCCCAACCGTACAAACGATTTCTGGTTTATGATGGGGCTGTTGTTCTTCGGTGACCGCAATGCCCTCTACGACAGTGAATCGCGCACGTTCCGCCTCGATGATATAAAGCGGCTGCTCACCGAGCGGGGGATAGCCATGAAGGATTCGGCCGAGGCTGTGCGCCGTCTTGCCGGCAATGCTTCCGATAAGTTTCTGGAGATAGTGAAACCTGTCGACCTTGAGTCGCTTCTCCGTCGTATGCCGGAGTGCCGCACTCTGGCAAGCACCGGCGAGAAGGCTGCTGCCGTGATCGCTTCGCTTACGGGTACCGAAGTGCCGCGCATGGGCTGCTTCGCTACTTCTGCCGACGGTCTGACGATATGGCGAATGCCGTCGACGAGCCGTGCCTATCCTCTTGCTCTCGAAAAGAAAGCGGCCTACTATGCCGAGCTTTTCCGCTCGGCCGGAGTGATGTTATGAGATTAGGACGTTAGGAGCTTAGGATATCAGGGGATAGGATGGCCCTGCAAGCCCCTCGCTCCTCGCATCTCGTCCCTGAATACTCACTTACCGAGCGACTGCATCTCGACAAGACGCCGGTAGAAGCCGGCGGCATCGGGGGCGAGGAGTTCTTCGTGGGTGCCGGCTTCGACGATGCGGCCTTCGTGGAGCACGCAGATGAGGTCGGCGTTGCGCACTGTCGAGAGGCGATGCGCGATGACGAGGGTAGTCCGGTTTGCCATCAGTCGGTCGAGAGCCTGTTGCACGAGGGTTTCGCTCTCGCTGTCGAGCGCCGATGTGGCTTCGTCGAGAATGAGCAGCGACGGGTTTTTGAGCACGGCTCGGGCTATGGAAAGTCGCTGCCGCTGGCCGCCGGACAGCCGGCAGCCGCGGTCGCCGATCACGGTGTCATAGCCTTCGTCGGTGGCCATGATAAACTCGTCGGCGTTGGCTATTCGGGCGGCGGCACGTACCTGCTCGAGCGTGGCGTTCTCGACGCCGAAGGCTATGTTGTTGAAAATGGTGTCGTTGAAAAGTATGGCTTCCTGATTCACATTTCCCATCAGCGAACGCAGCTCATGCACGCGCAGGTTGCGCAGGTCGATGCCGTCGATGGTGATGCGGCCCGTCGTGGGGTCGTAGAAGCGAGGTATGAGGTCGGCCATTGTCGATTTTCCTGAGCCTGATTGGCCTACAAGGGCTACAGTAGCTCCGGGCTTGATTTCGAGATTTATGTCGTGGAGCACTTCGTTGGCGCCGTCGTAGCTGAAACTTACATTCTCGAAGCGAACGCCGGAGCCTTTGGCCGGCAGTTTTTCGGGGGCGTCGGGGTCGGCGATGGGGTTGACGGCGTTGAGGATTTTGTCGACGCGTTCCATCGATGCGAGGCCTTTCTGAATGGAGTAGGTGGCTTTCGAGAGGTCCTTGGCGGGGTTGATGATGTTGTAGAAAATCACCATATAGTATATGAATCGCGAGGCGTCGAGGCTCGAATGGCCTGAAAGGATTAGGCTGCCTCCGAACCAAAGGATGATGGCCACTGCCATGGTTCCGAGAAATTCGCTCATGGGGTGTGCGAGCGCCTGCCGGCGGGCCACTGAGTTTGAAAGACGGTAAAACACTTGGTTTTCATCGTGAAAGCGCGCTTTCATCTTGCCTTCGGCGTTGAATGCCTTGATGATGCGCAGGCCTCCGAGGGTTTCTTCGATGGTCGACATCAGAACACCCCACTGGGTCTGTCCCTCGAACGACTTGCGTTTCAGCTTTTTGCTTACCTTTCCCATCACATAGCCGGCTATAGGCAGCAGAATGAATACGAATACAGTGAGTTGCCACGATATCGCGAACATTGCTCCAAGGCACACGATAATCATCACGGGGTTCTTGAACAGCATGTCGAGCGACGACATTATCGAGTTCTCGATTTCGGCTACGTCGCCGCTCATGCGTGCCATCACGTCGCCCTTGCGCTCGCTGGTGAAGAAGCCTATCGGCAGGGCTGTGATTTTGTCGTACATATAGTTGCGAAGGTCGCGCACTATGCCCGAGCGCAGCGGAACCATGAAGTAGGAGCTGAGGTATGATGTGCCTGTCTTGAGACCGGTCATTATAACCAGTGCCACGGCAAGGAGTGCCAGAGTGCCCGAGGCACCGTAGTCGGTGATTGACTGCTGTACGTAGTAGTAGAAATTATTGATGACAACATCGTTGATGTGGTGCCAGTCCCATTCCATGTAGGAGTAAGTGCCCTCGTCGATGCGGAAGAGCATCTGAAGGATAGGGATTATCAGTGCGAAGGAGAAAAGAGTCAGAAGAGCCGCGAGAATGTTGAAGAGTATGTTGAGTGCCAGATATTTCTTGTAGGGGGGCACAAAACGGCGGAGAATGGCTATGAAGTCTTTCATTTTATTTTATTATGGAAGGGGCTTGTGGTGGGAGCGCCCGGGGCTGAATGCGCAGGCGCATGGCGTCGGGGTAGAGATTGTTTACCCTTCGCCCTATGTTTTTGGCGAATCCGAGCGGACGGCCCTGCCAGGTGACTGTCACGATACCTTTGGGGAGGCCGTCGGGAATGTCGGCGATGGCTTCGCCGCGAAGATAGCTCATTGCTGAGGAGTAGGGCAGTTCGAGAGTCGGGAAGGCATCGGGTCGCAGGGCGGTGCTCATGGCGAGTTCGTGCGAGGGCACTATATCGCGGCCTTTGACTTCGCCTAAGGGCGTGCCAAGGCGCATGAGACCTTTGGTGGTGCCTATTTTTGCGGCGGTTTCGGCATGACGTTTCGGAATCAGTCTGTTGCCGGAGACGATGAAGTTCTCCGGCTCAGAAATGCATCGAGAGGCGAAATCGGCCATACCGGGTGCGGGAGACGGGAACGCGCTGCCTTTCTTCGACGGCCGGACGGCACTTTCGGCTTCGCTCTTGCGGAGGGCTGCCATGAAAAGGCCTTCGCCGCGGACGATGCCAGGCAGAAAACGCAGGCCGTAGTCACATTTGACGGCGCCCGGGAACAGGGCTGCGTCGATGTCGATGAGTTCGGCATCGAGTGTTTCGAGCATGTGGCGCACCACATCGTCGTCTTCATGCCGGTTGAATGTGCAGGTGCTGTAGATGAATACGCCTCCGGGCCGGAGCGCAGGCCAAAGCGATGTCACGATGTCTCGCTGCAGTGCCGCGCAACTTGCGACAAGAGTAGTGCTCCACTGAGCTATGGCTTCAGGTTCTTTGCGCATCATGCCCTCGCCGGAGCACGGAGCGTCGGCGGCTATGATGTCAAAAGTGTCGCTGAGAGCGCCCAGACGTTGCGCCGGACCGCAGAGCACGGCAGTGTTTGAGGCGCCGCGTTTGGCCAGATTTTCGGCTAAGACGGCGGCGCGGTGGCGGTCGGCCTCGTTTGCTACGACGAAACCCCGGGCACCCAAAGCATCGACGGCGCCTATCGTTTTGCCGCCGGGCGCGGCGCACGCGTCGAGGTAGTTTATGGTCAGGTTGTCTTTTAAGTATTGTTGGGAGAGAATGGCGGCAAGCCGTCCTGTGGCCATCGACGAGGCCTCCTGCACATAATATCGTCCCTGATGCCATGCAGGGTCGGCTGCGAATACGGGCCGTTCGTCGATGTAGAATCCTCGTGGCTCCCATGGCACCGTTACGGCGCTGTCGGGCAAGTGTGCCCCCTTGGCTATGTTGACGCGCACTGCCAGCGACGGTGCGTCGCATGTCAGTGAGCGCACCAGCGATGCTGCATGCTCCGCCCCGACGGCCTCTGTGAGGCTTTTAATGAACTTTTCGGGTAATTCTCTTTCCATTAGACCGACAAAGTTACGGAATTTTCGTCACTTTTTTGTAATTTTGCATCGAAATGGGACGATTGATGGCCATAGATTTCGGACGTAAGCGTTGCGGTATTGCCGTGACCGACACCTTGCGCATAGTGGCAAACGGCCTTACGACAGTCGCCACGGCCGAACTTCCGGCTTTCGTGGCCGGCTATTGCAGCCGTGAGCCGGTCGATGCCATCGTTGTCGGCGAACCCCGTGATATGAAAGGTAATCCGTCGGAATCACAGCGGTTTATCACCCCGGTTCTCGCCAGACTGCGTAAGCTTGTCCCGGGAGTGTCGATTATTCCTTACGACGAGCGCTTTACGTCGGTGCTTGCCCATAGGGCGATGCTCGACGGCGGCCTTCCGAAAATGGCCCGGCGCGACAAGGCTCTTGTCGATGAAATCTCGGCCACCATTATTTTAAATGATTATCTGCAAAGTCAAAACATATGAAACTGCCTGTTTATTGCTACGGTCATCCCGTACTCCGCAAAGAAGCTGAAACGATTGAAGCGCCTTTCGAGGGCTTTAAGGAACTTGTCGCCGATATGTTCGACGCCATGTACGAGTCGGAGGGAGTCGGGCTGGCTGCGCCGCAGATCGGCAAGAGCATACGTCTGGTGGTCATCGATGCAAGTCCTGCCGGCGACGCTTTTCCCGAGTGTGAGGGCCGGAAATTCGCTCTTGTCAACCCCGGGGTCGAGGTGCTCGACGGCGATATTGTGTCGCGTCCCGAGGGATGTCTCAGCCTTCCGGGTATTTCCGAAAAAGTGCCGCGTGTGGAGCATATACGTCTCCGCTGGCTCGATGAGGATTTTCAGCCTCATGAAGAGGAAATTTCCGGATTTCTCGCCCGTATCGTGCAGCATGAGTGCGACCATCTCGACGGCAAAGTGTTTATCGACCATATTTCGGGAATCCGCAGGCAGCTCATTCGCCGCAAGCTCTCCGACATCGTCGAGGGCCGGATTCGTGTCGACTATCCCGTGCGCTTTGCTCCGCGTAAAAAATAATCGATTCGGTAAACTTTAGTTTACATTAATTGTCATATTTATACACCGGTCGTATGTTGTTTTCGGTGTAAGGTCTGACTTATGAATGATAATATAGATATAAAATCCCACGAATCAGTGGAAAAAGTGACTCCGGCCGGCACCGGTGGCCGACACCGGTTCTGCGTATGGGCTTCGCTGCTGCTTGCCGTGGCTGCATGGCTGGTGCTTTGGTTCGGCAACGGATATGTATCGATAGCTGTCGCGTTGATTGCATGCGTGGTCGGATTCTTCGGTATTTGCGGCAATAAAAGCGGCATACGCCGTCTGGCCGTCGCTGCCGTCATAGCGGCGATCGTCCTAATGGTGGTAGTGGCCGCCTATCTTATGGTGCTTAAAATCGGCCTTGCTTAAAAATCGAGCAGGTCGGGGCGTAGCTGTCGGGTGCGCTTCAGCGATTGCTCGTGGCGCCATTCCTCGATTTTAGCCTGATGGCCCGACAGTAGTATGTCGGGAACACGCCAGCCATTGTATTCTGCCGGTCGCGTGTAGATCGGAGGTTCAAGAAGATTGTCCTGAAAGGAATCTGACAGCGCGCTCTGTTCATC
>CABQCA010000051.1 GCA_902462525.1 uncultured Porphyromonadaceae bacterium | reverse complement strand
AGAGCACGACCTTGCCAAGGTCGGGGTCGCGGGTTCGAGTCCCGTTTTTCGCTCAACAGACTCTCTTCCCGCAGCTCTCAGCAAAATCCTGTCCGGTTGGTGGAATTGGTAGACACGCTACTTTGAGGGGGTAGTGGCCGAAAGGCTGTGTGAGTTCGAATCTCATATCGGACACTTAAAAACTCAGATGATTGAGCTTCAATCGTCTGAGTTTTTTTATTTTTTACCATTAAGTCTTGCCCGCTAAATGAACATCCATTAGGCGCAATAGTTATGCCTGGTTACAAAAACGCGAACAAACGACACCATGGTCGCCGTTCGCGTTCAAATTGATACTTAGGTCGTTCAAAAGTTGTAGCCCAGCGTGATTGAGACTCGGTTTTCGTGGAATGTAACACCGCTCTCGTCGACCATGTTGGCCATTCCCAGTCCGCCGGTGATTCCGAATTGAAATTTCCGGTACGACAATGCCGCGCCGAAATCCCACAGACAATTGAAACGACGCATTCCTCCGTCCTCGCCATATAGACTTTCCGACAGACTGATGTTGGCGGCCTCAATATGTTCCTTAGCCACGCACCCTATTTCAAATTCCGGCCCGGTGAAAACGTGGAGTTTTATCTCCGGAGTAAAGTCGAAGTGATATCCGGCCATAACAGGTATACGGAATCCGAACTTACGGATTGATGCATCCGACAGTTCGACGGCTTCCGCGAAATTTTTATTAATTGAATATGTATTATAGTACAGGCTGAGACCGGGTTCTACATAGAAATTGGCAACTACAGGTTTATTATAGATAGCGCCGACGTGGAATCCGGCGCCGTTGCTGAAAGCATCGACTCCTACACCATTCGACTTCATATCGCCGGGACAGGCTATGTCAAGACCGGCACGGACTCCGAAATAGGGAAGATTGTCAGGGTTATTGACAATGGTCTGAGCACTTGCGCCTGCCGCACATACAACAGCCGCAAAAAGTGAAACAAATACCTTTTTCATATTATTGAAATTAAATGAGTACTCATATTTGGCGTAAAAGTACACATAATTATTGACAATCGTTACTTCCTCAAAAAATATTCTTTAAACGTCATATAAACCTTTACTGAGAAAGAGAGAGGAAGAAACGTTTTTGCAGAAAGTTTTGTTAATTTATGTTTCCATTATCTTGAAACAAGGCCTAATAGTTAAAACAAGTTAACAACATGTATTTTTTCATCGCAAAACTATGTTGTATAACATAAAATTTATACCTTTGTACCAGTTTTTCATGGTATTAGATTTAAGGTGAAAAGATTATTCGTCGTGATGACGGGTAATTTTTTTTTGCGCCTGCCTGAAAAAAGCTTTTTTTGTGCCGATTCGCCAATAATTTCTCCTTTTCAGCCACAGTATTTCAATGTACATACTATTTTTTGTACTTTTGTAATCCGATTTATGCCCCTCTCATCCGGAGATTGTAACAAAATAAAACTATAAAAAAGAAATCTGAAAGAATGAAAATAGGAAATGTCGATTTGGGCGAACGGCCGGTGGTGCTGGCCCCTATGGAAGATGTCACCGACGCCTCCTTCCGCCTCATCTGCAAGGAGCAGGGAGCCGACATGACCTATTCGGAATTTGTGTCGGCCGACGCTCTTGTGCGAAATATTGCAGCTACGACACGCAAGCTACACATTGCAGAAGGCGAGCGTCCCACCGCAATCCAGATCTATGGCCGCGAGGTAGAACCGATGGTTGAAGCGGCTAAAATAGTGGCCGAGGCCCGACCCGACATTCTCGACATTAATTTCGGCTGCCCCGTAAAAAAAGTCGCCGGAAAAGGAGCCGGAGCCGGGATGCTCCGCGACATCCCCAAAATGCTCGAAATAACCCGCGCGGTAGTGCGTGCGGTCGACATTCCCGTGACAGTGAAAACTCGTCTGGGCTGGGACTGCAATTCTATCATAATAAGCACTCTTGCCGAACAGCTGCAGGACTGCGGCATTCAGGCCCTGACAGTGCATGGCCGCACACGCTCACAAATGTACACCGGCTCGGCCGACTGGAGCGAAATAGCCCGAATAAAAGACAACCCACGCTTCACACTGCCGCTTATCGGCAACGGTGACATATGCACCCCGCAGACTGCGGCCGACGCTTTCGCACACTACGGCGTCGATGCCGTCATGATAGGCCGGGCCTCGATAGGCGCGCCATGGATATTCCGCCGAATAAAATCGTTCATAGCCACCGGTGTGGAGGCCGATGTAAGCACCGCTGAGAAATTCGCTCTTCTGCGCCGCCAGATTCGCGAAAGCATAGAGCGCATCGACGAGTACCGCGGAATCCTCCACATTCGCCGCCATCTGGCGGCTTCGCCGCTTTTCAAAAGTATTCCCGACTTCCGCCCCACACGCATAGCAATGCTCAAAGCCGGAAATCTCGACGAGCTTGAGGCCATTCTCGAACATATAGAAAACGATATTTTACCTTCGCAACTATGAAAAGTAAATCGCTGATTTTCGTTTTTATTTTTGCTTTCATCAGTTTTGCAGCCCATGCCGACGACAAGGCGGCCTACTCCCTCAACGTAGCCAATTTCAATTCGCTCACCGTGGTCGACGGCATCGGTGTGGACTACAGTTGCAAACCCGACTCGGCGGGCTGGGCAGTGTTCAGCGCACCGCCCGAACTGGCCTCAAAAATTTCTTTCTCCAACAATAAGGAGCACCTCCGCATTCAGACAATGAGCGAGGAAAGCCCTCTGCAGGGGCTGCCGAGAATAAAGGTGTACTCGGCGGCACTGACATATGTCGAAAACTCCGGCGATTCCCTGGTACGGGTCAATGCCACAGTACCGGTGCCTAAATTCACTGCCAAGCAAATAGGCAACGGCAGTCTTGAAGTGACCGGCATCACAACTACACAGCTCGACGGCGATGCCGCAGCAGGAAAAGGCAGCCTCACGGTGGAAGGCAAGGCCGAAAAAGCCAAATTCCGTAATGTCGGCACCGGTGCTGTCGACGCTTCAGCACTCGAGTGCGACAATATGTCGTGCTTCATTCTCGGACCGGGCAAAATCGACACCAATGTCTCCGGGAGGCTTAAAGTCACGGGGGCCGGTTCCGGCCGCGTGATTAACCATGCAAAGGCCGAAAAGGTATCGAACCGTTCTATCGGCATTAAGGTGGAGGAGGCAGGTGACTGACAGTCTTAAAAAGCGCACAGCAGGATCCCTGAAGTGGAACTTGGTAGACCGTCTTGCCACTCAGGGACTCTATGCCGTCACCGGCATCGTTCTGGCCCGCATACTCAGCCAGGAAGATTTCGGTCTTGTCGGCGCCGTGCTCGTATTTCAGGCTTTCGCTTCGCTATTGGTGTACAGCGGACTCACCTCGGCCCTGCTCCAGAAGCAAAGGCCAACACGCCTCGATTATTCCAGCGTCCTGTGGTTCAACATGGGCATGGCGGTTGCACTCTACATCCTCCTCTACGCATGTGCGCCGCTCATTGCGGCATGTTTCGACAACGACAGGCGCCTCATTCCCCTGTCACGTGTGATGTTCCTGTCACTCATTCTCAACGCATCGGTCATAGTGCAGACAAACCGTCTGATGAAAGCCATGGACGTGCGGGCCGTAGCAGCCTCTAACTTCATAGGTCTCACAGCCGGGGGAATTACCGGCATCTGGCTTGCTCTCGGGGGCTTCGGAGCATGGGCTATCGTATGGCAGACTCTCGTCATGGGAGCCTGCAAGTCCTTAGTGCTCTGGACCGCGACACGATGGAGACCTCTGATGCGGATGTCATGGAGTTCGCTGCGCGCATTCTTCGGCATAGGATCGCGAATGATGCTGACATCGTTCCTCAACACAGTCTTTCTGAACATCTACTCATTTTTGGTAGGCAATAGTCTCGGAATGACTTCGCTGGGCTACTACACCCAAGCCGATAAGTGGAGCAAGATGGGAACTGAATCAATGTCGCAGGTACTGACTTCAACATTTGTACCGACTCTGTCGGCTGTTCAGGATGAGCCCGACCGCTTCCGGAGAATATGCTCGAAAATGAACCGCTTTACGGCCTATCTGCTTTTCCCCGCCATGATAGGCCTCATGGTGCTGGCACGGCCGATATTCCACACATTGTTCGGCGAAAAGTGGGATCCGTCGATTTTCCTGTTCCAGCTGCTGCTGCTGCGTGGTATTTTCGTAGTACTCTGTTCGCTCTACAACAATTATCTGCTCGCCCTCGGCCGCGCGCGCGTCATACTGCGTCTCGAAATAGTGCGCGACACAGCCGCAATCGCCGCTCTGGTCATCACCTTTCCATTCATGGCCATGACACTGCCCGACGAACCAGTCTACGGAATCGGCATAATGATCTGGGGACAGGTCGCAGCCACCGTAATAACATGGTTTCTCACTCTTGTGGCCACAGTGCGCGCCACCGGCGCATCTCTGCCGGGATTCATCTACGATCTGGTGCCGTCGTTCGCACTGACGGCAGTTATCGTGCCTGTCATGTACCTTTGTGGTAAGCAGTTCGCATCACCGCCCGTCTGTCTCACCGTGGAAGCAGTCGTTGCCATGTCGCTCTACATCGCCGCAAACTATCTTCTGGGCAGCCGCGTGCAGAAGCAGGTGCTCAGCTATCTGCGCGGAAAAGGTTTAGAATGAGAACATACACATTGCCTCGATACGCCGGGCAGTGCGATGTGTGTGATCAAAATTTCCCCGGCGGCCGATGTTGAGTTCGGCACCCACCTGCATACGGGCAGTCATATTCCAGAAAACGTTGGCCGTAGCCACCCAGCCGTATTTGTACTCATCGGGAGCCACGCCGCGGGCCGGCAGATAGCGCATCTGACTCATGCTGCAGCTTGCAAAAATATTCGGCCGGAAATTATACTGCACACCCAGGCAATAGCCTGCTGAAGCCGGGGCATAGAGCCTGCCGGGAACTTCAGGATCGGCCACAAGGTCGTAGTTTCCTAAAAGGTCGCCGCCAAGTCCGGCGAAGCCGTGTCCGTATGTGCCGGTAGCATACGTTGTGACTCTGTCGCCGATATGTGCTACTGAACTAAGCATGGCGCCCCAGCCGGCACAGTTATGATTGTGACCGGCCACAAGATTGCGGTAGGAGAGAGTGCGTACGATTCCCGACAGCCGCACATGCTGGCCAGGCGCCCACTGGTACTGCGCGAAAGCCGCAAAATCGGGCAGCCAGTTGTCCACCTTCGCTGTCTTCACACCGTCGGCGCCAACGGCAGCCGACGGTGTCTCGGCCGACACAGCAAAGTACCATCTGTCTCTAACCACGGGCATATAGCGAACAAGCACCGATGTAGGGGTCACCTTGTTGGTCGGGCCCTGAGCGTCGATGACTGGCGGAAGAGCCGCCGGATCAGAGAATGTCGACGGAGCATAGCCCACAGTAAAATCATTGATTATGGCGTAGGCCTTTTTCAATTTCAGATCACGGCCCTGATAACCGGTGAAATTAGCTTCGATATAGAGCTGATAGTCGCCGAGAGTCTTGTTACGGCCAAGAACGCGAAAAAAAAGGCATGTGCCCGATGGCGTGGTGTCGAAATGCCTTTCCGAGGTCGGATCGGGAACTGACGGTATGAGATATGGCGCGAAACCGGCGGCCGGAATAGCTCCTCCCCAGTCGTAATAGGCCCGCATACGCACCGCTCCGCCGATGCCCATGGCGAGGTTATTGTCCTTGCTCATAAACAGGAAATAAGGGGCGGCCGGGTCCGAAAAATGACGGAACTGGTCGTAGTAAAACACCGAAATTTTCTGACGTATGGAATCGACATAAGCCTGTGTAGAGGCATCAGCGGGCCTGCCGTCGACATACACTATCTTATGGCTTTTAAGCAGGCTGTCGACCTGACTGTCGGCCATATTATTTGCCGCTGCACACAGCACGGAAAGCAATGATAAAATAATAAGCAAAAAGAAGCGACGCATAATGTTGAATTAATTTCATATTCAACAACATGCGCCGCTTTATTGTTCAGTCGCGGGATTTATCTGCGGTGGTGACCGGCTTTACCGGGCTTACCTGCAGGTCCTCCATTCATGAGGAAACTGTTTTCGAGAAATTTGACGTACTGCTCGGGGGTGAGTATTTCCTTGATTTTTGCAAGTTGCTCGGAACGCACCTTGCAGCCGGCGGCCTTGCAGGAATCGGCGAGAGCCTTACGGGCCTCTTTGTTTTCTTTCTTACATTCCTGACGGGCGGCTTTGCAGTCCTTTTTGAGCTGATCGAGTTTAGCCTGCTGATCGGCAGTGAGGTCGAGACCCTCAAAGGGATTGGGTGCCTGCCGACGGTCGCCACGTGCTTCGCGACCGCGCTCGGTGCCACGGTTGTCGCGTTTGTTGTCGTCCGGACGGGCGAAAGCCGGGGTTGCTACGAGGGCACACAGGCCCAGAACTGCTACGATTGTTTTCTTGTTCATTCTCTTAATGTTTTTATAAATTATATATTGTTAGTTTCTTTGTCGCATTCGTAATATAAGACCTTGCGTACACGACAAAGTTTAACGACCGTCTGATAATAAGTGTTAAAACTTTTCAGCGAACAGGTTGTTTCAGAAGTAACAATACTCTAATTAAGGGCAAAGATGGAAAAAAATTGGACCACTGACCGCATTATGCATCTTATCATCGGCACAGCTCTCGCCGGAGGGTTGCTATGGCTGGTGTATTATCTTCGGAATGCCCTGCTTCCCTTCTTTGTGGCCATGCTCATAGCCTACCTGCTGCAACCGCTGGTGAATTTCAACAAGCGCCTGTTCCGCATTTCGGGGCGAGCATTGCCATCCGTTCTCGCCATTATCGAAGTATCGGCGGTTATCGCCGGCATACTGCTTATTTCGCTGCCGTCGGTCACAAGGGAGCTTAACGAACTCAGCAGAATCGTAAGCGACGTAGCCGACGGCAAAATCGAACCGGCCCCTTCATATGCCCCGCTGGTACACTTCATCAATAAATACTTCAACCCCGACAGTATCCGCGACCTGTTCTCGGGCCTCCGCCTCGAAGAGATAATCCGCCGCGGAACAATGCTCGTCGAGCAGTCGATCGATGTAGCAGTGGAGTCGCTCGGCTGGCTGCTCACATTGGTCTATGTGCTTTTTATTCTCATCGACTACGACCGCATTGTCCGGGGATTTAAGATGATAGTGCCGGCGCGCTACCGCGACCGCTTTCTCGCGGTGACAAACGATGCCAAGGTTGGCATGAACCACTATTTTCGCGGACAAGGCTTTGTGGCACTCTGTGCTATGGTGCTGTATTGCGTCGGGTTTCTGATTGTAGGGCTCCCTTTGGCAGTTCCGATGGGAATCCTTGTAGGACTCCTCTATATGATACCCTATTTCCAGTATATCACGGTTATTCCCGTCACCGCTATATGCTTCGTCTATTCTCTCGGCGGCGATGTCGCGTTCTGGCCGGAACTCGGAAAGTGCGCCATCGTATATCTGGTAAACCAATGTACGTGCGACTACGTGATTACGCCACATGTCATGGGCCGAGAACTCGGTCTGAATCCGGCGGTAATACTGCTGTCTCTATCGGTATGGGGCACGCTTTTAGGCATCATCGGCATGATTATAGCATTGCCGGTGACGGCTCTTCTTATGTCGTACTACGCGCGCTACATCAGCAACCGCTGAATATTCAGAACACAACCCCGATACGGACCGTGGCGCAATGCAGATCCTTGCAGCCGGCACTTTCAGGCGTGTAGTTGTTCCCGCGGAATGTGTAGCCTATCAGGATGTGGGAGCAAAATTTCGGACTGCGGGCGAGGTTGACGCCCAGACCGGTAGAGCCGTAAAACCCGCTGTTGTGGCTGTCGTCGTCACTATAATTGAGCGACAGGCCGGCCCGCAAATCCCAGAAAACGAGCGACGGGCCGTTACGGAAATCAGTCTGGAAATCAATAAACAGTGGATAGCTCCGGCATGAGTTACTCACCATAATGGCAGCCTCGGCTCCCGCTCCCAGAAATTTTATCCAGCCCCGGCTCAGGCCGAAAGAGGCCGAAAGGTCGACAGCGCTCATGTCGTTGCCGGTCATATCGACCGAAGCTCCGGCATCGGCACCCCATGCAAAACGGGTCTCAGGCTTTTCGGCAAAAACACTTGGAACCGACAATAAAAGCAGCAGCGCTGCAAAAACATGCTTCATGAGTTCTTGGTAAATGTCATCGACGACCAGTCGTTCATCTCGTCTGCCGCCGTTAGCGTGAATCCGGCTTTTTCGGCGGCTGAGGCCACGATGTCACGGTCGTGCACGTAGAATCCGCTCACCGTAAGCGTGGCACCCGGCTTCATGGCGGCGCTGTAGCGGCCTATGTCTGCGGTGATGACGTTACGGTTTATATTTGCAAGGAAGTAGTCGGCCTTATATGACAGCTGCTCCAGAGCGCTGGCATCGCCCCCTATAATAGTCACGGCGTCAGGACGGCTGAGGTTGAGCGACACGTTGTCGCGGGCGTTGACTTCAGCGAAGGGGTCGATTTCGATGCCGGCGACAGGCGATGCTCCCAGCATTGAGGCAAGTATCGCCAGAATGCCCGAGCCCGTACCCATGTCGACCACAGCTTTGCCACTGATATCGGCGGCAAGCAACGCCCGCATCATCAGCGTAGTAGTGGCATGGTGGCCGGTTCCGAAAGCCATCTTCGGATCGATTGTTATATCATACTCCGCTTCAGGAACATCGGTGTGGAAGGTACTGTGCACTGCCACGCGGCCTTCTACGACAATGGGCTTGAAATAATTTTGCTCCCATTCGGCGTTCCAGTCGCGGCCCTCGATGAATTCGGCCTCGAACCGGGCCTCGGTCATAGGACTCAGTTCGGCAAGAGCTTCGACAACTGCCGCAGGGTCGAACAGCGGCGCCGGCACATAAGCAGTGAGCAATTCTCCGGGGCACTCCTCCGAGGGCACAAAACTCTCGAAGCCAACCGATGCGAGCAAATCGGCGGCCAGATCGCAGAAATCCTCCGATGCCGGATTCAGACGCACTTCTACCTTATAGTAATCGTTCATTGTTGCTTCCTTCATCTATCTCTGTTTTACTTTCGCAAAGATAGCAAAAAAAATCACCATTCCACCAAAAAAATTGCCACTGCCACTGATTGTCTGCAATATGCACGTTCACGTCTCACTCCCTTAAAAAAGAAAAACGCCCCGAAAGGCGTTTTCTCCGTAGTCCCACCAGGATTCGAACCTGGGCAGACAGTACCAAAAACTGTAGTGCTACCATTACACCATAGGACTATCCCCTCGCTCAGTGCCATCAGGCCTTAAGCGATGCAAAGTTAGGCATTTTCCGCCAATCTGCAAAATAATTTTTCAGATTGTGTATCCGATATAGGTCGACGGACGCAGGGCGTGAAGCTCGGCACGAACACAGTCGGAGATGCCCTCGAGCGAATCGATGAAAGCAGAGATGGCGGCCTCGTCTACCTTGGCATTTGTACGTGTGAGAGCCTTCAGAGCCTCGTAGGGCTTTGGGAATCCTTCGCGGCGGAGGATCGTCTGAATTCCTTCGGCCACAACGCTCCAGCAGTCGTCGAGGTCGGCGTCGATGGCTTCGCGGTTGAGAATAAGCTTCCCGAGACCCTTGAGGGTCGATTCAACGGCGATAAGAGTATGGGCCAGTGGCACTCCGATGTTACGTAGCACCGTCGAGTCGGTGAGGTCGCGCTGCAGACGCGATATGGGCAGTTTCCCGGCAAGATGCACCAGAATGGCATTGGCCACGCCGAGATTGCCCTCGGAGTTCTCGAAGTCGATGGGATTCACTTTATGCGGCATCGCCGACGAGCCTACTTCTCCGGCCTTGATTTTCTGCTTGAAGTAGTTCATCGAAATGTACTGCCACATGTCGCGGTCGAGGTCTACGATGATGGTGTTGATACGCTTGAGTGCATCGAAAGTCGACGCCAGTGTATCGTAGTTCGATATCTGAGTGGTGAAAAACTCGCGTTCCAGCCCCAGCTGTTCTTTGAGGAACTTCTGCGCGAACTCGCGCCAGTCAATGTCGGGGAAAGCCGCGCGATGGGCGTTGAAATTACCCGTAGCGCCACCGAATTTACCGGTGGCGCTGATGCCGTTGAGCACCTCGATCTGACGTACAAGACGTTCGAGGAACACGGCTATCTCTTTGCCAAGAGTGGTGGGCGACGCCGGCTGCCCGTGAGTTTTTGCAAGCATGGGCACGTCGGCATATTCGCGCGACAGCTCGTAGAGCTTGTCGGTGAGGCGCTTGAATGCCGGCGCCATCACTTCGGCGAGTGCATCGCCCAATGCCATCGGGAACGATGTGTTGTTGATGTCCTGCGACGTCAGGCCGAAGTGGATAAACTCCTTACGGTCGCCCAGACCCAGTGCGTCGAACTGCTCTTTGAGATAGTACTCCACTGCTTTCACATCGTGGTTGGTCACCGACTCGATAGCCTTCACTTTGGCGGCCTCTTCCGGTGTGAAAACATCGGGCTGATAAATGCGGCGCAGGGCTTCCACTATGCCGGGTGCAAGTGCCGGCAACTGGGGAAGACCGACTCCCGAAAGAGCTATGAAATACTCTATTTCCACCTTCACGCGGTAGCGGATTATGGCATATTCCGAAAAATAGTCGGCCAGAGGCTCACACTTGCTGCGATAGCGGCCGTCGACCGGCGAAATGGCTGTTAAATTACTGAGGTCCATTGATAAGCGGATGAAATGTATCTATATGTCGTTGTTTTTTCTCTTCAAAAATCTCGTCGATGGCAAAGAATATGCCGCTCTCCTCCACGTCGCCGAATTCATCATTGACCGCCGTGCCGAACATTCGCATTGTCGGCGAAAGGCTCATGTAGGCGTGTACCAGCGGAGGGATCGTGTCGCCGTAGCGGCGCACTTCGGCATTGAGAATCCGGAAATCCGATTTAAAATCACCGCCGTTGAAGATGCGCTCCATCTCCTCAGCCGACACTCCGGTCTGCAGAGGCGTAAGAGGCCACACAAGGCGGTCGGGATCCGGAAAATATTTATGCAGAAAGTACAGTATCATGTCGCGGCACACCGACGTATAGCTCGGGTACATCGTAACCTTGCCGAAAAGATATTTCAGCTCAGGATACACCACAGTGAGCGAGCCCAGTCCATCCCATAGATTATCGAGAACATAGATAGCCTTCGCACCGGCTCGCGACGACTGATACTCCGGCCTGACGAACGAGCGTCCCAGCTCGAGAGTGTACGGCAGATAGTCCTTCATGAAGCGGTCGGAGAAACCGAACATATGCGCTGTGGCTATGCGCGGGCTGCCGTCGGGACGTATTTCGATGTCGGAACCGCAGATGAAGCGGTAACCGCCAAGGATAAGCTTGCTGTCGGGATCCCACACAAGGAGCTGACGGCACGGCTCGGGCATCGTGTCGAATTCGTCGATGTCGCACGATTTTCCCGTACCTCCGCCTGCCAGACGGAAAGCAATCTCGCGAAGGCGCCCTATTTCGCGCATCACATTCGGCGAATCGTGGGCTGTCACGACATACAGTTCGTTGTTGCCTTTGTTAGTGGTACGCAAAAAGCGCTCGGAGGTCAGTTCGGCCTCTATCTGAGCTGCGTCCACGGGGCTTATTATCGGTTGATTCATGATCGGGTGTGTTCGGTAGACAGTGAATACACTATGCGGCGAAGTTCGGCGGCTTTCTCGCCGGCCTCGCCACGAGGACCAAGCTCCTGCCAGGGCACCGGACGGCCGCAGGTGAGAGTGAAATGCGCCCCGCGCGAACGGAATACCTCGCGGGGAAGCAGAATCATCTCAAGGTTGAATTTTATGCCCGACGACTTTCGCCAGCGTGCGTAGCGATAGAATGACGCCGAGTTCTTACCATCGAAAAAAACGGGCACCACCGGACGGCGGAACTCAGCGGCTTTGGTCACAAACATGCGGCGCCAGCCCAGATCGGCGATAGTGCCGTCGTCGTGCAGACGCGACACAAGGCCCGCCGGATACACCACCACCGGAGTATCGGAGGCAAAAGCCGCATCGAGGGCCGACACTCCGCTCCGGCTCTGCGTGCCGTGCTTGTTCACCGGCACAAAGCAATCGGTGAGCGGATCTATGGCCTGAAGGAGGTCGTTCACCACAAAGCGGGGCGTAACACCGTAGAGTCGGTGCAACCACGCTATCATGCAGATGCCGTCGAGCCCCCCGAGAGGATGATTCGACGCAACCACTATCCTCGGGTCAGAAGGCATATTGTCTTCGTTGCGGACTGTCAGTTCAACGCCGAGATGTTCCAGCACATACTCGCAGAAATGAGCGCCTCTACGGGGCCATGCACCGGTCAGAAGGGCGTTCATATCATCCTGATGGATCAGCCGCTCAAGCCAGCGCACTACAAAGCCCGGCACAAAACGAGCCTTGCCACCGAGCCTTTCGGAAAGCACGGCGCCAACATCGATGTGTATCGGACCCTGTCTGTTCAAAGCTATTACTTTTGAAACTGCAAAGATACGAATTTTCCCCGAAAACCGCCTTTTCATTCTCTTACCTACATAAAAAAAGGAACCCTCACGGGCTCCTTTTTCTCAATTTTCGTTTTATTCTGCATTCTCTGTTATTTTATTATAACCTTTTCTGATTTGCCGTCGCGTCCGACGCGTATCAGCATCTGACCGCTCTGCGGATGTGCCACACGCACACCCTGCAGGTTGTAGTAGACAGCATCGGTGTCGTTCTCGACAGTGATGTCAATGATACCCGAGTTCTTGGCGGCAACCAGAATTTCTGCTATCAGAGTTTCGATAGCCTTTGCATCGACAGTATAGTCAAATTTGCCTTCTTCTGCAACAGCCTCGAGAGCGGCTGCAGCATCAGTCTTGGCATTATCGATAGCCTGCTGTGCGGCAGCGATTTCGGCTGTTACGTCGGCTTCAGGATAGCTTACATTCACAAGCAGTTCCATGTTGTTGAGCTTGTTCTGAAGTGCGGCAATCTCGTTGAGAACGGTCTGGTAGGCAGCCTCGTTGGCGGCTACACGGGCAGCTTCGGCGTCGAGAGCGGCCTGGGCCTCGACAGCAGCCTTGCGGATAGCGTCGATAAGAGCCTCGATGGCGGCACTGTCGATAGTGTAGTTGTAGACACCTTCGGTAGCCACAGCCTCGTAAGCGGCATCAGCGCCGGCCTTGGCATTGTCGATAGCCTCTTTGGCTGCGGCGATATAGCTGTCGACATCAACCTTGGGATAAGTAACGGCAACAAGCATCTTCATGCTCTCAAGTTTGTCGTTGAGGCGTTTGATTTCGTCGAGCGAAGCATTGTAGGCCTTTTCGTTGGCAGCTACGCGGGCTGCCTCCTCGGCACCGAGCTTGGCGGCTGTCTCCACAGCTGCGATGAGAGCTTCGATAGCCTCGCCGTCGACAGTGTAGCTGAATGTGCCTTCGGTTGCCACTGCTTCGAAAGCGGCGTCGGCTTCTGCCTTTGCCTTGTCGATGGCAGCCTGGGCGGCGTTCTTCTGATTGTTGACATTGATGCCGGGATATGTCTCGGCAACGGTCTTGTTCATAGCGTCGAGCTTGGCCTGAAGTGCGGCGATTTCGTCGGCCACGGTCTTGTAGGCGGCTTCGTTGGCGGCAACACGTTCGGCCTCGGCCTTCGCTGCCTTCGCTGCGGTTTCGATAGCGGCGATAGCGGCGTCGATGGGAGCGGCATCGAAAGTATAGGCGAATGTGCCTTCGGTTTCAACAGCCTTGTATGCTGCCTCGGCTGCTGCCTTCACATTGTTGATGGCTTCCTGGGCGGCTGTCGATTCGGCTGCTACGTCGATGCTGGGATATGTCTCGGCAACGGTCTTGTTCATAGCGTCGAGCTTGGCCTGAAGTGCG
>CABQCA010000050.1 GCA_902462525.1 uncultured Porphyromonadaceae bacterium | reverse complement strand
CGGGAATAAAATCCATGTGTTCGCCGGGAGGAAGCGCAACAATGAACTCTTTGATGAAAGTAGCGACATTTCGATTGGAGATTACCTCGCATTCCCACTCCTTGACAGAGAGAACCGAAGCCGGGACTCGAATATCCATGTCGCCCTTCACTTTCACCTGGCAGGCAAGACGCCAATGGTTCTTTAGTTCCTTGCGGGTGAAGTGGACGGCTTCGGTTGGAAGAGCCTCGCCACCGCCCTGCTCTACCTGCAGACGGCACTGCCCGCAACTGCCTTTACCGCCGCATGCCGACGGCAGAAAGACGTTGCTGTCGGCCATGGTAGACAACAGCGATTTACCCGACTGCGCCTCCACTTTCTTATCGCCGTTCATAGTGATAGTGACAGCGCCGGTCTGGACAAGGTATTTTTTAGCTATTAGAAGTATTATCACCAGCAGCAGCGTCACGCCGAGAAAGAATCCGACTCCGGCGATAACGGTTGTCGTTGCTGTCGACTGGCTGCACGATATAAATGTACTGATCATGACCGCTTAGATTTTAATGCCCAGGAAGCTCATGAAAGCGATTCCCATGAGGGCGGTTATGATAAAAGTGATGCCTACGCCACGTAGCGGCGCAGGAACGTTGGAATACTGAGCCACACGCTCGCGGACAGCTGCTACGGCTGTAATTGCAAGAAGCCAGCCTATGCCCCAGCCGGCGCCGGCGCATACCGAGGTTCCCACCGACTCAAATCCTCGCTGCTGCATGAAGAGCGAGCCGCCGAGAATGGCACAGTTCACAGCGATAAGAGGCAGAAAAATGCCGAGCGAAGAATAGAGCGCCGGCGCATATTTCTCCACTACCATCTCCACAAGCTGTGTCATCGATGCGATAACGGCGATGAAAACGATAAGCGAAAGGAAACTGAGGTCAACATCGGCGTATTCAGGTCCGAGCCATGCAAGGGCGCCTTCGCTCAGCACATAGGTCTGGAGAAGGTAATTGATAGGCAAGGTGATGGTGAGCATGAAAGTCACCGCAATGCCAAGTCCGAAGGCTGTCTTCACATTCTTGCTCACGGCAATAAAGGAGCACATGCCCAGGAAGTAGGCAAATATCATGTTGTCGATAAAAATCGACCGTATGAACAGATTAAGATTATCCATTTTTCAGATATTTTACTGTTTTTCCTGAAGGTCTTTGTTATAGCTTCGGTGAACCCAGATGATACATGCCACCAGCACAAGAGCCATAGGCGGCAGAATCATGAGGCCGTTGTTCACATATCCGGCATCGTAGAAACTCTGGGGTACAACCCTGAATCCGAGAAGAGTGCCGGAACCGAGGAGCTCGCGGAAGAAACCGACAATCACAAGAATGATGGTGTAGCCCACACCGTTTCCCACACCGTCTAGGAATGCGGGCCACGGGCGGTTTGCCATGGCGAAAGCCTCGAGGCGTCCCATGAGGATACAGTTGGTGATGATGAGACCGATGAACACCGACAGCTGTTTGCTCACATCATAGGCATAAGCCTGAAGGAGCTGAGAGACGATAACCACAAGACCGGCTACTACGACAAGCTGAACAATTATTCGGATATTGGTGGGAATGGTGTTTCTGATGAGCGATATGATGACGTTGCTGAAAGCAAGCACGGCAATCACCGAAAGACCCATCACTATTGCCGGCTCAAGTTTGGCGGTGACGGCAAGCACCGAGCATATACCCAGTATCTGAACGACTACCGGGTTGTCTTTCGACAGTGGATTGAAAAATACGCTTCTGTTAGCCATGGCGATTATTTGTTAAGCGATTCAAGAAATGCGCTGTACGGGCGCAGACAGTTGTCTATCATGGCGCCGACACCCTTGCTGGTGATGGTGCCTCCCGAAATGCCGTCGACATAATCGGCGTCATCGGCCGGATGCTGGCCGGCTTTAACCACGGCCACCGGTATGAAGGTTCCGTTCCTGAAGAGTTGTTTTCCGGCGAACTGCGACGAAAATGCCGGCTTCTCAATCTCTGCACCGAGGCCCGGAGTTTCGCCCTGATGCGCAAAGTAGGCACCGTAGATGGTGGTACCGTCGGCATCGACCGACACATATCCCCATATCGGTCCCCAGAGACCTGCGCCGTACATCGGCAGGATATACTTCACCACTCCGTCGGAAAGAGTGCATTTGTAGACAGGTAACAGTCGCTCGGTAGCGGAAGCCTTGCTCTGCTTGGCGACATCAACAGCGAAAGCATCGGCATTGCTGTCGACAGCGCCGTCTTCATTCACCACGAAGCTTTCGGTGATATATTCATTGTAGGTGGCAATGGCATCGGTTCCGGCGTCGACATTCACACTTGCCAAAATCTGACGCATCTTGTCGGCATCGGCATTGGCCTGCTGACGCGGTTTCAGCGATATGGCGGTAATGGCGAGAGCTGTACCCACCAGCACCACCAGCACAATAATATAGATTAGTGTATAAACGTTGCTCTGCTTATTCATTGCTGTGATGTTTTAGCTTTGAGACGGTTAACACGGCGGCGCATATTGGCCTGAACAACGCAGTAGTCGATCAGCGGAGCGAAGCAGTTCATCAGCAGGACAGCCAGCATGGCGCCTTCGGGGTAACCTGTGTTGTATGTGCGTATTATGATAGCGATGGCGCCGATAAGAAAACCGTAAATATATTTACCGGTATTGGTACGGGCGGCAGTCACCGGGTCGGTGGCCATGAAGACTGCTGCAAAAGCGAAACCGCCGAAGAGAAGCTGGTCGCAGGCCGGTACGTAGGAAGCCGGATAGAGAGGGGTAGCGAAAACATTGGCAATCCAACCCATGAAAAGACCGCCTGCGACTACCGACAGCATGATGCGCCACGACGCTATGCCTGTGGCAAGCAGCAGAATGGCACCTATAAGGATACATAGAGTCGATGTTTCGCCGAAAGAGCCGGGAATAAGACCGAGGAAGGCATCCCACGTCGAGATAATGTGGCCGCCGATACCGGTAAATGTGATGTCGGGGCCGGTCTGAGTGGCAATCTGGCCAAGCGGTGTCGCGCAGGTGAAACCGTCGGCAAGCTGTTCGCCGTAGCCGAACGGCGCGTTCGCAGCCACATACACTTTGTCGCCCGACATCTGGGCCGGATAGGCGAAGAAGAGGAAAGCACGCGTTATAAGTGCGATATTCACTATATTATAACCGGTACCGCCGAATACCTCCTTGGCAAAAACAACCGCGAAGGCGACAGCCACAGCAAGCATCCACAGCGGAACTTCGGCCGGGCATATCATCGGCACAAGAATACCAGTGACGAGAAATCCTTCCTGAATTTCTTCCTTGCGTACCTGGGCAAATGCAAATTCTATGCCCAGACCTACGATGTAGGAAACCGCTACACGCGGCAGAATGGTGAGGAAGCCGTAGATCATCAGCTGCCAGAACGGGAATTCGGTAGCACCCTGAGCCAGCCAGTGCTGGTAACCGGTGTTATACATGCCGAAGAGGAAACATGGCAGCAGGGCGCACACCACGATAATCATAGTCCTCTTGGCGTCGATGCTGTCGTGGATATGCACAGCGCCCGACGGAGCCGAAGTAGTTTTAGGAGTATAGAGGAATGTCTCCATGCCGTCGTAGAAAGAATGTAACGCATGTAGTTTTCCGCCCTCCTCGAAATTCGGCTTTATCTTGTCGAGATAATTACGAAGTTTAGACACTTTGTTTTTCTTTTAGAATTGGTTATTCAAGTTCTTTTCTAAGACTGTCGAGACCATCACGGACAATCTGCTGCAGAGGCAGTTTCGATGTGTCGGCATATTCGGCGGCCGCAAAATCCTCCGGGGCAACCTCGTAGATGCCGAGTTTTTCCATATCGTCGATATTGTTCGACATAATGGCTTTCAGAAGATATTCCGGCAGAATATCCATAGGCATATACCGGTCGTACTGCCCACTCACTATCATGGCGCGACGGCCGCCGTTCAGGCGTGCGTCGGGTCTGAAAGCCTTCGACAGGAAATGACCGGGAAACGAGCTGCTCTCGCTCATTTTCGAGGGAGCGAACGATGCCCAGCCCATAAATTCGTCGACATCGTTTCCTTCAGCGATGACTGTAATCTGACGGTAGGGGAAGCGAATGAATGAATCGGCGCTCACGGCCACACCTGTAAATACATTTCCACTGATTATTCGGAGATTACGTCCACTGTCGAGGCGTCCTTCAATGATAGGCGCTATCGAAGCGCCGCATGTTGTAGCGGCCAGAACAGGAGTCTTCACTTCCGGCCCTACAAGAGCCACAACAGTACGGAAATCACATTCACCGTTATTGGCGAGGTGTCCTATGCGCCCGAGTGTGGCGAAATCAAGAGTCCATACGGTATCGCCTTTATCGACCGGACAGATATTGGCAATCTGCACGCCGACATTGCTGGCCGGATAGACACCGTCGACTTCAACAAACTCGGCGCCTTTCATGGCGCCGTACCTGAAGCCTGCTTTATGCGAAATATAAACTTTCCCTTTTGTTATTTTAGCAAGAAAATCAATGCCTGCCTGATAATCGGCGGCTGAAAACAGACCGTCGAACGCCTCATAGCCGGGTGCAAGAGGAGCCTCGTCGAAAGCAGTGACAAAGATGTCGCGCACCTCGTCGGCCGGATCAGGCACAATGTCATATGGACGCCGGCGCATCAGCGCAAGCATACCTGACCGCGCAAGAACCTTCTTTGCATCATCGGCATTCTTCGGAGCCTTGTACTCAGGCTTCTGCGCCGAACTGTCGCCGGCTTCTACTTCAATTCTGATTACTTTGCGACGATCGCCGCGTACTACTGCCTTAACCTTGCCGGCAACCGGCGATACGAGGCATACATCCGGGTGATTTTTGTCGTGCATCAGCTCAGTGCCGCATGCGACATTGTCGCCTTCCTTGACAGCGACCTTAGGCATAAAGCCCGGAAAATCATCGGGATAGACTGCATAAACCTTCGACTCGACAACCTTCGGCACGGCATTGGCAGGCAATGCACCGGCGAGATTCAGTCTAAGGCCTTTCTTAAGCTTTATTTTCATTGGTTATCAGTGCTTGTATTCTCTCTCAATCGTTAACGCGAAGCATGAACCGACACATTCGCACACCTCGGCCACGATTTGGCAAAGGTAGCTATTTTTTTGCAATATTTGTTAATAATCAGCTGCCAATCTGCACCGGACACAAAAAATTCCGCCTTTGGCCGATGCCTCAGGCGGAATGCAAGCTGATTATTGAAAGGAATTATATAGCGATAGTGCTATTCTGAAAATCTTCCGGCTTGTTATTTGTTTTCGTGCTCGTACTTGAGAGTCATCGAAGGCTGATCGCAGACTTCAGAGGGACCGAAGTACTGGATGGGACCGGGGTATGTATAGCAGGTGTTGTGAGCCCAGTTGTCGCGCTGCGATGCAAATTTAAGGAATGGCTTGCCGTCGAGACGCACAAGAGCCTTCTGTATCACGGGCTTGTCCTCGGCGTTGCGGCGTTCCACATTCATCATCATTGTGATGGGAATACCACCGGGGGTCCACTGCACTGCAGGTTTCACCAGATTGCGGATCGACGACATGTAGCCCGTTACGCCGGCGTTGATAAGAGCCGATGCATTGTAGCCAAGCGAATAGCAGTAGTCGGCGTCGAAGTTCGAAGGATCGGCGCAGCGGCCTTCGTAGCCGAAGAAGTGGTGCTGCGACGAGAATTTACCCTTGGCGGCGTTGAAGGCTTCGCTTTTCTCCACATATTCGGCCACAAGACCGCTGAGGAGTTTTTCGGTTTCGATGAGCGACACCTGAACATTGCCGTGGGGGTCGCGGTCGAGCATGAGCTGACGCGAAACTTCTTCGGGAAGTTTCTTGAGGGCAGCGATGTTCTCGGGTGCGAGATTGCCGAGGATAAACTCGGTGAGCTGAGCCTCGTTCATGCCTTTGACTGTTTCTTTGTTTGCACCGAGAAGTTCATTGAGTTCGCCGATAAGGCGCTTGTATTCAGGAATAAACTCGATGAGACCTTCAGGAACGAGGACGATGCCGAAGTTATTGCCGTCGACAGCGCGGGCGATAACGATGTCGCCGATGTACTTCACGATATCGTCGAGGCTCATATTCTTGGCCTCTACTTCCTCGGATATAATGCATACGTTGGGCTGTGTCTGCAGGGCACATTCAAGGGCGATGTGGCTTGCCGAACGACCCATGAGCTTGATGAAGTGCCAGTATTTCTTGGCTGAGTTGCAGTCGCGCTCGATATTGCCAATAACCTCGGAGTAGACCTTGGTTGCAGTGTCGAAGCCGAACGAAGTTTCGATTACATCGTTTTTGAGGTCGCCGTCGATAGTCTTGGGGCAACCGATGACCTGCACGCCGGCGTTGTTTGCCTTGTAGTACTCGGCGAGCACGGCGGCATTTGTGTTGGAGTCGTCACCGCCGATAATCACGAGGGCTTTGATGCCGAGTTCCTTGAGGATTTCGAGACCTTTGTCGAACTGTTCTTTCTTTTCGAGCTTGGTACGACCCGAACCGATGATGTCGAAACCGCCTGTATTGCGGTATTCGTCGATGATGGGAGCTGTGAGCTCGATGTATTTGTGGTCTACCAGACCGCCGGGGCCCATAAGGAAACCGAACAGACGGCTGTCGCGGTGTATTTTCTTGATACCGTCGAAGAGACCGCATATCACATTGTGACCGCCGGGAGCCTGACCGCCGGAGAGAATCACACCTACATTGACAGGCTTGCCGGGGCCGGGATTAGTATTTTTTTCAAACTGGATTTCGGGAAGACCGTAGGTATTGGGGAAGAGTCTGCGGATAGCTTCCTGGTCGGCGACAGATTCTGTCGGACGTCCTTCTAAAACTTTCACTGCCGTTGTAAGCACTACGGGCAGCTTCGGTTTGTATGCTGCGCGTGCTTTTTGCAATGCACTCTTTTTCATCTTTGTATATGGGAATATGGTTTTTGTTTCAAGCCGCAAAAGTAATTATTTTTTTTCGCTTTTTCAACCCCTGAAATGTGAATAAGTGTTTAAAAGGCACTCTTATGAGCCGGCTGTCACTATTGTCAGACGCGAGGGGTCGAGATAGCGCGCGGCCATCTCCGAAATAATATCCGGCGACAGTGTCTCTATGGCCTTCTGCTGCCGCTCGAAGTAATCGTCGGGAGTGCCCACGTAAAGGCGGTTGGCATAGTAGCCCATTATAGATGTCGGGGTATCAAGAATTTCGGCGAGGTCGGTGGAGGCGTGAAGCTTCAGCCGGCGAAGTTCCTCACCCGTCGGTGGATCCGTGACCATGCGGCGCATTTCTGCGCCTATTTCACTGATTACGGTGTCGGTGCTGCGGCCGTCGCACTGCGCGGCAATATTCAGCATCGAGCCTTCGGGCGTACCCATAAGCGCAGCGTTGATACCGTAGGTTAGTCCTTTTTCCTCGCGGATATTGAGCATCAGGCGACTGCCGAAATAACCTCCGAGAGCCATCACCGTAAGGCGCAGAGCGATATAATCGCTGTGCGAACGGTCCGGTCCGGGCATACCGGCTGCTATGGCGTCCTGAAAAGCGCCCTCTTTGGTGATTCTACGGGTCTGTGGTTCTTCGGGTCGCATGGGCTGCACTATCCGCCCGATGCCTTCGGTATCGAGAGCAACATTCTCCTCACCGCCTCCCCTACCCTGCGGTCCTTTCGCCCTGACAGGAAAGCATGGATACGGGCCGGACACATCAGCCGCCGGTGAAGGTCGCGCAACGGGCCTGCGTCCAGAGCCTTGAATATTTCTTCAGTCAGAGGGCGGCCGAGCGGATGGCCGGGTCCGTACATCAGTTCGCCCAATGCCGCGGAGGCAAGGGAAGCCACCTCCTGTTGCGACGACAGAAATGCCGACAGGGCGCTCAGACGTGCGGTTTCGAAGCGGTCTTCGGGATAAACGGGATTTACGATACAGTCGGCCCAGAGAGACATCAGATCCTCGGCGCGGTCGTTAAGGAAGAATAAATCGGCGCAGACGTTGTGGCCGTGAGGAACAGCGCCGAAACGTGCGCCGTTAAAGTCGAGAATATCAGCAATCTGAGCGCCGTCGCGGTGCGATGTACCTTCTACAATCTGCGAAACAAGCAGCCTTGCGGCAGGCACGTTTCCAATCTCCGATACTCCGCCCGAGAACGCGATGCTCAGCCGGCTCACAGGCTGGTCGCCGCCTTCCACAACATGGAGTGTCAGCCCGTTGGCGAGCACCTCGACGGTCTCGGCAGGCATCGTCAATGGTCCGAAAGGCTTTACTTCCGGAGCTACGGCGCGGTTCATAGCGAAGCGAGATATTTTTCGGCAGCCTCGAGGTCGGCGGGAGTGTCGATGCCGATTGTCGGATCGTCGGTAAGAGCCATTTTAATGCGGTAGCCGTTCTGAAGCCAGCGCAACTGTTCGAGCGACTCGGCGAGCTCGAGCGCCGACTGCTCCAGTGAGCCAAGCCGCGCGAGCACATCGGCACGATAGCCGTAGAGACCGACGTGCGTAAAGTAGCGTGCTTTGTCGGGCCAGTCGGTGCGTTCTGCTCCGCGGACGTACGGTATGACCGACCGCGAAAAATAGAGGGCATACATATCATTGCTCAGCACCACTTTGGGAGTATTGGGGTTCTCGAGCGCTTCGTAGCCGCGCGAAGGGTCGAAAGGCCGTGCGAGCGATGCAATTTCCACCTCCGGGTCGGCAAAACACTCTTTGAGCGCATTAAGCTGATTGATAGCTATAAAAGGTTCGTCGCCCTGAATATTCACAACCACATCGGCATTGCTTCCGAGAAGACTGTAGGCTTCACGGCAGCGGTCGGTGCCGCTGCGGTGCGAGGCCGATGTCATCACGGCACGTCCGCCGAAGGCCTCCACCGCGGCAGAAATGCGCGCGTCGTCGGTGGCAACAGCCACTTCACTGAAACACTGCTGAGCACGGCGATAGACACGTTCTATCATCGCTACGCCGCCGATTTTGGCAAGCGGTTTGCCCGGAAAACGGGTCGAGGCATATCTCGCCGGTATTATGGCGATAAATGTAGGTTCTGTTTTCATTTTTCTTCTTCTACGTAAAGTTGCGCATTTTCGTAGCGTTTCACTTTCACAGTCCTATGCTGTGCTATGAACGGTCCGGTCGACACGGCGTCGAACACCGTGGCCCCTATTGCGATTTTGCCTGCCGGACGCAGCTGTGTCACCGTTGTCGCTGTCTGTCCGATGTATTTTGCCGGAGTCATGTCCACACCGACAAAACCGTCGGCGGTGCTGAGTTCGGTCATCAGTTCGGAGTGACGGCGCACCCATTTCGGACCATGTCGCGAAGTGAGGAAGAGTATGGCCGCAAGAGCCATCGCAGTGCCGGCTCCGACCACAATCAGAGCGTTGCCGACAGCCGAGAAATCAACACCCGATATGGAGTCGCTGTTCACCATCGCGCCTATGAGAGCCGCTATTATCGCCGCTATGCCACAAACACCGCATACTCCGAAGCCCGGAATAACGAATATTTCAAGCGCTATGAGCACCACACCGAGAATGAAGGCAAGGAGCACCCAGCCCGGAACACCGCCGGCCACAAGCATCGGCAGGAAATAGAGAATTGCCGCCACGAAAGCCACCGCAGCGGCAAAGCCAAGGCCCGGAGTGTGCATTTCCATGTATATACCGCCAAGTATCAGCATTATGAGCACGGCACGTACACCGGCATTAGTGAGAAAACCGAGCACGTCGTCGCCAAGCGAACTTTCGTAGTACACTACCTCGACGTCGGGCTTGTTCAGCGCGGCGAGCACGGCAGGAATATCGGCTGCGACGCCGTCGGCATAGCCGCAGGCCACAGCCTGCTCCGATGTCAGCGACACCGACTCTTCCGGATTTACCATCGATGCCGCTATCTCCGGGTCGCGACGCCATACAAGGCTGTCGCCCTGCTCTTTTTTGCCGTGATGCTCGGCGGTGGCACGCATCATGGTGCTCATGTACGACTGGTACTTTTCGGGCATAGGCTCGCCGGCGCCGTTGACAACCGTAGCCGACCCCATGCTCGACCCGGGAGCCATGTAGACGCTGTCGCATGCCAGAGCTATCAGCGCGCCGGCCGACGCGGCGTTCACGTCGACAAACGCCACCGTAGGTATGCTTTCGCGCATCAGCACTGTGCGGATCGAGTCTGCTGCATCGAGGGCTCCCCCGAAGGTGTTGAGTTTCAAGATTATCAGCTCACTGTGGCGGTCGCGGGCCTCGTTGAGTCCCTGCCGGAAATGGTGGACGGCGCTCATATCGACTTCCGTCTCTACAGGGATTACGAAAACACCGGCCCACGCCGGAACTGCTGCCAGAACGGCAATCAGCGACAGGAAGAATCGGATGACTGTTTTCATGATTTGAATTTTCTTTTTTCACCGAAATAGCCCGGCAGCAGAGAGCAACCGGCTATAATATATATGTAATAACTCATCAGACGCCACATCAGGGCAAGCACCGCCCCCATACCCGCATTACCGATAAGATCGCCGTAGTAGGTGGCGAAAAGCCATTCGCTGATGCCGCTGCCGCCGGGTGTCGGGCTCACCATGAGAACAACCCACACCACAAACTGGCGTGCGAACACAAGCACCTGCGAAGCCGACGGCACAAAGGCCATAAAGAGAAAGTTCACTACAAGATAGCGAGAGAACCACGACAGCACCGTAGAGCCGAACACATTCACCCACCAGCGTGCACCGCGGCCTTTCACCCATTCGGAGGTTGCCACCATATTGTCGGCTGTAATTCGGATTTTACCGGAAAAACGCCTCAGGACACGCCAGCCTGCTATTTTCGTAAGAACGCGGCTTGTGCTTTCAGGCTTTGCAATGATGGCGGTGTAAAGAATTGCTGTCCATATCACTATGCCCGCGTACACCAGCCAGAACACAATCTCGATGCCTCCAAGAAAGGTGCGGATACCGTCACTCTCGGCTGCGCCGGCACTGAAAAGGTCGGACAGCGGTATCAGAAGCACGATTACAGGGCAGAAAATGACGAAAAACAATTCGTCGAGAAAGAGCGTGGTCAGAGTCAGCGATGTCGCACGGCCTATGCCTATTCCCTCTCTGTTGAGATAAAAGATAGCAAGAGCGCTGCCACCGACAACCGACGGTGTGATTGCCGAGGTGAAAGCGCACATTATGTCGGTGCGGAAAGCCCGCTTCCATGTGAGATCGCCGGCCGCTATGGTATGAAAACGCCATGCAAGACCGAAGTCACGGCCGAAAACGGCAAGCAGCGTAAGCCCCAGACACAGCAACGTACGGCCATCGAGAGGAATACTCCGGAGAGTCTCCACGTCGATGTCCTTCTTTACGAGCCAGAAAGCGACCCCTGCGCCGAAAATCAGAGGCAAGGCCGTCTTCCAGAGTGTTTTCGACAGCTCCTTAGCCATATCTTCAGCCGGCGAGAGCCTTGAGCAGCTCTTCTACAGCTTTTTCAGGATCTTCGGCCTTGTAAAGGCCGCTGCAGCATACGCCGGTGTAGCCATCGGCTATGAGACGTCTGACCGTATCGGCCTCCGCACCATCGCAGTAAGCAACAACGGGAATTTTGCAGCCTCCTTCCCGAATCGCGGCTATAAGGGCGGCGTCGGCGAGAGCCACATAGTCGATGTCGGCACGTTCGAGCTCGGCAGCGGTGCCGGCAGCGCCTATTTCAGCACCGATGACAGCCTCGGCACCAAGGTCCTGACGCACTTTCACCGGCGACTGCGATCCTATGGGCAGAAAAACTCCGTGAAGGCCATACTCGCGTACAGCTTCGATGTCGGCAGTGGCGGTGAGCATCACGCCGGCCTCGCGGCACATGTCGACGATAGCGGGATAATGCTCGCGTTTTTCATCGGCAGGTATTCCGTCGGACAGTACCAGCCAGCCGCAACCGCCCTCTATGGCCATCTGGGCAAGTTCCGAAAGGGAAAAGCGGTCGTTTATTTCAATCAATATCTGTATCATGTCAGGAGATTAGGAGGTTAGGAAGTTAGGAGATTAGGCGGACGGGCGGACGGGCGGACAAACCTCGCCCATGGGAATCATTCTTCGCCCAGACGCTTACGGTAGAACACGAAGTCGCGTCCGAGATATTTTTCGCGGACCACGGGGTTTTCGGCAAGTTGCTCCGATGTACCCTGGAACAGGATTCGGCCCTCGAACAGCAGATAGGCACGGTCGGTAATTCGCAGCGTTTCCTGAGCGTTGTGGTCGGTGATGAGAATGCCTATGTTTTTGTCTTTCAGCTTATAGACTATCGACTGAATATCCTCCACGGCTATGGGGTCGACACCGGCGAAAGGTTCGTCGAGCATTATAAAGCACGGGTTGATAGCCAGGCAGCGGGCAATCTCGGTGCGCCGGCGTTCGCCGCCCGACAGCTGGTCGCCAAGGTTTTTGCGCACCTTCTGCAGGCGGAATTCGGCGATAAGGCTTTCGAGCTTGTCGCGCTGCTCCTCTTTGCTCATGGGTGTCATTTCGAGCACGGCACGGATATTATCCTCCACACTGAGTTTGCGGAAAACCGACGCTTCCTGCGCCAGATAGCCGATGCCGTTCTGAGCACGTTTATACACCGGAAATCCGGTAATGTCGATGTCGTTGAGAAATATCCGGCCTTCATTGGGCTGAATCAGTCCGACAGTCATGTAGAATGTGGTGGTTTTTCCGGCGCCGTTAGGGCCGAGCAGGCCAACGATTTCACCCTGCGTCACATCGATCGACACATGGTTGACCACAGTCCGCTTGCCGTACTTTTTGACAAGATTGTCGGTGCGGAGCACCATCTTGCCCTCCTCCATGGTTTCGACCACTTTCTCGGCCTCTATCATTTCCGGCGATTCGGCGGGCAGCGGTTCGGCGATGCCGGGGTCGACGGCCTCGGGCATTTCAAACGGATTCGGTGTCGCGGCGTTCTCAGTGTCGCGGTTGCGGAATTTCGAAATCAGTCCCATTGTATATTAGGAGGTTATGAAGTTAGGAGGATATGGGGAAGAATCAGTCGTTATAACAGTCATGTTCCACACGGCACGCCCCGTGGCGCAGACGGCTCTCTATGTAGTCGGTGAGCAGATTGATGGCCACGATGTTGCTGCCGCCCTGAGGCACTATAAGGTCGGCGAAACGCTTCGACGGCTCGATATACATGCTGTGCATCGGCTTGAGCACATCGGCATAACGGTCGATGACCATCTGCGGCGTGCGGCCACGCTCTATGCAGTCGCGGGCTATGACACGGATAAGACGGTCGTCGGCATCGGCGTCGACAAAGACCTTGACATCAAGCATACTGCGGAGCACCGGATCGGTAAGCACCAGAATGCCCTCCACTATCACAACGTCCGACGGCGCAACGGTCACCGTTTCGGCCTGGCGTGTACATGTGAGGTAGGAATATGTGGGCATTTCGACGGTTTTGCCGGCTTTGAGCTCCTTGAGCTGCTGCACAAGAAGAGTCCACTCGATAGCTGCAGGCTCGTCGAAGTTCACTTTCGAGCGCTCGGCCGGAGCGAGATGGCTCAAATCCTTATAGTAAGAGTCCTGTGGCATCACAACGACCTCACCTTCGGGCAGGCTGGCTATAATTTTGTTCACCACCGTTGTTTTGCCTGAGCCGGTTCCGCCGGCAATACCAATAACAAGCATCGTATCTGTCTTTTTATATTTAACCGCAAATTTAGCGAAATTTTCCCGAACCGAGCATTTTACGGCGAACAAAAGATGTCATGCGGCCTAATTCACGGCGATTTTCCACTTACTCTTATAAAACCGGGAAAACCGAAAATATGTAGGGTGAGGAGCTGCATGTTTCCCATGTTTCCCATGTTTCCCATCTAAGCTGTCTGAAAAACACGGAAACA
>CABQCA010000049.1 GCA_902462525.1 uncultured Porphyromonadaceae bacterium | reverse complement strand
TTCCGGATCGTGAGTGGTGTAACAGAACACGCAGTCGCGTCGGAGGGTCTCAACGCGGTTCCAGAGCGAAGTTGTGAGGGTAGGGTGGAGGAATATTTCGGGCGAGTCTACAAAGATTACCGATGCATGGGGAGCATAGAGGGCTGCGCCGAGATAGTAGAGGACGGCGCGTTCACCGTCAGACAGTTTGACGGCTGAATAGTTTTCAGGGTCAAGACCGCGTGAAAATAGTATTTTACCGCTGTCGATTAGTACTTTATTGTCTGGAAATACGTTTTGCCATATTTCAATTACTTTGTCGAGCTTGGTGCGTTTTAGCTGCGCTTTTTGTCCTGAGGCCGCCGATAGTTTGTAGCCTATGAGGTTTAGCATTTCCTCGTGCATGAGCTGTGCGAGAAGCAGTTCGAGCCCTGTGGGCGTATTGCCTCCTTTTTCGAGGTTCGCCACGACTGCTGCGTCGCACAGGCCCCTCAGGCCCTGCCTGTCGGCCGGGTTGTTTTTGCGCCTGTCGTAAAGGGCGTCGAGTGCGGATATGCGGTATGCCGTCTGGCCGAGCTGTTCGACCATGCTGAGCGTGAATCGTGTTTTACCGGCGCCGTTAGCACCAATTATGACGAATGATGAGCCGGGCGCAACGTTTAGAGATCCGGATTTCTCGCCGTTCTTTCTGGGAGGGAGATCAATGTTCATGGTATTGGATTTGGTGCTTATTGTTTTTTTCGGGGCCCGTACCAGCGGCGTCTTTTTTTCCGTGGCTTGTTGTCGGGTGTTTCGGTTGCTGAGGCTATTGTCTGAGGAATTTCTGCTTCGGCGGCTGTCTCTTTGGTTTTGTCGGCTTTTCGCGGTTTTCCGGGCTTTCGCAGTTTACTGCCGTGGCGTTTTCGGTCTTTAGTGTCGGGCCGGTATTGAGGACCGTTGCCTATTTCGGGGGGCAGCTCGGCTTTCCGGACATCTTTTCCGAGGAAGTGCTCGATGAAAGCGAAGCGCGGCTGGTCGCGTTCGCTGACAAAAGTCACAGCCATTCCATCGGTGTTGGCACGTGCGGTGCGGCCTACACGGTGCACGTAGTCCTCGGCTTCCCGAGGAACATCGTAATTTACAACCATGGAAATGTCATCAATGTCGATTCCGCGGGCGAGGATATCGGTGGCTATCACAATGTCGATGCGACCGGACCGGAAACCGAGCATTACGTCTTCCCGAGCCTTCTGGTCGAGGTCGGAATGCATTTCAGCAGCTTTCCAGTGGGCCCGGCGCATTTTTTGAGTAAGTTCCTTTACTTTTTGCTTGGACGATGAGAATACGATGACCCGTTTGTTGAGGCCCTGGTCGAAAAGATGTTTCAGGAGCGCTTCTTTCTGTGTTTCGTAGCAGATGAAAGCCGACTGATCGATTTTTTCCGCGGGTTTCGAAACTGCGATTTTCACTTCAGCCGGATCGTTAAGGATTGTGGCGGCGAGCATCTGAATTTTTTTTGGCATTGTCGCCGAGAACATCAGTGTCTGCCGGTCCTTGGGCAGTTCGGCCACGATGCGCATTATGTCGTCGGAGAAGCCCATGTCGAGCATCCGGTCGGCTTCGTCGAGGATGAAATAGCGGACGTCTGAAAGATCGACATATCCCATTTTCATATGGGCAAGGAGACGTCCGGGTGTGGCAATGACCATGTCGGCGCCCTGACGAAGAGCATGCTGCTGTCGGGCGAATTCTTTGCCGTCGTTACCGCCGTGAATGGCGAGACTGCTCACGGGTATATAGTAGGAGAAACCTTCCATCTGCCGGTCGATTTGCTGCGCGAGTTCGTGAGTGGGCACCATTATCACGCATTTCACTGTAGGAGTGGCCTCGGTATCGGCCAGAAGATCGATGACAGGGAGAAGGTATGCGGCAGTTTTACCTGTACCGGTCTGCGCGCAGGCTATGAGGTCGCGGCCTTCGAGGATAAGGTCGATGCTTTGTTCCTGTATCGGCGTGCACTCTTCGAAGTGCATGGCGTCGAGGGCGTCGAGAATGTCGTCGCTGAGTGTTGTCTGGTCGAATCTCATTCTTCTTCGTTTAAATTTTCATCGTCATCATCGTTGTCATCGAAATCGAAGTCCCAGCCTTCGCTCGCGCTTTCGGTGAATTTGGCAAGTTCGCGGCCTTCGCGCTTGGTCGGGCGTCCGAGCCCTTTCCGACGGTCGATGAAGCCGGAGATTTTCACTACTTCGAGCAGGTCGTACTGTTCTTTGGGTGTGAGGTTTTCCATGTAGTCGGGTACGAATTTGGCACCGAGACGATTCTGTGTGAGCGCTCTCACTTTGAAGGTGAAGGTGACGGGTGGTTTTCGTACTTTCACGATGTCGCCTACCTGGAGTTCTCGCGACGGTTTGACGGGCACGTCGGAGTTCCCCACTGTCACACGTCCCTTCTTGCAGGCATCGGTGGCGATGGTGCGGGTTTTGAATACCCTCATGGCCCAGAGCCATTTGTCTACTCTTACAGGCATGGTCATTTGTTGTTGAAGTTGCACATGGCATGGCCGAGGCCGGCCAAAACTACATCTCTGACAGCATCGACGGCAACGGGGATACGGTCGTGAAGCACCTTCTGTTCATCGGGCGAAAATGTGCCGAGCACGTAGTCGATCTGGCATCCTCTCGGAAAGTTGTTTCCGATTCCGAATCTCAGACGGGGGTAGCTTTGAGTGCCAAGCATCTGAGCTATGTGCTTGAGCCCGTTATGACCGGCGTCGCTGCCATTGCCTTTTATGCGGACAGCACCGAGGGGCAGGGCTATGTCATCGACGAGGATAAGGATATTCTCCAACTCGATGTTTTCCTGTTCCTTCCAGTATCGCACGGCGTTTCCGCTGAGGTTCATGAAGGTCGACGGTTTGAGGAGCACCACCTGCTGATTCTTGATGCGTCCGGTGCCCACATCGCCGTAACGGCCTGTGCTAAAAGAAATATTGGACGCCTCTGCAAAGGCGTCCAATATCATAAATCCTATGTTGTGGCGGGTTTCGCGATATTCGTCGCCGATGTTCCCCAGCCCCACAATGAGGTGTTTCATCTATGCTCGCCTTATGTTACTTAGCGGCAGCAGCGGCAGCACCGCGGGCGGCACGAGTGAGCTGAACGGCGCAGACAACAGCGTTTTTGGCATTAACGAGTTCGAGGCCTTCGATGTGGATTTCACCAACCTGAAGGGTTTTGCCGAGGCCGAGGTTGTCGACATTGATAATGAGGCGTTCGGGGATTGCTGTGTAGGGAGCGCGCACTTTCAGCTTCTTCATCGAGAGAGTGAGCTTACCACCGGCTTTCACACCTTCTGCGTGGCCTTCGAGCTTGACGGGTACTTCCATTACCACGGGCTTATCTTCGCTTACTTCGAGGAGGTCGATGTGGAGAATAGTATCCTTTACGGGATCGAACTGGATATCCTTGAGGATAGCGTTGCGCTTCTTGCCGTCGATGTCGAGTTCGATAGCGAAGATATCGGGAGTATAGACCAGCTTGCGCACTGCGTCGTAAGAAACGACGAGGTCGGTAGTGATGAGGCCTTTGTTACGGTCGGCGTCGATAGTCACTACTTTTTCGCCATCGGCGAGAGTGCCTGCATAGGGCAGGTCAACGATTTTGCCTCCGTTGAGGACTACAGGGATAAGACCTTCGTTGCGGAGTGCTTTGGTGGCTTTTTTGCCGAGGGCGGTGCGGGGCTTGGCCGACAGTTGGAATGTTTTCATTGCAATAAATGTTGTTGTGTTACTCAAAATTAAGTTTGTTGCTCCTTAATTTCCCATCACACGGGATGCTAAAAAGCGGTGCAAAATTACAAAAAATAATTTAACGGACAAAATTTCGGCCGTAAAAGTTGCAAGAATCAAAGAATGAGCATAGCGTCGCCGTAGCAGCCGAAGCGGTATCCTTCGTCGACGGCTGTTTTGTAGGCTTTCATGACAAGTTCGTAGCCGCCGAACGCAGCCACCATCATGAGCATTGTGGAGTAGGGCATGTGGAAGTTTGTCACCAAAGCGTCGGCTACCGAGAAATCGTAGGGAGGAAATATGAACTTGTTGGTCCAACCGTCGTAGGTTTTCATGTGTCCGCCCATGCTGTCGGCGGTAGCCATGGCTCGCAGAACCGATGTGCCGACTGCGCACACATGGTGTCCGGCATCTTTGGCGGAGTTCACGGTGTCGACGAGTTCGGGACTTGCCACCATTTCTTCGGAGTCCATGCGGTGCTTGGTAAGATCTTCGACGTCGATAGCGCGGAATGCTCCCAGACCGCTGTGGATTGTGATAAAAGCTTTTTTTATGCCTTTGATCTGTAGCCGTGTGAGGAGGCTGCGCGAATAGTGCAGGCCGGCTGCGGGTGCCACAACGGCACCTTCCTTTTCAGCAAATATGCACTGGTAGTCTTCGTTGTCGCAAGGCTCCGACTCGCGTTTTATATAAGGTGGCAGAGGAGTGGCGCCAAGTGCGAAGAGTGCTTTTTTGAATTCGTCGTGCGAGCCATCGTAGAGAAAACGCAGTGTTCTGCCGCGCGAGGTAGTGTTGTCTATTACTTCGGCTACCATCGACTCGTCGTCGCCGAAATAGAGTTTGTTTCCGATGCGGATTTTACGTGCCGGCTCTACGAGTACGTCCCAAAGTTTGTTTTCGGCGTTGAGTTCGCGAAGGAGGAATACTTCGATGCGTGCACCGGTTTTCTCTTTGTTGCCATAAAGGAGAGCCGGAAAAACCTGGGTGTTGTTGAAAACCATTACGTCGCCGTCATCGAAAAAATCAATGATTTCCTTGAAGATATGGTGCGAAATATCGCCGGTTTTTCGGTTGACGACCATGAGGCGACATTCGTCACGCTCAGCTATGGGATGCTCGGCTATCAGTTTGTCGGGAAGATGAAATTTGAACTGCGAAAGTTTCATTTTCGGTCTGTATCTGTGAGTCTTGAAATTTTATGTCAGTTATCTGCGGGAGCTATCTCGGCATCGCGGATCATGGCTGCGGCGTCAGCCACACTCATGCAGTCGGAGATGCGGAAGTCGCCGACACGTGTGCGGCGAAGTGCCGTGAGGTGGGCCCCTGTGCCCAAAGCCAGTCCTATGTCGCGGGCGAGTGCCCTGATATATGTGCCTTTGCTACATAGGGTGCGAATTTTTATTTCGGCCTGCGAGTACGACAGAAGTTCGATTTCGTCGATTACGAGTGTTTTAGGCTTAAGCTCGACAGACTCTCCTTTCCGGGCGAACTCATAGGCGCGAATGCCTTCGATTTTGCAGGCGCTGTAGGAAGGCGGTATCTGTTCGATGGTGCCTGTGAAGCGGCCGAGAACTTCGAGGACCAGTTCTTCGGTAATGTGGTCGGTAGGGTAGGTGGCGTCGATTTCTGTCTCGAGGTCAAAAGATGGGGTGGTGGCACCAAGAGCGATGACTGCTTCATACTCTTTGATGCCGGTCTGAAGTTCTTCGATGCGCTTGGTGGCCCGTCCGGTGCATATTATCATTACGCCTGTGGCAAGAGGATCGAGGGTTCCGGCATGGCCCACCTTGATTTTTTTCATGCCCAGACGCCGTGACAATGCGCCGCGCAGGCGCTTTACGGCATCGAACGATGTCCAGCCCAGCGGTTTGTCTATGCACAGCACTTCGCCGCCTACGAAATCCATTGGTTTAGAATACATTGAATCCTTTGAGAACGCAGATGATACCGACTATGAGGCAATAGACAGCAAACCACACCAGTTTTCCTTTCTTTACAAGATTCAGCATCCATTTGCATGCCAGACAGCCTACGATGAAAGATGCCAAAAAACCTGTGATAATGGCCGCAAATCCGATGTTGGAGGTTACGGCTCCTGAAGCTGCGTCCGTTGCCTCTACTCCGAAAAGATTCTTGATGTCTAGGAGAGCTTCGCCGAGAATGGGAATTATCACCATGAGGAACGAGAACTGAGCAACCTGTTCGCGTTTGTCGCCAATGATGATACCGGTGGCTATGGTTGTGCCGGAACGTGACAGACCGGGCAGAACTGCCACAGCCTGAGCGCAGCCGATGACAAATGCGTCGACAAATGTTATGTCGCGGGGTTTACCGGTGCCGATGAGTCCCTTTTCCTGAGGCAGTGTGCGGGTGAAGTAGGAAAATGAGAGCAGGAGAGCCGTCACGCACAGGCATATGCCTACAAGGGTGAGGCCTTGTCCGAAAAATGTTTCGATAGTGTCTTTGAAGCATATGCCCACAATGCCGATCGGGATGCACGAAACAAGAATTTTGCAGACATACCAGAACTCGGAGTCGCGTCGGAATGTGAAGAATGAACGACACAGTGGCCAGAATTCGCGCCATAATATCACAATAGTGCTGAGCACAGTTGCTACGTGGAGGACGATATCGAACTGCAGGCTTTCGGCTCCGTCGAGTTTCATGCCTAAGAGTTGGCGGAATATTTCAAGGTGGCCGGACGAACTTATCGGCAGGTACTCGGCAAGACCCTGGACGATGCCGAGAATTAGCGCATCAATAATATCCATTTGGATTAACGATGTGAAGTTAGTTATTGTAAGTCAGACTGAGATAACATACAGTCGTGATCGATATGCTTTATTTACCCCTGATGTTTGCGGCTGAGATGCTTGGGGTCAATGATAATTGCAACAGCCATCGCTACGAAGCCTATGAAAGCGATACACGGGCCGACGACTATTCTTCGGGTGCTGAAAATGTCAGGATTGAAACTGTCGACTGTTGAGCTGCTTCCGAGCATGAGTACGAAACCGAGGACTATCAGAATTCCGGCTGCTGTCATGGCCATGAAGTTGGCTTTCTGCAGAGGCATGTGCTCGCGGCCTTCTATTTCTATGTTATTGGTAACAGTTGTGTTGTTTGTCTGTTTCATTTCAGGAAAATGTCTTCGTACGAGGAATTGAGATGTCTGTTAATGGCGAAAGTTGCTGTTAGAGCACACAGGATGCCGCCGGCTGCAACAAGAACTGCGAAAAGAAGCGCCATCGAAGTCCATGGCAGAGAAGAGGCTACAATGGGATCGAAAGATGACGCATAGCTCCGTATCATTGTCAGAAGAATACATGCTGCTATTCCGGCGGTCAGGCCGTTCCAGAGCGCCGAACGGACAAACGGAGCGCGAATAAAACCGCGAGTGGCGCCAACGAGTTTCATAGTGTGGATAGTGGCGCGCCGGCTGTAGATGGATAAGCTAACAGTGTTGTTGATAAGAGCGATGGCTACCAGAAGTAGGGCTGCGGCACCTATAAGGGCAAAGGTGCCGATACGGCGGAGTGCCCGGTCGACGCCCTCGATGACAGCGTTTTCGCTCACTATTTCCTCGATGCCATCAAGATTTCCGAACGATGCCGTGATAGTGCTTACACTATCGGGCGAAGTAGCACCGGGATCGAGGCTGACGCTGAATTCGGCTGTAAAAGGATTCTCATCGATATTGTCGGTTATGCTTTCGCCAATGAAGTGTCGTTCTTCTGCGAGAATTGAGTCTGCGCTCATGAACTCGGCTGACGCTATTGCGGCATTTGCAGCGAGGGCGGCGGCAATGCGCTGCCGCTGAACATCTGTGCAGTCGCGGGTGAGCTTGATAGTGAAACCGACATTCCGACGTACTTCCGATGCGACCCCGTTTCCGATAAGGCCGGCCATTGCACCGATTCCCAGCAAAAGGAGGACAAGGCATACGCTCACCATTGAGGTGAACCGTGAACCAAGGGTTGATATCCGTCGCGTTGCTTTCGTGTGCGCCATTGAAAACGTGTATAATAAGCCTAAAATCGTGCAAAATTACAAAATTCCGCCAATACCACCAAATTTTTCTCCGTCAAATTTTTTTCGGACTTGTATTAATTATGGTGGTCTGAATTTTGGCCAATGCTTAAAGAATCAATAATTAGAAGTAAAGGAAGTCAGACAGGACGATTTGACTTCCTTTACTTATAATACTTGAATATTTTAAATTGCAAACTCTCTGGTCAGAAGATGTAGCCGAGCGATATGCCGATGGCTATGCGGTGTACTTTTATTTTGCGATCCCGGTTTCCGAATTTGGCAAGAGGAGTAATGCCGGCACCTGCACAGAGTCCTATTCGGTAGCTTTTTGCAAAGGTTGCGCTCAGAGCGAGTCCCCACATGGCGTCGACGCGTTTCCAACCGTGTTTCATCAGATTAATAGTTTTATCAGGTACCGGAACCGGTGCCGAAAAATTAGGGTCGAGAGTCTGACGGGCTCGCAGATTGAAATTAATCCAAGGCCCGGTGTAGATTTCGATTATCCAGTTATCACCGGCCTGAAAGGCATAGCCTACTTTCAGTGGCAAGCGGAGACCATACTCTTTGGCGTCGCCGTAGTAGAGGCTGTCGTCGATTGGTATGGCATCTTTGCCGTCCATTGCCGTGTAGGCGAACAGCAACCCGGGTTCGAAGAAAAAACTGTTTTTGATGGGCACCCGCACCGTACCCCCCAACAGAAATGTGGTGCCGGTGTTGAAGTAGGATGTTGCACCCGAAGGCACCATCAGTTCGAATGCCGCCGTGACTCCGAAAGCGGGCTTAGGGTGTTCACCGGCAGTCATCGGCGCGATGGCAGCCAATAGACATAATATCAGAATTTTCAAGCGCATAATCAGATCTTTTCATATTAAACACCTGAAATCATCAGTTGTTTGTCTCTTTCGCGGAGAAAATAAGCCATTTTGTCGATAAACTATTGTGCCGGAACTGACAGTTTTATATTTTTGCATATGAAACTATCGGAACGACAAGAAAAAGGGCGCGGCCGTATGGCCACTTTCATAGCTCATTTCATTTTTATCCTCATCATTTTCGTATTGCCGGAACTGATGTGGACTATTGCAAGTCCGCGAAGGGCTCCTTTTGTTTTCTTTCCGAATTTCTATATTAAGACGCTTATTTTTATCGCTGTTTTTTATGTCAACTATCTTGTGATAGTTGACCGCACAATTACAGCAGGGCGTCGTCGGATTCTGCTTTTCGTTTTCTGGAACATCATTCTCGTTGCGTTCGGTCTGTTCATCGACTATCTTGCATCAAGTGTCTGGTTCCCTTTTCCGCACCGTCACCCGCACGACGGGCACAGCTTGCGGAATCTGCTGAAATGGACTTCGTATCTGTTTCGCGACGGTGCTATGATGATACTTTCCATCGGTCTTGCCGTTGCCCTGCGGCTGTCGATTAAGTGGAAGGACATGGAGCAGCAGCGCAAGGAGCTGATAGCCGCCCAGAGAAGTACCGAGCTCGACAATCTCAAAAGCCAGCTCAATCCCCATTTTCTTTTTAATACTCTCAATACTATTTATGCACTGATAGATATCGAGCCCGATGATGCCAAAGCCGCAGTGCACCGACTGTCCGGTCTGTTGCGCTATATGCTATATGAAAGTGCCACTATGGTGAAAGTTAGCGAGGAAATCGGTTTTATCGAGGATTATGTCGAGCTTATGCGTCTACGTCTGTCGGGGCATCCGCTCTGTGTGGATATTGATGTCTCAGGCCACGAAAGTGATCTTGTGCCGCCTCTGATACTTGTCGCTCTTATTGAAAATGCCTTTAAGTACGGCTCAACAGCTGATAAAGGGGAAGCAATAAAGATAGATATTTACGTGAAAGACGGTCGGTTCTGCTGCCGGACGGAAAATTCATTTGTCGGTGAACCTGTGTCGCCGGTGGGTATGTCGGCCTCCGCAAGAGCTTCGGGAATCGGGCTGACTAATCTTCGGCGCCGGCTGTCGCTGATCTACGGACACCGCGCCTCGCTCAAGACGGTTGCCGAGGGCCATGTATTTAAAACAATTCTCTCTTTGCCGCTATGATACGGAAACTGAACTGTCTTGTTGTCGATGATGAGCCGCTTGCAGTGCGCCTTCTTGCTGCTTATGTGGAACGTACACCATTCTTAAACCTGACGGCGACGGCGCAGTCGGGAACCGAGGCATTGTCTGTCCTCGGTGAGGAGCCGGTCGATGTTGTGTTTCTCGACATTCATATGCCCGGATTTTCCGGAATGGAGCTGGCCCGACAGCTTCAGAACGGTCCGAAAGTAGTTTTCACGACGGCATACTCCGACCATGCAGTCGAAGGTTTTGCCGTGAACGCACTGGATTATCTTCTGAAGCCGGTAAGCTACGAGGAGTTCATGCGGGCGGCGTCGCGCGCACTCGAATATTATACGCCAAAGGAGAACCATATTGAGCCTGCTCCAGACTTTATAACAGTAAAAAGCGAATACCGTCTTATCCGAATTCCTGTCGGAGCTATCGATTACATCGAAGGGCTTAAGGATTATGTGAGGATTGTAACCTCCGACGGTGAGAAGCCTGTACTGACTCTTATGAGTATGAAAAGCTTCGAGGAATTACTCCCCGAAGCCCGGTTTATGAGGGTGCACCGTTCGTTTATTGTTAATCTCGACAAAGTGAGAGTTGTGGAGCGCAACTGCATTGTCATGGGGCAGCAGCTGATTCCCGTAGCAGAATCGGTGCGGAAACGTTTTCTTTCGGTCCTTGGTCTGTCAGGGCTTTAGCGCAAGCCCTGATACAGCAACAAGGAGTTCGCTCATCGTAGGGTGTGCATGAACCAAATTCAGGGCAAGCTGACGCGCTGTCAGACCGCCGTATATCGCAGCAGCGGCTTCGGCTATGAGGTCGGCCGAATGTGCGCCCACGGCTTGGCAGCCGGCAATCCGTCCGTTGCTCTTTTCCACTGTAAGTTTCAGCAGGCCCTCGGCATCATCGGAAGCAAGAGCTTTTCCGACAGCGCCGAAAGGTACTTTGACTGAAAAGAATCCGTCGCCGGCTATTTCAGCTGTCAGGCCGACCGACGCACACTCCGGTTCGGTGAAAACAACCGCCGGAATTATGTTGAGATTCACATCTTCGCCAAGAACCTTACGTCCTTGCGCTGAAGCGGCGTGGGCGAGCATGCAACGGCCGTTGACATCGCCGATGGCGTAGATGCCTTTTGCCGAGGTCTGCATATCTTCGCCGGTAATGATGAATCCCCGGCGGTCGGTTTCGATACCCGCGGCTTCCAGTCCGTCGGGTATGACCGGACGGCGCCCTACAGCCATGACTATGCATGCGGCTTCAATAGTCTTGTCCTTGCTCTTCTGAGTGCAGGCCACTGTATTACCGTCGATTGCCTTTACTTCTGCTCCGAGAACGAAATCGATGCCACGGCGCGATAGATACGCCCGCAGCCGTCTGGCTATTTCTGTGTCGAAGCCCGGGAGAATTTCTTTACAGTATTCTATTACAGTGACCTTGCAGCCGAATGATGCGAATACAGATGCGAATTCAAGTCCGATGACTCCGCCTCCGATGATGACCATGCTTTCGGGTACATCGCCGAGAGCAAGGACGCCATCGCTGTCAAGGGCCGTGCCGGCCCCCGGGATATTCAGGGATGCCGGGCGCGCGCCGGTGGCAATTATGATTTTTCCGGCGTTATAGTCGTGCCCGTCGGCTGTCACTGTTGCCGGCCCAGTGAACCGGGCTTCGGCTCTGATTATCTCAACGTCGCGTAACGAGTTTTCGACTCCTTTCCGCAGTTCTGCGAGAATGGCATCCTTACGCTCATTAACGGCTTTGAAATCGACCGAAGCATCGCCGGCCACTATGCCGAGTCGGGCAGCCGAACGGATTTCGTTGAGTCGTTGTGCCGAAGCACAAAGGCATTTCGTGGGCATGCAGCCACGGTTAAGACAAGTGCCACCGAGGCTGTCGCGTTCGAAGAGAATCACATGTTTGCCTCGTCCGGCGGCCAGAGCGGCAGTTTCGTAGCCGCCCGGACCGCCGCCGATTATTATGATGTCTGCTGTTTTCGGCATAGCTGAGCATAGGTTAGAACCGGATGAAGAGCAGCCTCGTCTTCGTCAGGGTGCGAGACGGGTGTTTGGAAGGGCGCATTTTTCACCTTTTCAGGGTCGGTTGCGGCAGTTTGGGCAAGTTCCCTCATCACGGCAATGAAATTGTCGAGAGTTTCTACCGATTCTGTTTCTGTCGGTTCTATCATCATGGCTTCGTGATAGAGGAGCGGGAAATAGATTGTCGGGGCGTGGAATCCGTAGTCGAGAAGCGCCTTGGCGATGTGCATAGTTGTTACGCCGGTTGATTTGTCGACGAGGCCGTCGAAAACAAACTCGTGCTTGCACGGTCCTTCGATGGGCAGAAGATAGAGGTCGCGGAGCTTTTCTTTTATGTAGTTGGCATTGAGAGTGGCCTGTTCGGCGGCTTCCTTAAGACCTGTTGCTCCCATAGTGAGGATATAGCTCAGTGCTTTTATATAGACAGTGAAGTTTCCCAGCCAGGAGCTGATGCGACCGAAGGCATCGTCGGTGCATACCACGTCGAGTGTGCCGTCGTTTTTTTCAACAATCTTCGGATTCGGCAGGAAGTCTTCCAGGCCGGCACGCACGCCTACGGGTCCGGCGCCCGGGCCTCCGCCTCCATGAGGCGTAGAGAAGGATTTGTGAAGGTTTACGTGCATTACGTCGAATCCCATGTCGCCGGGGCGTGCCACGCCAAGCAGCGGGTTGAGGTTGGCGCCGTCGTAATAGAGCAGAGCACCGGCTTCGTGCACGAGTTTCGCGATTTCGGGAATATTGCGTTCGAACATCCCCATGGTGTTGGGGTTGGTCATCATCATTGCGGCTACATCGGGTCCGAGTTTGTTGCGGAGATCATCGACATCGACGGTGCCGTCGGGCATGTTTCCTACTTCAACAATGTCGAATCCGGCCATCGCCGCGCTCGCCGGGTTCGTGCCGTGTGCTGTGTTGGGAACGAGTACTTTCCGGCGAGCTTCATCAGCTCTCGACAGATGGTAGCGTCGTATCACCATAAGGCCTGTGTACTCGCCATGCGCACCGGCGAAGGGATTCAGGGTGAATTCGGCCATGCCTCCGATTTCGCACAGGTATTTTTCGAGCGTGCGGTAAATTTTGAGCGCACCCTGTACAGTTGATGACGGTTGCATGGGATGCAATGAAGCTATGCCAGCAGCAGCGACCATGGCTTCGTTGACTTTGGGATTGTATTTCATGGTACACGACCCGAGGGGATAGAAGCCCGTGTCGACGCCGAAATTGTTGTTGCTCATGTTGGTGTAGTGACGGACCAGAGAGCTTTCATCGATTTCGGGCAGTTCGGGAGAGCTTTGGCGCCTGAGACTGTCGGGAAGAGTGGCCGTGCAGCCATAGTCGTATGCCGGAAGGCTGTAGCCGTGACGTCCTTTATGCGAAAGCTCGAAAACGAGCGGCGAATATAGTTTTTTGTTCATGACCTCAGACCTTTGATTGTTTCAACATATTTTTCGATGTCGGCCGGCGAACACATCTCGGTGGCGGCGATCAGCATCGATGATTCTGTAAGTTTCACGCCTGCAAGGATTCCGGCAGCGGCGCAGCGTTCGATTATGTCGTCGGCGGTTATACCCTCTGTCACGATCTCGACTGCAAATTCATTGAGGAATGGCTTGTCGGGATAGCGGAGAGTCACCACTCCGGTGTCGCACAGTTTTGAAGCAAGAGAATGGGCCGCGTCGGCACTAAGGCGATTTACCTTTTCGAGACCTTCGGCACCCATCAGAGAAAGATACATGGCGGCATGCAGGGTCATTATGCCTTGGTTGGAACAGATATTCGAAGTGGCTTTCTGCCGTCGTATGTGCTGCTCGCGGGCCTGGAGTGTAAGCACGAAGCAACGACGTCCTTCGCTGTCGGTGGTTGCGCCTACAAGGCGTCCCGGCATCTTACGCATAAGATTCTCACGGCAGCAGAGATATCCGAGATACGGACCGCCGTAGTTCAGCGGCATTCCGAGAGACTGAGCCTCTCCGCAGGCGATGTCGGCGCCCCATTCGGCCGGCGTACGGAGTGTGCCGAGTGTTACGGCATGGCTGTTGACAATGA
>CABQCA010000048.1 GCA_902462525.1 uncultured Porphyromonadaceae bacterium | reverse complement strand
ACCTTGCCCATTCCGGCGGCAGAAGCCACGTCGTTGGCGGTGCCGGAAATGTCGCCGGCGGCATAATCCGAATTCACGGTGCTGCGGGCGAGACCGGAGAGGTCGCCGTAGCCAAGCAGGGCACCGGCTTCGTTCTCAGTGGCAGCGCCTACATTGTATTTGCACCATTCCATTATAGTACCCATGTCGACATAGTCGTCAGGACTTTCAGCCGAGGCATCGGGGCCGGCTGAGGTTGTCAGCCGCTGAGTGTTGCCGAACACGTAAGCGCCATTAAGGGTCATATAGGCGGCATAGTCGTAGGCGGTGTTGGGCACAAGTGCCGATGCGGGCACAGAGAAGGTGTTCGACGTTGTCGAAGCATTCAGTTTCACCCCGACAGTGGCGATGTCGGCACCGGCAGGAGCTATGGCGATGCCGTAGACTATAGAACCGGCGTCGACCTTGTCCTGCACACCGTTGAGGGTACCGCCAAGAGTAGCCGAAGTCGATGTCACGTCGGCAGCCTCGGCCGTAGCGATCTCGGCGTCGGTTGTTACGAAGCTCTTCACGGCGCCGTACTGCGACACCTTGCCCTGCAGTGTGACATAGGTGGCATAGTAGTATGTCACGCCTTCTTCAAGACCGGTGAGATTGGTGACAACAGCACCGTTTTCGCCAAGAGTGCCTGCCACACGGCTTCCGGCGGCTGTAGGATCCTGATTTTTGCCGTAAACAACACCCACGCTGTAGCTTGAGGCATCGCTCTGGGCGAGCCCCTTGACAGTGCCTGTGATTGCAGCCGTGGTGGCGGTGACGGTAGCGTCGCCGGTTGTCACCTCGTTAAGTATGGGAGTGGTGACAACTACGGTATCGTCATCGTCGCACGCAGTGAAAGCACAGGTGCCCAGTCCGAGCGACAGAAGACCGATGATTATTTGGTTTTTCATATAATATTCTGTTATTTCAGATGATTAAAGAATAATTATTCCGCCTGGAAAGGAATTCCGTTGTCGAAGATTACCTGGAAGTCGACTTCAGCATCGCTCTTGATTTTGAAGATATCGAGGCTGGGGAAGCACGATGCAAGGCCCCATGCGTTGCAGACATAGCGGCGGGCGTTGGTTTCAGTATCGCCGTAGCAACGGCTGATGGCGGTGTCGTCGATAGGAACATCGACACCGTCGAGGCGGACGGCCAGAATCTTGATGTCGCAGTTGGGCTTATCCTTGAGGATGCCGGCTACTTCGAGCCACATCAGAGGATCGCCTGTACTCCAGGTGTAGTTCACCTTGGCGGTGTAGTTGCCGTCGCCCTTGATAAATACTGTTTCGCTTGTCACGGCGTTCCAGTCGCTTGTGTTGCTGAAGGTAAGAGTAGCCTTGTAGGTTTTCTCGGTAGCCACACCGTAGTCAGCCACAAAGTTATAGCCGATATACTGATAAGCATCGCCGTTGATATCCTTTTCGAGACGGCCCAGAGTGATGCCGCCGAGACGGCCGAGGTCGTCCTTCTCAACGCCGAGAACCTGAAGGGTCAGATCATCGCCGGTGCTGAGAGTGGTGTTCGACGCACCGAGTTCCGAATTGCCGATACCGCCGGCGAGGGTAATGACGCCCTTGTCGCTCACGGTGTAGGTGTCGGTTATCTTGCTGCCGTCGGGCAGTGTGACGGTGTACTTGCCGGTTTCGGGATTGTCGAAATCGAGCTTGAAGTTATCCATTGTGTCGCCAACCGGTGTGAATTGCGAAGGATAGGCCTGCGAGGGACCGTAGGTGGTCTTGGCCTGGGCTACGAGGTCGTACCAGTTGAAGGGGGCGTCGGCGTTGAGCTTCCAGCTGCCGTATTTGTTCTGTGTGTTGAAAGCGTCGAGCCAGCCTTCTGGAAGAACGATTTCTTCGGGCTGCGGTTCAACATAGTTCTCGAAGTAATCCTTTGTCACATAGTTGAGCGACACGGCGTCGGCGGCAACGAGCGAAAGAATCTGCAGTGCATTGTCCGAGAGATAGAGAAGGTTGAACTCGCGCACATGTGTGCGGGTGTCGGTCGATTCGAGGGGATAGCAGTCGGAGAATGTGAGGGTGTGGGCCTCGGGGTCGAGCATGTATGTACCCTTGCTCACTACGTTGCCGTGAGCGTCGGTGATGGTTACATTTGCGCCTCCGATGAGGTCGAATGTCATGTAGCCGTAGTTCTCGGCGGAACACATCCAGCTGTTGCTGGGATAGTCGGCCGTCCAGTACCACTCGGTGTTGGGTATTGTGGCGCTCTGTGCGTCCCAGGGGTCGGCGTCCATGTAGTTGTTGTAGCTGTTCTCAGTCTCGCTTGCGGCGTGGAGATTTTCCCAGCAGAAGTAGGGAGTGAAGAAGTAGTGCGGACCCTTCCAGAAAGTGACCTTGGTTGAGCCGTCGGCAAGAACGCCGAGGTCGAGCTGCCATGTCTTGCTGTTGCCTACACCGCCGCTGATGCGAGTCCACAGATAGTTGTCCACGAATTCGGCGCAGAAATCATCGACAGTGAAGGTATAGGGCTCCGACCACACATATCCGCCGCGGGTATTGATGCCCATGCGGATCTGATAGTCGCCGTCGAAGGGTATCGACAGAGTGGCGGTTTCGCCGTTCTTGCGTCCCTGGGGTGTTTCCCATGTCACCTGATACGACGAAGGCACAAGGCTGGTAAGATGAATTATGTTGGGGTTCTGGGCATCGTGTTCGACGGTGAAAGCAACGCCCTCCACCAATTCCGGAGTATTGACGTCCGGATCGGGCATCGAATACTCGTCGGCCGAGCATGACCACAGGCCTGTGGCGAGTGCGCCGCACAGGAGGCCGCTCAGATACTTGAAAGTCTTTGTCATTGTTTGAATTGATTTTGGAGAGTAATGATTGATATTATTGTTTCTTCGGCGGGCAGAAGAACAAGCAGTGTCCTTAATTAACGGCATTTACTGTTCTTTTGTATATTTTTACAGCATAATTAACTAAAAGACAGCGCTTTTAACTTCCGCTCACCAAAACCGTGACTCATTGTTATTTCACCCATCCGGGATTCTGCACGAGAACGCCCTTCGAGAGGGTTATCTGGTTGACGGGAATCTGACAGAAACCGCGTGTGGCCACAATCTTGGCGCGGTCGTAGCTAACGCTGGTGCTGATGCCGGCGGTCTGTGCGGGGCCTGCCGAAGCGCATACGGCATCGGCCATCACGTCGACACCCTGACGGAGAAGATCCCAGTAGCGGTGTCCTTCAAAAGCGAGTTCGAGGGCGCGTTCGTTCATCACGTTTTCAAAGGTGGGAGCGATGCTTCCCAGACCGGCACGCTTGCGCACGGCGTCGAGAGCGGCCTGCGCGGTCATCGAGGGTACACCGTCGAGTTCGGCAACCATCAGAAGAACGTCGGCATAGCGCATGATTACCCAGTCCTGCGAGTTTGTGATCTGGAAGTCGCCCGAGCCGTCGGGGCGCGATGCGTTGTTGCCGTTGGCAAACGCTATGGGCGAGTACTTCTTGATGCAGAAGCCTGTGTATTCACGCCAGTCCTTGACACCGGTGGTATAATCGGAACTGGCGGTGACGCCGTCGGCTGCGAGGTCGATCACCGAAGGAGTGAAGCGAGGATCGTTGCCGAAGCGGCCTACATAGGGAGTGGTGACGGCAGCGATGCCCCAGCCTTTGCCGTAGGGCGACCAGTTGATCTGTCGCATGCCGATAAGCACCTGCCAGCGGTTGGAATCGTTGTTGCCGTTATAGTCCTGCGTGGGTGTGAATTTCTGAGCGAGGAGAACTTCCTTGTTAGCCGAGCCGGCATATGTCGATTTCTCATTGTCCCAGCCGTCGGCGCCCTTGGGCACCAGCGATGCTGCGGGCCAGAGACTTGCGAATGAGGGCAGCAGCTCGTAGTTGTTGCTCTTCACGATATCGTCGAGATAGCCCTGGATATCGGCTTTGGTAAGACCGGCGAGCTCCTTCTTGTAGTAGCCGGTGTAAAAGAGCCACACACGTGCCATGAGAGCTTCGGCGGCATACCGGGTGATACGGCCGTTGTTCTCGGTTCCGAGATTGGCGTCGGCGGGAATATTCTCGATAGCGTGCCTGAGATCGGCAACGATGGCGGCGTAGACTTCGTCGGGGTCGGCCTGGGCGCGGTTTTCATTCACCGGTTCGAGGAACAGAGGTATCTTCTCCCAAAGGCGCACCATGTCGAAGTAGAGAAGAGCGCGGATAGCATGACATTCGCCCATGTACTGGCCGCGGACATTGGTCTCGTCGCTCCAGTTTATCTGGTCCTCATGGGCGATGAACTCGTTGCAGCGGTAAACGCCGGCGTAGTACACTTTCCAGTCCTGCTCGTAGACATTCTGGCTTGCCGACGAACGCGCCTGGTCGAAACCGTCGATCATCTGATAGTCGTAGTTGTCGCCCTGGCCGGAAGCGCCGTAGCATTCGTCGCTCATTACAGTGGAGGCGATGTAGAAACCGATGCCGGGATTCGAACTTACCTGACGCCAGCCGTCGTAGCAGCCCACAAGAGCACGCCATGCGTCGCCTTCGGTTTTATAGAAGTTGCCGGTAGTCGACTGTGTCTTCGACGATACATCGAGAAAACTGTCGCCGCAGGAGGCTGCCGTGAGGCCCAGTGCGATAAGACCGGCGGTTAATATGCGGATTTTCATATTGTTTTGTATTTAAGTTTCGCAAGTTTTCAACTTGCTTAATTGAAGGTAAAAGGTGAAGGGCGAAAGGTGAAGAAAATGGGTTTTGTGAAAAATACTATTATCTTCACTCAGGCGAAGCCTGAATTTTCACTTTTCACTATTTTTCACTTCTACTTGATCTTGCGAAAGTTGAATTAATTATTAGAAAGTGAGGTTGGCGCCAACCATGTAAGTGCGGGGACGCGGATAGAAACCCAGGTCGATACCGCTGACCCAGCTTGCCGTGCCGTAGCCGATTTCGGGGTCCATGCCGTCGTATTTGGTGAATGTGGCGAGGTTCTGCACCTGGAAATAGAGGCGTGCCTTGCTGCACCATTTCTGATTGATCAGGGGAGCGAAGTCATAGCCGATGGTGAGATTGTTGATGCGCAGATAGTCGCCATCCTGTGTGTAGAGATCGCTGAAGAGCCAGTTGATGTTCTGGTTGGTCACGCGGGGTATGGTGTTCGATGTGCCTTCACCGGTCCAGCGGTCGAGAATACGGGTTGTGTAGTTGGCCAGTTTGGCGGTCTGATTGCGGTAGCTCTGCACCAGCTTGAAGCCTGCGGCTCCGGTAGCGGTGAGGCCGAGATCGAAGTTCTTATAGTAGAGGTTGATGTTGAAGCCGAAAGTGAATTTCGGAACGCCGTTGCCGAGGTCGGTCTTGTCGGCGTCGTTGATCACGCCGTTGTGGTCGATGTCGACGAACTTGACGTCGCCGGGCTGCACGTTATCCTGAAGCACACCGTTGCCTGCGGCTATCCAGTCGTTTATTTCCTGCTGATTCTGGAAGATACCGGCAGTCTTGTAGCCCCAGAAATAGCCGATGGGCATGCCGTTGGCTGCGCGGTAGAACTCGGGCGAGTTGTCGTAGAGCATATTGGTGGCGCCGTGAATCATACCGTCCTCGGTGGGAATCGAGCCGACTTTGTTCTTGTTGTATGCGCCGTTGACGCTGACATTGTAGCTGAAGTCCTTGCCGATGACATCGTTCCAGCCGATGCTGAATTCGACACCGGTGTTCACCACATCACCACCGTTGATGAATGCGGCGTCCGTACCGGCTGTCGCCAGAATAGGCGGTGTTACGAGCCAGTCCTTGGTGGTCTTGCGGTACCAGTCGAGATTCACACGCATACGGCTCTTTAAGAATGTGGCGTCGATACCGAAGTCGAGCTGTTCAGAAGTTTCCCAGGTGATGCCTTCGTTGCCCAGACGGCTGGGATATGCGCCCCAGTTGTTGCCGAGAATAGTGGCATAGTCGCCGTAGACACCGTTCGGTCCCAGATACTGGCCGAAGAAATAGTGGGTGTTGGTCACCTTGATAGGTGCGAGGTACTGGTAGTTGTCGATGTTCTGGTTGCCGACACGGCCCCAGCTGCCGCGTATCTTGAGATAGTCCATCCATGTGCGGGTGCTTCCCATGAAGCTCTCGTTGCTGATGTTCCAGCCGGCCGATACCGAGGGGAACGTGCCGAAGCGGTGACCCGAGGCGAAACGGCTCGAACCGTCGCGGCGCACGGTCACGTCGACCATGTATTTTTCCTGCCAGTTCCAGCTCAGACGGCCGAAGTAGCTGACGCTGCGGCTGTTGTCGTGGGGATTGCCCGAGGCCGAGAGTCCGTCGGCACTCGAGGCTGCGGTGCCGTTGCTGATCCATGCGTAGGGCCATGTGTCGAAGCCTTCCTTGAGGTCTTTCTGGCCGGCGCCGAGATAGGTGCCTTCGTAGCGGTAGGCTTCCATACCGAGAAGAGCCTTGAAGTTGTGGTCCTTGATAGTCCAGTCGTAGCTTATGGTGTTGGTCCATGTCATGCCGAGACTGTGGTTCATGTTCTGACCCACTTCGGTGTGCTCGTTGTAGTCGTAGATCGACAGGCGGTAGATGGGGCGGAAACTGCGGTACTCGCTGCTGCCGTAGACGGCGCCGAAGACAGTGCGGAGCTTAAGGTTCTTGATGGGTTCGATCTGAGCGTAAACGTTGCCCGAGAAGGTGGCGTTCTTGTTCTGATTGCGGTTGTTGATCATCATGTTTCCGTAGGGGTTGCCGGCGCCGTTGTTGTATGCGCTGTTGCTGCTGTCGAAGTAGCTGCCGTCCTCATTATATATAGGGAATACGGGAGCTGTGCCGAAAGCGCCGCGCAGGGTGTTGTTGTACTGGTTACCGACACCGATGCCGCGGTTCTTGGTGTAGACGAAGCTCACCTGCTCGCCTACGGTGACAATGTTGTTGAAGAGTTTGTGGTCGGAGTTGATGCGGAAGTTGTAGCGCGAGTAGTCCGACACGTCCTTGCCGCCGCCTATGCCTTCCTGGTTGAGGAAACCGAGGCTGAGAGCGTAGGTGCTGGAGGCGTTGCCGCCGGTGACACCGATGGTGTAGCTTTGGGTGGTGGCGCCGTCCTTGAACATGCTGTCGACCCAGTCGGTGTCGTAGGCGTATTTCTCGCCGGCTGCGTTGGTACCCCACAGTTCGGGATAGGAAGCCCAGTCGTAGGGAGCGGAGCCTTCGGCAATCTGCTGTTCGTCCATAATGACCTTGTACTGCTCGGCATTGAGCATATTCACCTTCTTTGCCACCGACTGCCAGCCGAAATAGCCGTCGAAGCTCACTGTGGCACGGCCCTCGCGACCCTGCTTGGTGGTGATGAGCACTACGCCGTTGGCGGCCTGTGCTCCGTAGATTGCAGCCGAGGCAGCGTCCTTGAGCACGTCGATGCTCTCGATGTCGGCGGGATTGAGGGTGGAGATGTCGCCGCCGATACCGTCGATGAGGTAGAGAGGCGATGCGTTGCCGATAGTGCCGAGACCGCGGATCTGCACTTTCATGCTTTCACCGGGCTGGCCCGAGTTGGTGGTGATGTTGACACCGGGCAGCTGACCCTGCATGGCCTGCAGAGGCGATGTGGTGTTGAGTTTGGCGATGTCGTCGCCCTTGATCTGGGCTGTGGCGCCGGTGAGAAGTTTCTTTTTCTGAACGCCGTAGCCCACTACCACGAGGTCGTTGAGGTTTTCGGCATTTTCCATCAGAGCTACGTCGAGGCGTGCACCGTCGACTCTGACATTGCGCGAGGTAAAACCGACATAGCTGAATGTCAGTGTCTCGCCGTCTGCCACGCTGATAGTGTAGTTGCCATCGATGTCGGTGGTCACGCCTTCGTGAGCGCCTTTGACAACAACAGAAGCACCGATGAGAGGTTCACCGTCGGCTGCCGAAGTAACAGTGCCGGTGACAGTCAGTTTCTGTGCCTGGGCGAATCCCGCCGAAAACAGCATAAGGCACACCGCAAGCAGCAGTTGCCGTAGCTTGGCAACGGGACACAATAATGATGTGATTTTTCCCATAGTAATTAAGAAGTATTGGTTTGATTGGATTTTCCGGTGGATTGAAAGGTCGGTTATGTTTCAGTTTTTCGTCTGGGTTTTGTGTAGTTTTAAGGTTTGTTAAGTTTCGATGCAAAATTATACAAATAAAAGATTACGGCATGGACTCGATGTTAATATAGCACTCTCAAATGTTTTAAAATTCACCTCAAATGTAAAAAAATGGGGTACTATTTGTTGCCGCGCCCTGGAAGCCCGGAACCGTCAGCGGTTCTTAGAAGCTGTCGGTCAGCAGCATTAATACTTTTTATCAAAAAATACACCAAATTTCATATTTGATTCAAATTTGCTATTTTTGCATTGCATCACCAAAAGGGCGCCGGACGGTTTTTCAAGGCCGCCGCAGCGCCTGCGTGCAACATCTGCATATGAAATACTTTTCGCTCATCTTACTTCTGATACTGCCATGTCTCGCACCGTGTGCCTCGGCCTCCGGAATCCGCTTCCGAAACATAAATGTGGGCAACGGACTGTCGAACAACGAAACCAATTCCATCTTCAAGGATTCGGAAGGATTTGTGTGGATAGGCACCGCTTCGGGCCTCAACCGCTACGACGGAAACGAAATCCGCGTGTTCCGCCACAACCCCGCCGACAGCACTTCGTTGCTCAACAACTACGTCGAGGATATTTTCGAGGACTCCGCCGAACGCCTGTGGGTTCGCACAGCCGGCGTATATTCAGTCTACGACCCGGCGTCCGAAACCTTTTCACGTCTTTCAGAAAAGCAGCTCGATGAATGGGGTGTCGAAGGGGTGCCGAATATCATACGCTCCGCCGGCACCGACCTGTGGATTGCCACCGGCGGCACAGGCCTTTACAAAGTCGACATTTCGCAGGAGCAGCCAAAAGCGAAAAAGATGATTACCGTACCCACGCCGCTTAGCAACTTCACCGCGATAACACCGGTGGCCGAACAAAGCCTTGCAATAGCAGTGTCAGACCGGGGCGACCTCTTTGTAATAGAATACAAGGACGGCAGTTCGCTGCGCACTGCTAAAGTGCCGGGCTCGGGCGAACGTAATTCAAGCTACTCTCTGATGCTCGACGACACAGGCAGCGTATGGGTCTACAATTTCGACGGCACCTTCATCTACGACATCAACAGCCGAAAATGGCGTCAGGCCCCCGTCAGCCCCGAGAAGTGTCCGGTGACCGCCATGACACAGGACGCCACAGGCAATATCTGGATAGGCTACGACAACGACGGTATCGAAATTCTGGGACGAGACGGCTCTAAGGAAGTGATTGCCAACAATCCTGTCGACATTTTTTCGCTCGCCAACAACTCGGTGCGAGCTTTCTACACCGACAACGAAGCCGGAGGTATATGGGTGGGAACGTACAAAAAGGGTGTTTCGGTGCACTACACCAATGAATTCTGCCTCGACACACGCTACATCGCCGACATTAACTGCGTCTACCCCGTGCAGAACGAACCAAACTGGGTCTGGCTGGGCTCCGACCACGAAGGTCTGCTCAAATACAACATCGAGACCGAAGAAACAGTGCATATTCCCTCGAACAAGAACACCGCCATCGTATGCCTTGACTACTCGCCCGACGGCTCTCTGTGGTACGGCACATACGGTGGTGGCCTTAATCGCTTTAAAGACGGCAAGATACGCAACTACAATACTGCCGACGGCCTTGCTTCGCCCAATATATGGTCGGTTTTGCCAAACAGCGACGGCTCCATGTGGCTCGGCACTCTCGGAGGCGGAGTGCAGCTATTCAACCCCGCCGACATGAGTTTCGAGACCTTCAACGCAGGCAATTCCGACCTTAACAACGACTTCATCAACACCCTTGCCCGCAGCAACGACGGCCGAATCATAATAGGCAGCGCCGACAATATCTACGGCCTTTCGCCGGCCACACATGAGATTTCGACAGAACGACTGGGCAGCCTCGGACGCAATCACCGCGAACATTCGGCCATCAATCAGATTTTCAACGACTCCCGCGGGCTGCTGTGGATTGCCGGACGCGACGGTCTCGAGTGTTTTGACAGCCGCACCGATTCGCTCTATACCATACGGCTGACACCCAACGGTATAAACAACATTATCCTCGGAGTCATCGAAGCTCCCGACCATACCGTATGGGCAAGTGCCGACGGCGCTCTCTACAATATCGTGGTCACCCGCAGCGACAAAAGCATATATTCCTTCAGTGCAAAAGCTTACGACAGCCGCGACGGTGTAAGCACCGAAAGTTTCAACCAGCGCTCTTTCGGTCTGCTGCCTTCAGGAAAAGTAGTGGCCGGCACTCAGAACGGCCTTGCCATCATCGAGTCGGCAGAAGCCTCGAAGAGTCCCACGACAGCACGCATCCTGTTCACCGGACTGACGGTGAACAACAGGCCGGTGACCGTAGGCGAAAAAATCGGAGGAAAGGAAATACTGCCGCAGTCCCTCAACCATCTCGACAAACTGAGCCTCGGCCCTAACCAGAATATATTCACCGTATCGTTTTCCACAGACAACTACCGTAACCTCTCGCGCACTCACTTCCGCTACCGCCTCAAAGGTCTCAGCACCGAGTGGATAGAATGTGCGCCCGGCATCTCACAGGCGGCTTTCAGCAGCCTCGCTCCGGGAAGCTATTGCCTCGAAGTCGAGGCAATCGGCGACGACGGGCTCACTGTAGGCGGCGTGCGGCGCCTCCCGATCGTGGTCCATGCGCCATGGTGGGCCGACTGGTGGGCGAAACTTATCTACTGTCTGCTTATCACAGGAGGCTGCATATCGGTGGTCTACTACATCAAACGCCGCGAGCAGCAGCGATTTGCCGAGCGCCAGCGCGAAGACGCCCAGCGCAAGACCGACGAGCTGAACCAGCTGAAATTCAAGTTCTTCACCAACATAAGCCACGAACTCCGCACTCCCCTCACCCTCATTCTGTCGCCTACGGAGTCGATGCTGAAAGAAAAGACCGACGAACGCGACGTCCGCCGCCTCTCCACCATAAAAGACAATGCCAACCGCCTGCTCTACCTTGTAAACCAGCTCCTCGATTTCCGCAAGAACGAGATGTCGGAACTCAAGCTGCACCTGTCGGAAGGCGACCTTGTCACAACAGTACAGCAGGCATGCCGCTCGTTCATCGACATGACAGACCGCCGCGGACAGCGATTCGAGCTGATAACCGACGTGCCGAGCATCGAAATGGAATACGACAACGACAAGGTGACAAAAATAATTCTCAATCTGCTGTCTAACGCCGTGAAATACACCCCCGAAGGCGGTTCCATCGAAGTGAGGGTGAGCCGCGACGGCGATATGGCCGTGGTCGATGTCGCCGACTCCGGAAAAGGAATCACCGACACCGACAAAAAGCACATTTTCGAGCGTTTTTACCGCAGCGAGGACACTTCCGACCTCAACACCGGCTCGGGCATCGGCCTGTCGATGGTCTACGAATACGCACGCCTGCACAAAGGAGAAGTCACAGTGTCCGACAACAAACCCTCAGGCACCGTTTTCCGTGTCACTCTGCCCACAACGCTTGTTTCCGACAATAAAAAAGCCCGCGAAGACCGCAATGCCGCTCCGGCCGACGAAAAGGCCGATGCCAAGCGTCCGTCGGTGCTCTTTGTCGACGACAACCACGATCTGGTGGAATTTCTGCGCGACGAATTCAGCCGCGACTACGACGTCCTCACGGCTCCCAACGGAGCAGAAGCCCTCAGACTGACCAAAGAGCACAGCTTCGACCTTATAGTGAGCGATATCATGATGCCCGAAATGGACGGCATACAGCTCTGCCGATGCCTCAAGAGCCAGCCGTCCACAGTCAATGTTCCGCTGATTCTTCTAACCGCCAAGCAGGATGTAGGCTCCGTAATCGAAGGTCTTACCCTCGGCGCCGACGACTATGTGACAAAGCCTTTCAACAACGAAGTGCTCAGCCTGCGCATGAAGCGCCTCATAGCCCTTGGCCGGCGCGGTCTGCGCCACTCGCTCATCGAGCCGTCGCCGAAGGAAATCAAGATAACATCGGTCGACGAACAGCTTGTGGCCAAAGCCGTGGAATATGTCGAGGCAAACATGGGGAACCCCGACCTTTCTGTCGAGGAGATGGCCGCAGCTCTGGGAATGAGCCGCGTACACCTCTACAAACGTCTTTCGGCTCTCACCGGCCGCACCCCGATAGAATTCATTCGCGTGCTGAGGCTCAAACGCGCCACACAGTACCTGCGCGACAGCCGGCTCACTGTCGCCGAAATCGCATACAATGTAGGCTTCAACAATCCCAAATATTTCAGCAAGCACTTCCGCGAAGAATACGGCATCTCGCCCGGCGAATATCAGATAAAAGAAAACCGCGAAACCGCCGATTAACAATTCACACCCGTTTTGTTAACATTCCGATACCGCCGTGAAACATAAAGCGCCCTTTTACATAACGTAAGGGGCGCTCTTTGTTAACAGAATGAAATATCTTTGCATCAGAATAAAACACCTATACCGATGAAAAATATTTCATTTTCACTTCTTGCTCTCGGCACCGTGCTGCTCGCCTCGTGCTCGTCGGATTTCAGCAAAACCGACGGCGGCTTCATTGCCGGCACCCCCGCGGGCATAGTGCGCCTTCAGGCGGTAACCGACAAAATAATCCGCGTTTCGGCCGTGCCGGAAGGAAAGTTCAAGGCTGATTCGAGCCTTGTGGTGCTTCCGCAGAAGACCAAAGCCGAATATACAATTACGAAAACCGACTCCACCATCACCCTCGCCACCTCTGAAATCAGCGCTACTCTGGCCAAAAGCACAGGCGTAGTGACATTCCGCGACAAAAACGGCAATGTCATTCTGCGCGAAAAAGAGGGCGGCCGCAGCTTCGTGCCCTACTCCGCCGACGGCGAGACAGCCTGGTCGGTGACCCAGTCGTTCGAATCGCTCGACGACAGCGAAGGCATCTACGGTCTCGGTCAGCACCAGGCCAACGAATGGAACTACAAGAATAAAAACGAGGAACTCTTCCAGTACAACACAAAAGTTTCGGTGCCGTTTGTCGTTTCCACCGGCAACTACGGCATTCTCTGGGACAGCTACTCGCTCTGCCGTTGGGGCAATCCCGAGGGATACAGTCAGCTCGGCGACATCTTCACTCTCTACGACAAAAACGGCAAAGAAGGCAGTCTCACCGGAACATACACCGCCGCCGACGGCAAAACCATCGTACGCGACGAGCCGCAGATCTACTTCGAGAACCTGATACGCGGCGACCTGTCGCACGTCATCAACCTGCCGCAGGACTTCAGCTTCGCAGGCTCAAAGGTGCAGTACGAGGGCGAAATCGAGCCTAAAGTGTCGGGAAAATACGACTTCATTCTCTACTACTCGGGCTACCAGACAATCCGCATCGGAGGCAAGGAAGTGGTGCCCGAACGCTGGCGCACGGCATGGAATCCGAACAGCTATAAATTCTCCGTCGACCTCGAAGCCGGGGTACGCACGCCCATCAGCATCGACTGGGAACCCAACGGCGGCGTGGCTTACTGCGGTCTGCGCGCCTACGCCCCCTCGGCCGACCGCGAGAAAGGCGAAATGTGCTGGTGGAGCCAGATGCAGGACATGGAAGACTACTACTTCGTCTATGGTACTTCGGCCGACGATGTTATCAGCGGTTACCGCACTCTCACCGGCAAAGCTCAGATAATGCCGAAATGGGCCATGGGGTACTGGCAGAGCCGCGAAAAATACAACACCCAGAAAGAAGTGCTGTCGACGCTCTCTGAATTCCGCAAACGTCAGATTCCTATCGACAACATCGTCATCGACTGGCTGCACTGGAAGCAGGATTCGTGGGGCAGCCACGAATTCGACCGCGACCGTTTCCCCGACCCAAAAAAGATGATCGACTCTATCCATTCGCTCGACGCGCGCGTCATGATATCGGTATGGCCCAAGTTCTATGTCACCACCGAACACTACAAGGAATTCGACAAAAACGGCTGGATGTATCAGGGCGCCGTACGCGACAGCATCCGCGACTGGGTGGGCCCCGGCTACCTTGGTTCGTTCTACGATGCCTACGATCCCGACGCACGCAAACTCTTCTGGAGTCAGATGAACGACCACTACATGCCCCTCGGCATCGACGCCTGGTGGATGGACGCTTCCGAGCCCAA
>CABQCA010000047.1 GCA_902462525.1 uncultured Porphyromonadaceae bacterium | reverse complement strand
GACCGTGCGTCTGAGCATAGGCATCGAAAATGCCGGCGATCTTATCGCCGACCTCGCCCAGGCTCTTGAAAAAGTATGAGATTATGGAAAGCGTAGCCGAATTTCTGGCCTCCGGGCACCCTACGGCGTTCTCGTTCGAGATTCTTCCGCCTATCCGCGGCAAGAGTATCGCCGGCACGTATGCCGACATCGACCGCCTGATGGAATTTTCACCCGAGTACATCAACATCACCACGCACCGCACCGAGGTGAGCTACCTGCCGCTCGGCGGGGGCTGCTACCGTCAGGCCACGCGGCGCCGTCGTCCGGGTACGGTGGCTGTGGCGGCCGTAATCCGCGAGCGCTACGGCGTGCGGCCCGTGCCTCACATCATCTGCGGCTCTTACTCGCAGCGAGAAATCGAGGATCAGCTTATCGACCTCTCATATCTCGGGATAACGGATATACTTGTCTTGCGCGGCGACCGTGAAAAGACGGCTTCCACCTTCTGCGGCAGTCCCGAAGGCCACGAACATGCCGTGACTCTGGCGCGTCAGGTGGCTGATTTCAATGCGGGCCGGATGCTCGACGGTCTTGTGGCTGAAGCCATTGTACCGCCGTTTTCTTTCGGAGTGGCCGGCTATCCTGAAAAACATGAGGAGGCCATGAACGCCGACACCGATCTCAGACGTCTGCGCGAAAAAGTGGATGCCGGGGCGTCGTATGTTGTCACACAGATGTTTTTCGACAACAGCAAATACTTCGACTTTGTAGCCCGTGCCCGTGCCGCCGGCATTACTGTACCTATTGTGCCGGGTATCAAGCCTCTTACGTCGCTGAGGCAGATGTCGCTTATTCCGCGTGTTTTCCACATCGACATACCAGAGCCGCTTGCCGGACAACTGCTCGAGTGCCGCACCGACGACGATGTGCGGGCTCTCGGAGTTGAGTGGGCCACGGCCCAGGCGCGCGAACTGCGTGCCGCCGGAGTACCGAGTATTCATTTCTACGCCATGCATGCCGTGGGCAGCGTGGCGGCAGTGGCAAAGGCCGTTTATTAGCGTATGAATAGAAATATCAGTAGGATAGAAGAAGCTCTTGGCCGGCGTGTGCTGGTGCTCGACGGTTCGATGGGCGTGATGCTTCAGCGTCTCGCTCTCGGTGAGGAAGGGGTCCGCGGTGTGCGTTTCCGCAATCATCACCGTCCTCTTGCATCGAACCTCGACATACTGTGCCTGTCGCGCCCTGAGGCAGTGGCCGGCGTGCACCGCGCATATCTCGAGGCCGGAGCCGATATCATAGAGACCAATACATTCAACGCCAACGCTTTGTCGCAGCGGGAATACGGTACTGAGGGCCTGGTGAATGCCATCAATGTGGCCGGTGCGCGTATAGCGCGCGAGGAAGCCGACCGCTTCACGGCCGCCGACCCGCTGCGGCCGCGTTTCGTGGCCGGTTCGATGGGGCCGACGGCTCTTTCGGCTTCACTGCCGGTGGATGTGGAACGTCCTGATGCCCGGGCAGTGAGTTTCGACGAGCTTGTCGGTGCGTATGCCGCCCAGGCTGCGGGTCTCATTGAAGGCGGTGTTGATGTCCTGCTGATAGAGACTGCTTTCGATCTTCTGAACGCCAAGGCCGCGGCCACGGGCTGCCGCCTTGCGATGGAGCAGAGCGGTCGGTCGGTACCATTGATTTTTTCGATGACAGTCTCCGATGCTTCCGGCCGTATTCTTTCGGGTCATACACCTGAGGCGTTCCTTGCGGCGACGGCGCATTTCGACCCTGTGGCAATTGGTTTCAATTGTTCGGCTGGTCCGGCCGGTCTGGCGTCTGTTTTCAGTCGTTTTGCCGACGAATGCCCTTTCGCTACAATATTCTATCCTAACGCCGGGCTTCCCGACCAATTGGGAAACTACATCCTCTCTACCGACGATTTCGTCGCACAGACCGTTCCGTTGCTCCGCGAGGGTAAAATAAACATTGTAGGCGGCTGCTGCGGCACCACTCCCGAACATATAGCGGCTCTCAGACGGGTTGTCGACAGCGGTGAGGCCGTGGTGCGCCGCGCGCCGGCTGTGAAGGCCCCGTGGCTTGCCGGTTTCGATGCCTTCGGCGGCGACAGCGGATTCATCAACGTCGGCGAGCGCTGCAATGTCGCCGGCAGCCGCCGGTTTCTGCGGCTTGTAAAGGAAGGCAATGCTTCCGAAGCTCTCGCCATAGCCCGGCGTCAGGTGGCCGACGGCGCTATGGTGCTGGACATCAACATGGACGATGCCATGATTGATGCGGGTGCCGAGATGGGCCGTTTCCTGCGGCTGCTCGGCAGCGACCCCGCCACAGCCGCGGTGCCATGGATGATCGATTCGTCGGATTTTTCCGTTATTGAAGCCGCTCTTAAGAATGTGGGTGGCAAGGCGATAGTGAATTCCATATCGCTGCGCGACGGCGAGGAGACTTTCCTCGCTCATGCGCGTACTATCGCCGGCTACGGTGCGGCTGTGGTGGTGATGCTCTTCGACGAAGAGGGGCAGGCCACTACCTATGAACGCAAGATAAGCATCGCGAAGCGTGCATATAACCTGTTGACCGAACGGTGCGGCTATTCTCCCCGCGACATCATAATCGATCCCAACATTCTCACCGTGGCCACCGGTCTGCCTGAACACGACCGCTATGCGCTCGACTATATCCGTGCTGTGGAGTGGATTACAGCCAATTTACCGGGCGTGCGCACCAGCGGCGGCGTAAGCAATCTTTCGTTTGCCTTCAGAGGCAACAACTATCTGCGTCAGGCTATGCACGCGGCGTTTCTCTATCACGCCATAGGTGCAGGTTTGAGCATGGCCATTGTCGACCCGTCGACAAAAGTTGCCTACAGCGATATTCCGGCCGAGCTTCTTGAGCGCATCGATGACGTGCTGTTGTGCCGTCGCAGCGATGCCGCCGAGCGTCTCACCGAAATTGCCGCCGGCTATGCTGAAATGAGGCCGGCGGATGTCACGTCTGAATCGAAAGCGGAATTCTCCGTTGCCGAACGTCTTGCTCTCGCTCTGCGCACGGGCGACGACACCACCCTCGAGGCCGATCTCACCGAAGCGGTGGAAGTGTGCGGCGGAGCGCGTGAAGTGGTCGAAGGGCCGCTGATGGCAGGTATGGAAGAGGTGGGACGTCTTTTCGGGTGTGGAAAGATGTTCCTACCCCAGGTGGTGAAAAGTTCGCGTACTATGCGGCGTGCCGTTGAGATTCTCAAGCCTTTCTTCGGTGAGGACAGCAGTGCCGGCAAAACCAAGGGAAAAATCCTCATGGCGACTGTCCGCGGCGACGTGCACGACATCGGTAAGAATATATGCGCGGTGGTGCTCCGATGCAATAATTTCGAGGTCATCGACCTCGGAGTGCAGGTTGAGGCCCGTACCATCGTCGAGGCGGCGCTGCGCGAAAAACCTGATTTCATAGGTCTCAGCGGCCTCATCTCGCCATCGCTCGGCGAAATGGCTGTTACAGCCGCGGCCCTCCGGCGCGCCGGTATCGGCGTGCCGCTATTCGTGGGAGGCGCTGCCACAACCGAGTTGCATACAGCACTGAAGATAGCCCCGGAATACGGCGACGGACTCGTTGTCCGCGTTCCCGACGCCTCGGCGAATCCTGTTGTGGCTTCGCGGCTGATGACCGACTACGATGCCGAGTGTCTGGCCGTGAAAGATCGCCAGCGAAAACTGGTTGCCGACTACGAAGCAGCAGCTGCCACTGCAGAACCGGGAAAACCCTCAATACGAAATACCGAATCTTCGCCCAGACCGTCGTTTACGGGTGTCCGCACTCTCGCCGAAGTACCTGTGGCGGAGGTAGAACCGTATATTAATTATGTCTATTTCAACAATTGCTGGCGCGTGGCCTCAGAGAGTAGAGAGGCTGCTTCTCTTCGGCGTGATGCCGAGGAGGTGCTGGCAATTCTAAAGGCTGCCGGGGCAACTATGCGTGCTCAGGTAGCCTTTTACGATGCTTATTCACAAAACGATGCCATAGTGGTTGACGGCCGTGTAACCGTGCCTACTCCGCGTCAGAAAGCAAAGCCGGGCCGTTCCGTGTGCGTTGCTCTCGCTGATTTCATTGCTCCTGAAGGGAGTGGCGATACAATCGGCTGTTTCGCAGTCACTACAGGCGACGTTATCCGCAATATGATCGGAGAGGCCAGGCGTTCGGGCGATGAGTACCGTTCGCTGCTTCTGCAGTCGGTGACCGACCGCCTTGCCGAAGCCGCTTCAGAGTGGCTTCACAGCCTTGTCCGACGACAATTGTGGGGCTATGCCTCCGACGAAAATCTGACCATCGACGAAATGCGTCGGGCCCGCTACCGGGGTATCAGGCCCGCGGTTGGCTATCCGTCGCTGCCCGACCAGGCCACAATGCACACTCTGATGTCGTTGCTTAGTCCTGCCGACATCGGTCTGGCGGTCACTGTGAACGGCGCACTCGAACCGGCCTCCTCGGTAGCCGGCTTCTACATTGCCGCCAAGAACTCCCGTTACTTCACAATCGACTGAATAAATGACCTCGGCGGAGGAAAGGCAACTTTCAATCACTGACCGAACTATGTGTCTGATTGCCATGTCTGAACTTTGGCGATCGCCTTGCCTCAGGCCGCAAAAAAAATGCAACGACCCATCGCAGGCAATTGCATCCTAACCTATGATTCACTTATTTTGGCTTGAACTTTGTAACAAAAGATCAGGCCTATTATTTTGTCTTTGCGGGTCAAAGATAGAAATAATATTTGAATAAAATATGCTTTATAGCATATTTTTACAGAATTTAACTCTTTTCTTTCTTAAATATGTATATACTGACGATGGAATACCGCTGGATTTATGAAAGTGACTTTTCATAAGCCAGCCGTTTACCCCAGACAAAATCACAATAACCGAGATTTAGGTATCCCCTTTTCGAGAGAATATGCTGCATCGGTTTATTTTCGGGTCCTGTATCGATTCTGACTGAAACAGCTCCTGATTTGCGGGCTTTGAGTTCGGCCAGATTGAACAGTTCGCCGGATAATTTTTTACCTCTGTAAGCGTCTGATATGGCAATACGGTGAAATACAGCATAGGGTTTATCTGTATTCCATAACTCGTTATGCCTATTATATTCCTCGTCATTGGTGGCTATTGCCACATAGCCGGCTATATTTCCGTTGTCATCGAAAATAAATCCTGTGGAATTGTTTATGTCAGATTTTAAAATTTCGACGGACGGGTAGTGGTCCTCCCATTGTTTGAATCCGGCGCGACGTTGAGCAAGGCGAGCCTGCGAGAAAACCTGCATAACATCGTCCATATCTTCGGCACATGCCTTTTGTAACTGCATACTGATTATTTTAAGTAATTACCGGGGCACCGAGGGCGAGAGCGCCGATGGAGGCCGGACGTGCGCCGGAGTTGCCGATGGCGAAGACGCATTCGCTGACTGTGGCGCCGGTTGTCACTATATCGTCGACGATGGCGATATCGAGGCCGGACAATTCGTCGGGGTATCGGCATGCCACTGTACCGCGCACGTTGACAAGTCGTTTTGAGCGTGAACGGTGTGTCTGTGTTTTGTGCGGTGACGTTGCCTCGAGGTTGTCGCCAACGGGTATTCCGGTGATGTCGGATATTCCGCGGGCTATTTCGACGCTCTGGTTGTAGCCCCGTCGTAACTGCTTTGTCCAGTGCATGGGCACCGGCAGAAGGACGTCGAGTGCGGCCGCGGCATCGGGCCGCGCCGCCAGCAGTTCGCGGGCAAAAGCGCGGCCGAGAAGGCGTCCCTGACGCGGGCGGTCGGCGTATTTGGCGTTTCGCACAAGATCGGCGAAAGATTCATGGCGGTCGTACCGGAACCATACAGCGGCAAATCCTGCAGGCGCGGGGCCGTTCGACAGAGCCTCGGGCAGCCCTGTTCCGGTGGCCAGGCCGATGAGCGGTATACGCGGAAGTTCCATCAGGCAACGGGTGCACATGGCTTCCTCGTCTGGAAGCAAAGCACGCCCGCATGCCGGACAGAGCCTCGGCAGGCAGGCGTGTGTGAGTTCGCCGAGTATGTTCCGCAGAGGAATCAATACTGTTCGGATTCGTTGGGGAAGTCCGACGATTTTACATCGTCGATGTAGCGGCCCACGGCATCGTTGATGATTGTGGACAGGTCGGCGTAACGGCGCAGGAATTTTGGCGAGAAACCTTTGTTGATGCCGAGCATATCGTGCATCACAAGCACCTGGCCGTCGACACCTCCGCCGGCACCGATGCCGATCACGGGTATGGTGAGTTCGGAGGCTACGCGGGCGGCAAGTTCGGCCGGAATCTTTTCGAGTACGATGGCAAAGCAGCCGATCTCCTCGAGCAGATGAGCGTCGGCTATGAGTTTCTCGGCCTCGTGTTCTTCCTTGGCGCGCACTGCGTAGGTGCCGAATTTATTGATGGACTGCGGAGTGAGTCCGAGGTGTCCCATCACGGGAATGCCAGCGCAGAGGATTCGTTCTATCGATTCGCGAATTTCGGCGCCGCCTTCGATTTTCACGGCTTCGGCGTGGCTTTCCTTCATTATGCGGATAGCGGAGGCGAGAGCTTCCTTGGAGTTGCCCTGATAGGTGCCGAAGGGCATGTCGCATACCACAAGCGCTCGTCTGGTGCCTTTGATGACGCTCTTGGCGTGGTAAATCATCTGGTCGAGGGTTATTGGGAGAGTGGTCACGTTGCCGGCCATGACGTTCGAGGCCGAGTCGCCTACCAGAATGACATCCATGCCGGCTTCGTCGATGAGTTTGGCCATCGAGTAGTCGTAGGCGGTGAGCATGGCGATTTTTTCGCCGCGCTGTTTCATTTCGGTAAGACGCGCTGTGGTGACTTTGCGTTTATCGTCTACAGTGTTGGTTGACATCTTTCTAAATTTGTGTTTCAATAATTAGTTGTATGCCGTTTAAAACTTGTCGTTTTCCGTTTTTTTAAGACAGACCGAGCGAATGGAGGATCTCGACGGCTTCAGCCCCCGACATGGTGCGGCGGCGGCCTATGTGTCCGGCGAATGTATGCGCAATCTCCTGAACGCCCGAATGGCGGAATATTCGCTGCACATAGTTCAGCGAGGTGTTGAAGAGACTGTCGGCTTCGTCGGTGTCGAGGCTGCAGTGTTCGCCGGCGTCGAGGCGTACGGCTTCGCGCACGGCTGCTATGTCGTCGTCGTCGATGGCGCGGTGCCCGAGGACGTAGCGTCGGCAGGCTATGTTGCCCAAAGCCATCGACGCTGTCATGCGCAGATCGGAGAGTGTCTGCTCCCAGACTATGCGCGCCGACATGCGCGGATTGCCGGTGAAGCCGTAGTCGTGGCTCATGACAAAACTTTTGTCGGCCGGTGCGTCGAGGCGTATTTCGCAAAGGTATTTTTCGCCGTCGAGAGCCACAAGCGTTATTGCCATTCCGGCAAGACCGTAGATTTTATCGCGTTCGTCGGCGTATTTCAGAGATGAATGATTCATATCGGGTTAAGACTATTGTCAGTTGACAACCATAATTTTGGTGACGGCCCCCGTGGAACTGCCGCTTTCATTTTCGGAAGCAAAGACGAAATATACTCCTGTGCGAACTCGCTCGCCTGCACTGTTGCAGCCGTCCCAGCTTATCATTCCGCCTTCGGAACGTCCCTGGAAGAAGACGTTGCCGGCGATGTCGGCAATTTTGACAAGCGAGTTGTCTTTGAGGCCTGCTATGGTGATCCAGCCGGTGTAGTCGGGTCGCACAGGGTTGGGATAGGCATAGACGTCGGAGTAGTCTTCGGCGGCGGGCGACGAGTCGCTGTCGAAGGCGAAGAGGCCTTCCTTGGTGCCGAAGAACACTTTGTTGCTGTGGGGGTCGGAGGCTGCGAAGTAGACTGTGTTCGAGGTCAGGGGTGAGTTCTGTGCTGTGAAGTGACGCAGTATTTCCGTACCGTCCTCGCTTACGAGGTACACGCCGTCGGTGGCTGTGCTCAGCCATTTGCGGTTCGAGGGGTCGACAGCGACAGAAAGTATCTGTATGCCGTCGAGAAGATAGTCGCCGAAGTTTGTGCCGTCGTTGCGGGGCACGATGGGACGCCGCACGGCAAAGTCGGGGTCGAAGGCTTTCGCCGGATTGTTTATCACAAGCGGGCCATTGTCGGAAGGAATCCAGATGGCGCCGTTGTGGTCTTCGACGGGAAAGGGCAGACGGTCTTCGGTTATGGCGTGGCCTTCGGTATCGGTGAATGTCTTGTGAACGACATAGCGGTCGTCGGAGAAATCGGAAGGTGTGCCGTTGGTATCGATTACCAGCAATCCCTGATCGTGGTTGCCCACAGTCGAAATGATAAATCGGGAGTGCTTGCAGAAAAGGAGACTGAAGTCGCGGTCGCCCGAGAAATCATCGTAGCCCAGACGTATAAAATCCGATTTGGTGATGTTTCTGAGATCTCCCCGGCGTTTTGCCGCCGGCAGAACGTAGAAAGAAGGGTTGGGAGCCTCCCGATATGCGAAGCCAAGCCAGAGGTTGCCGTCTCTGTCGATTCCTGATACGTAGCCGCGCGATGCGTTGGCGCCGTCGTAGCAGTTGTTGTTGTTGAAGACTGCCACTGGCTCGTTGCCGCGGAAAGCGAAGGCCGGTTCTCCGTTGAACGTCTGGTACCATACTTCCGGGTCATCGGGGTCTTCAAGAACGCGTCCGGCTCCGCCAACCATACCTTTCCAGCCGCTTTCGCGCTGGCGAGCCGCCAATTCCGGCGATAATTCCGAGGGGTCGAAATCGTAGACTGTGATATCGCGGAAAGTACCTGTGGCCGGTTCGAGAACATTCACAATCTGTATGCCGTTCCAGTCGTCACCGTTCGAGTCCGGCAGATAGATGGTCGGCGTTTTTTTAACAATATAGAGTCGGTTTCCGTCGTTGCTCCATGTGTAGCCGTAGGCGCTGTCGACGGTGAGGCCGTCGGGGCGTGAGGGCTGCATCAGTAAGGCAGGGGTGTCGCCGGAGAGATCGTAGCGTCCGTAGCCGTCCTTGTCGACGGCCCATACCGATGCCAGGCTTCCGGAGCAGAACAGATCGGAGCCGAGCAGTGCCTGGGGTATGTCGCGGGTGATGCGTACGCCGTCGTTGCCGACAATGTACATCTTCCGGGCATCATAGGTGAAAACCGAGCCGTCGCCGAGGGGCTGCAGCAGATCGTAGGCGGCATCGTAGGTGAAATCGCCGATTTCACTCTGTGTGAATTCTGTCGTTTCGCCGAAAGTGAAGTCGATGCGCATGATGCCGAAGCTGTGATAGAAGATCAGTGCTGTATCCGAAAGTTTTCGGATGTCGTAGTTCCATATCTGTACCAGCTGTCTGAAACTGTCGAGGCTGTAGTGGGGTTCGCTCAGTGTCGATTCCCAGATGGTAGTATCGAACATGAGCAGCAGCCTGTCGCCCATGGGGAATACATGCGATGCCTTCCGGTTGTAGATTCCGGAGTCGACGACTTCCTGCTTCTTCTCATCGTAGACAACGAGACCGAAGTCGGTGGCGAGATATATGCGGCCGCCGGCGAACGAAACGTCGTTGATTCCGCGTCCCGACGAAATAACGGCATCTTTGATGTCGGGCATGTTGGCCACACGGCCGTCGTCGTAGAGCACGTCGAGATTGCCGTTGGAGTAGCAGATAAGCAGGTACTTGCTGTCCCGGTTATAAAAGATGTCGGAAATATCGGAGTCGGAAAGTTTGTTGGCACTCGAGTAGATGTACACCTCGTCGGACCCGTCGGTGGCGCGCGACGACAGTTTGCCGTTCGACAGGGTATATGCCTTGTCGGGAGTCTCTACTATTTTCGAGAATGAAGGACCCATTGCCGGATAGAGGGTCCAGCGGCCGGAGAGGTCGTTGGCGGCATTAAGCCCGAACGGCATTGCTATGAGGGCTATGACAGCCGCAAGAAGGAGAAAAGTCTTGTTTATCATCAAATGATCGGTTTTGTCGGATGGGAATCAAGATATGCGGCAAGCAGACGCACGGCACGTCCGCGGTGGCTGACGGCGTTCTTTTCGTCGGCCGATGCCTCGGCGAACGAAATTTGCCAGCCGTCGGGACGGAACAGCGGGTCGTAGCCGAATCCGCCGTCGCCGTGAGGTTCGGTGAGAATGGTGCCTTCGACGGAGCCGTTGAAGTATCGTGGTTCGGCATCGCCTTCGAGCAGAGCTATGGCTGTGCGGAAGCGTGCGCGGCGGTCGGCGATGCCTTCGAGTTCGTGAAGAAGGCGTGCGTTGTTGGCGGCATTGTCGTGGCCGGATCCGGCATAGCGTGCGCTGTAGATTCCGGGTGCGCCCCCGAGGGAGTCGACTTCGAGGCCCGAGTCGTCGGCGAAGCAATCGTAGCCGTAGTGTTCTTTCACGTATCGTGCTTTGAGCAGGGCATTGCCCTCGAAGGTGTCGGCGGTTTCAGGGATGTCGTCGTGACAGCCTATGTCGGAGAGCGACAGCACTTCGAAGCTGCTGCCGAGGAGCTGTCGCAGCTCGCGCAGTTTGTGGTCGTTGTTGCTCGCAAAAACTATTTGTCGCATAGTTAGATAACGGTTCCGGGCGTCGTTTTATTGCGTCAGCCGATTACGATGTTCACAATCTTGCCCGGCACGACAATGATTTTACGCACCGTCTTGCCTTCGAGCCACTTGGCGGAGCCTTCGGCTTCAACGGCGGCTTTTTCGATTTCCTCGCGGGGCATGTCGGCGGGCACGGTGATGTTGAAACGCGCCTTTCCGTTGAACGACACGGCCATCGTCACGGTGTCTTCGGTCAGCCATGCTTCGTTGTGTTGCGGCCAGGTGGCATCGACAATGCTGGTGTCGTGGCCAAGGGCGTCGTGCCACAGTGCCTCGGCGATGAAGGGCGCGAAGGGCGACAGAACGACGGCGAGGGGCTCGAGGATTTCGCGGCTGCGGCATTTCTGCTGTGCAAGTTCGTTGACGCATATCATGAAGGCGGCTACCGAGGTATTGAACGAGAACGATTCGATGTCGGTGCTTACTTTCTTGATGAGTTTATGGAGACTTTTGAGATTGTCGCGCGAGGGTGCCGAGGAGTCCACCATGCAGTCGCTGCCTTTCCAGTAGAGACCCCAGAATTTTCTGATGAAGCGGTAGACGCCGTCGATGCCGTTGGTGTCCCAGGGTTTGCTGGCTTCGAGCGGTCCGAGGAACATTTCGTAGAGGCGCAGGGTGTCGGCGCCGTAGCGCTCGACCATGTCGTCGGGGTTTACGACGTTGAACATCGATTTCGACATCTTCTCGACGGCGTGGCCGCATACATAGCGGCCGTTGTCGAGCACGAACTCGGCGTCGGCGAACTCGGGACGCCATGCGCGGAATGCGTCGAGGTCGAGGATGTCGTTGCTCACCATGCTGATGTCCACGCGGATAGGAGTAGTATCGTACTGGTCCTTAAGACCGGAGCTTACGAAAGTATTGGTGTCCTTGATGCGGTAAACGAAACTGGTACGCCCCTGGATCATGCCCTGATTGATGAGCTTGCGGAAAGGCTCGTCGTCCACAACCTCGCCGTAGTCGTAAAGGAATTTGTTCCAGAAACGGCTGTAGATGAGATGACCGGTAGCGTGTTCGCTGCCTCCGATGTAGAGATCGACCGAGCGCCAGTACTCGTCGGCTTCGCGGCTTACGAGGGCCTTTTCGTTGTGCGGGTCCATGTAGCGCAGATAGTAGGCCGACGAGCCTGCAAAACCCGGCATGGTGTTGAGCTCCAGCGGATAGCCTTCGGGAGTGGCCCAGTTTTTGGCACGTCCGAGCGGTGGTTCGCCTGTTTCGGTGGGCAGATATTTGTCGACTTCGGGCAGCTCGAGGGGCAGGTGGTCGTAGGGACAAAGAAATTCGTCGACGTAGCACACCGGAATAGGCTCGCCCCAGTAGCGCTGACGGCTGAAGATGGCGTCGCGCAGACGGAAGTTCACCTTCACGTGGCCGATGCCTTTTTCCTCGATGAATTTCTTTGTGGCAGCGATGGCCTCCTTCACGCTCATGCCGTTGAGTTTCAGCTCGGGACCGTCGCTGTTTATCATTGTGCCTTCTTTGGCATCATAGCTTTCCTCGCTCACGTCGGCGCCTTCGATCAGCGGTATTATGGGCAGTCCGAAATGACGGGCGAAGGCGTAGTCGCGGCTGTCATGTGCGGGCACCGCCATTATGGCGCCGGTGCCGTAGCCGGCAAGGACATAGTCGCTGATATAGACGGGTATCTTTTTGCCCGACAGCGGGTTGATGGCATAGCTGCCGCTGAAGACTCCGGTCACTTTCTTGTCGATCATACGTTCACGTTCGGTACGGTGCCTGATAGCTTCGAGGTAAGCGTCGACTTCGGCTTTCTGTCCGGGGGTGGTGAGCTGTGCCACATATTTGCTTTCAGGCGCAAGCACCATGAATGTTACGCCGAAAACGGTGTCGGCGCGTGTGGTGAATATTTCGAGATCGATGTCGTCGCGGCCGTCGATGCGGAAGTGCATCTCGGCGCCTTCCGAGCGGCCGATCCAGTTGCGCTGTGTCTCTTTTATCGATTCCGACCAGTCAATGCGGCTGAGGCCTTCGAGCAGACGTTCGGCATAGGCTGATACGCGGAGGCACCACTGCCACATTTCCTTTTGCTCGACGGGATAACCGCCGCGCACCGACAAACCCTCGCTCACTTCGTCGTTGGCAAGCACTGTGCCTAACTTGGGACACCAGTTCACCATCGTGTTGGCCTGGTAGGCTATGCGGTAATTCATCAGTGTGTCGCTTTTCTCCTTTTCGCTCATGGCCTTCCACCGGTCGGCTGTAAAGTGCAGTTCCTTGGTGCATGCTGCGTCGATGCCTTCAGTTCCGCGGCTCTCGAAGTTCTCCACAAGCTGCTCGATGGGCATGGCACGGTCGGCAGTACGGTCGTAGTAGGAACCGAACATTTTCAGAAACGCCCACTGTGTCCACCGGTAGAATTCCGGATCGCACGTACGCACCTCGCGGTCCCAGTCGAAGCTGAAACCGATTTTGTCGAGCTGGCTGCGGTAGCGTGCCGTGTTGATGCGTGTTGTCACCTCGGGATGCTGCCCTGTCTGGATGGCATACTGTTCGGCCGGAAGACCGTAGGCGTCGAAACCCATGGGGTGCAGCACATTGAAGCCCTGCAGACGCTTGAAGCGTGCCACGATGTCCGATGCTATGTAACCCAGCGGATGACCCACATGCAGCCCCGCGCCCGACGGGTAGGGGAACATGTCGAGCACATAATATTTGGGCTTTGACCTGTCGATCTCAACATGATAGATGTTCAGATTCTTCCAGTAATCGGCCACACGGGCCTCTATCGCTTTATGATTGTATTCCATAGTGGAGTTTTATCGGTGGAGTTAATGGAGTTTATAAAGTCAAGATAATAGTTTTTAGGGGCGAGATACGAGGACGAGGGGCCGTCAGCTTAACTCAAGCATACGGTTTATTGGCCGCAGGGCTTTCAGGCGCAGTTCTTCATCGATCGTTATTTCGGGCGACTCGTTCACAAGACAGTCGCGGAGTTTTGCCAGGGTGTTGAGCTTCATGAAGTTGCACTCGTTGCAGCCGCATGTGCTGTCCTCGGGTGGAACGGCGATGAAAGTTTTTTGGGGCGCGCTTTTGCGCATCTGGTGGAGAATGCCGCTCTCGGTGGCTACGATAAATTCGCGGGCGTCGCTTTCGAGGGCATATTTCAGAAGTACCGCCGTCGAACCCAGCTTGTCGGCCATAAGCCGCACGGGCCTGCTGCACTCCGGGTGTACGAGTACCGGCGCTTCCGGATGAGCCTTCTTAAGTTCCGCTATGGCAGCAGCCGAAAAACGCTGATGCACATGGCAGGCACCGTCCCACAGCACCATCTCGCGGCCCGTCACGGAGTTGATGTAGCCGCCCAGATTGCGGTCCGGTCCGAAGATAATTTTCTCGTCGGCCGGCAGGCTGTCGATAATCCTGCGGGCATTGCCGCTGGTCACCAGAATGTCGGTGAGAGCCTTCACGCCTATCGAAGTATTCACATACGACACTACCGTGTGGCCCGGATGCTCTTCGATGAAAGCCGCGAACTCGTCGGCCGGACAGCTGTCGGCAAGCGAGCAGCCTGCCGTGGCGTCGGGCACCAGTACCCTCTTGTCAGGGCACAGCACCTTCACGGTCTCGCCCATGAAATGCACGCCGCACATCACGATAATATCGGCGTCGGCACACTTTGCCGCCGCCGTCTGCGCCAGAGCCAGCGAATCGCCCACGTAGTCGGCGATATCCTGAAGACTCCCGTCGACATAATAGTGGGCCAGAATAACGGCATTTT
>CABQCA010000046.1 GCA_902462525.1 uncultured Porphyromonadaceae bacterium | reverse complement strand
GAGAAAGCTCTCGATCACCGCATTTTCGACAATCAGGAAATCACCAATCTCTTCCGCGCTCTCCGCGTGACCATAGGCACAGAGGACGACCCCAAAGCCCCGAACCTCTCCAAACTCGCTTACCATAAGGTAATTATCATGACCGATGCCGATGTCGACGGCGCGCATATCGCCACTCTGCTGATGACATTCTTCTTCCGCCGCATGCGTCCCCTCATCGAGCAAGGGTTCCTCTATCTTGCCTCGCCGCCACTCTACAAATGCAAGGCCGGCAAAAGCGAGGAATATTGCTGGAACGACATGCAAGTGCAGAAATTCATCGACAGCCACCCCGGACAGAAAACCACCGTGCAGCGCTACAAAGGTCTGGGCGAGATGAGCGATGAGGAACTCCGCTCCACCACCATGAGTCCCGAAGGCCGAATCCTCAAGCAGGTTCACATCAGCGATGCCGCCGAGGCCGACAGAATATTCTCGATGCTCATGGGCGAGGACGTGGGACCGCGCCGCGACTTCATCGAATCAAACGCCACCTACGCCAACGTAGACGCTTAAACCTTTACACCCGCGGACGTGTTCTAATAAGAAACGCCCGCGGGGATTTTTTCCTGCCCGACACATCATCACACATGGCAAAGAAAACTAACACAAAACCCAAAGCCCGTCAGCTTAAGACCGAAGTCGACAACTACATCGCCGCCCACTCCGGAGAAACATTCAACTACCGGCAGCTGAGCCACGCCATCGGCGCCGACTCCATGGCAGCCTACAAAGCAGTAGCAATGCTTCTGGCAGAAATGGCTTTCGACGGCGAACTAATTGAAACAGCGCCGGGCAAATACAAATCGCCGCAGCGCACCGTAAGCGCAGAAGGCATTTTCTCGCGACGCTCAAACGGCAAAAACAGCGTGCTCACCGACGACGGCGAGGAAATCTTTGTGGCTGAGCGCAACTCCATGCACGCCCTCAACGGCGACCGCGTGGCAATCGCCATCGCGGCCCGGGTAAAGGGCCGCGAAGCCGAGGCCGAAGTCACCGATATCATCGAGAAGAAAGATCAGGTGTTCATCGGAACCCTCAAAATAGACCGCCGGCTCGCCTATCTGCTCACCGATTCCAAATTTCTCGCCACCGACATCTATATTCCCCGCAATAAACTCAAAGGCGGCAAAAACGGCGACAAAGCAATAGTACGCATCACCAACTGGCCCGAGGAGGCCAAAAACCCGCAGGGTGAAGTGGTGGATATCCTTGGCGAAACCGGCAAAAACGACACCGAAATGCATGCCATCCTCGCTGAATTCGGCCTTCCGTACCGCTACCCCGAAGCCGTCGAAAAAGCAGCCGACAAAATCGATGCCGGAATCACCGACGATGTCGTGGCGGCCCGTGAAGACATGCGCAGTGTCACGACCTTCACCATTGACCCACGCGACGCCAAGGACTTCGACGACGCCCTTTCATTCCGCGTACTTCCCAACGGCAACTATGAGATTGGCGTCCATATAGCCGACGTCACGCACTATGTCCGCCCCGACACCATCATCGACCGCGAGGCCCGCGACCGCGCAACGAGCGTCTATCTTGTCGACCGTACAATTCCCATGCTGCCCGAGCACCTCAGCAACGGCATATGCTCTCTTAGGCCCGACGAAGACAAACTGACTTTCTCATGCGTCTTCGAAATGGACAAAAACGCAAAGATAGTAGCATCGAGAATAGTGCGTACCGTCACACGCAGCAACCGGCGGTTCACCTACGAAGAAGCCCAGGACGTCATCGAAACAGGGCACGGCGACTATGCCGACGAAATCCTCGCGCTCGACCGTCTTGCCAAAATACTGCGGGCCAACCGCTATGAGAACGGTTCAGTAGAGTTCGACCGTGCCGAGGTGCGCTTCGAAATCGACGAAACCGGCCACCCTACGGCTGTGTTCTTCAAGGAATCGAAAGACGCCAACAAACTCATCGAAGAGTTCATGCTCCTTGCCAACAAAACCGTTGCGACCGCTATCGGAGTAGTGCCCAAACGCAAGAAAGCCAAGGCTTTCGTCTACCGCGTGCACGACCAGCCCGATGCCGAACGCCTCGCCGGCCTCGCGGATATAGCCCGTACTTTCGGCTACAAGATAAAAACCAAAGGCACTCCCAAAGAAATAAACCGCTCCATCAACAAGATGCTGCTCGACCTCAAGGGAAAAGGCGAAGAAAACTTCCTCGGGACACTTGCTATACGCTCGATGGCAAAGGCAGTCTACACCACAACGAATATCGGCCACTACGGCCTCGGATTTGACTTCTACACCCACTTCACATCGCCAATCCGCCGCTACCCCGACATGATGGTACACCGTTTGCTCGAACGCTATCTCGCCGGCGGACGCAGCGTAAACCTCGAAAAACTCGAAGAACAGTGCAAGCACTCCTCCGACATGGAGCAGCTCGCCGCAAGCGCTGAGCGCGCTTCAATAAAGTACAAGGCGGTCGAATACATGAGCGACCACCTCGGAGAAGTATTCAAGGGTGTGATCTCCGGTGTCACCGAGTGGGGGCTTTACGTGGAACTCGACGACAACAAATGTGAAGGCCTTGTGCCCGTGCGCGACCTCGCCGACGACTTCTACGATTTCGATGAAAAAAACTTCTCGCTCGTAGGCCGCAAACACGGCAACCGCTACCGACTCGGCGATGCCATCGAAGTGCAGGTAGCGAGGGCCGACATACAGAAAAAGCAACTCGACTTTGTGATTGTCGACGAGAAGAATCCTCCGCGCGGCATCAACGAAATCAACGCCAAAGCAAACAAAAACAAGGAACGCCGTCAGGAAAGTGTCGGTAAAAAACGCCGCAAAGGCCGTAGATAATGAGTCTCGAAGGCACCATACACATCGATGGCCTGCGGATCTTCGCCCGTCACGGCGTTGATCCGCAGGAAACCATTGTCGGCAATACCTTTGAGGTGAACCTTGCCCTGACGATAGACGCCGAGGCTGCCATGATTCACGACAGCCTCGGCGACACCGTTAATTATGCTGAAATTGTAGATTTAATCAGAGGGTGCATGGCCGTTCCATCGGCCCTGCTCGAAAACGCCGTTTACCGGATCGTCGCTGAAATCGCTGCACGATATCCGACGGTAAAGCATGGCTCAATAAGCCTTTACAAGCTCCAGCCGCCTATCAGCGCCGAGCTCGCACGGGTCGGCTTTTCCTACAGCTGGTAGACAACGTTGCCGGAAACATTATGCGACGCACTGCGACGTGCCCGTTCCGCCTCGCGACGGGCTTTGGCTGCTTCGCGGCGGGCCTTGGCAGCCTCGCGACGGGCTTTGACGGCTTCTCGACGGGCCTTCGCCATAGCATCGCGACGAATCTTCGCGGCCTCGCGTCGCGCTTTCACAGCCTCTTTTCGGGACTGCATACATTCACCTGTACTATAATTGATGAGCACTCTGCTGCCATCGGCAGTCTCATAGGTCAGAGTCTGCATATCGGAGTCCTCTAAAAACGAACTGTCGTCGGCAGAATTGCTTCGCCATGTCATAACCATCACGTAGGGAGCGGAGCCGCCCGCGGTGCAGCTCAGAGTGTAGGTGCTAACGCCCTTATCGTCGTCGAAACGGTAGGTCATCTGCGTTTTCGTTTTCACGGCACTGACACTGTTGCTGCGCTCATCTTCCATCGCCTTGCACAGCTTTTCGTAGTAGGCTCTGTTGCTGAAGTTGAATATACGTGAAGTCATCACAAGTTTCTTCTTCTTGGGCGAACGTCGCTCTGTGTAGGTTGTCTCCACATCGTTCTTGTCCTCAAGCGAATTTATCACCTTATCGATTTTACCCTGAGCGGCCATGATACCGCAGCAAAATACCGCGCATATCAAAATTGCAATATATTTTTTCATAGTTTATTGTGATTCTAACAGTTCACTCTTGATTTCATTCTTAAGCTCGGCATCCGACACACTTGCGAGGGCCGTCTCAACCAGCGCACGGTCGTAGTCGTAGTCGAGCAGGCGTTCCTCATGCTCGGCCACAGCCTCGAGACTGTCGGCCAGGCGTTCGGCTTTCACCACCGTGCTGTAAATCATCTCGATGTCATTTATCCGCTCACCGTCGCGGATAACGTAGCTGCCGCTGTACTGAGCATAGAGCTGATTCTCTGCCGGCGTATTTTTAAATACTACCGATGCTCCTACTACAAAGAGCGCCGCCACACACGCCGCGGCGGCGTAACGGAAACGAAGCCTGAACGGTGTCCGCTTAGCCGCCGATGGCCTGAGGCCCTCGTACCAGGCGAACATCGGTCGCATGGCCTCCAGTTCCTGCGGGAGAGAGCCTGCGGGAGCCGTTCGGAAGAAAGCATAAAGGCTCTCCTCCTGGGCGGGAGTGGTGACTCCGTCGAGAAATGCCGTGGCCAAAGCAGCGGCGCTTTCTGCATTGAGAGGCTTTTGATGTTTCATTTTCCTTTGTTATTAATCGTTTATTGAACCGAAGCGAAGACTTCTGCCACACGTCGCCGGGCCCGGCTGAGCGCCGTCCTCACGGCGCCCTCGCTGCTGCCGAGGATAGCCGCTATCGCGGCATTGTCGTAGCCCTCGACATGACGCAGCTCAATGAGCGTGCGGTAGCTTTCCGGGAGAACCGACAGCACATGATCGAACCGACGCTCGTTCTCACTGTTTTCGAGTACCGTCAGCGGAGTCTCGGCATCGGCGCTTTCGTAGTCCTCGACAGCTACTGTCGGACGTCGCATCCGCAGCACATTGATTGCCAGGCGACGTGTGATAACGACTGCGAGGGCTTCGACCGACGAATATCTGTCGAGACTGTCGCGCAGACTCCACAACTTCAGCATCGTATCCTGCACCACGTCCTCAGCCTCATCGTGGTTGTCCACAATGCGGAAGGCGACCTTCACAAGGCCCGGGCGCAAGCTACGCGCCAGAATTTCGAAGTCTTTAGCTTTCATCTGTCATTCGCTTCTATCCTTAAGACACGGGACTATACGATTTGTTACACCTCGGCTCAAAAAAAAGAGACGTTAATTTAACGCCTCTTTCAATCTTCATTTTACATTAAATCTTACTTTAGTCCGTATATCCGCCGACGAGGAACCTATCAGCGCATCAAAGGCTCCCGGCTCGCATACCCATTTATGAGACTCGGCATCGAAATAGCTCAGGTCTCTCGGTGTAAGAGTAAATATTACCTCTGCACTCTCGCCGGGGGCAAGCCGGACTTTACTGAAACCCTTGAGTTCTTTAACAGGTCGGTCGACACTTGCTTTGAGATCGGTTACATATAACTGAACCGTCTCCTTGCCTTCGCGGCCGCCGGCATTTGTTATCGGAACTGCGACAACGAAATTTTCTCCGTCGGGTTTCACGCTGGCTTTACCGTATTCAAAAGTCGTGTAGCTCAATCCGTGTCCGAATGGAAATGTCGGTTTCAGCCTGTTTTTGTCGGTGAAGCGGTATCCGACGTATATACCCTCGTTATACGGCATATCCATTACCTCATTGCCAAGATTGTCCAGCCCCGGGTGCCCCGGATATTCTCCAAGTTTGTGAGCGCCGCACTGATCCAGAGAAGCATAGTATGTATAGGGCAATTTGCCGCTGGGATTGACGTCGCCACACAGCACCGACGCCAGGGAATTGCCGGTTTCATTGCCAAGATACCACGCCTGCAGTATCGAAGGAACTTTCGCCGCCCATGGCATCGCCACACCCGTACCGCTGATATTCACCACAACCAGCCGGGGATTAACCGATGCGATAGCCTCAATCAGCTCGTTCTGTCCGTAGGGAAGTTCCATTGACTTACGGTCGGCGCTTTCGCTATCCTGATGCTTGCTCTTGTTAAGGCCGCCGAAAAACAGCACTATATCGGCCTCGGCAGCCACCCGCAGGGCCTCGGCCCGCAATTCCTCGGCCGAACGTTCGTCTTTAAGATTCTGGCCAGTGGTGTAGCCGCTCGAGGCAGTATTCGTGTCACCCACATAACCGCGGGCGTAAACAATCTCGGCAGCATCGCCCGCACGTTGGCGCAAGCCTTCAAGCGGCGTTATCTCGTATTTGACTTTGAGCGACGACGAACCACCGCCTACTGTCATCTTTTTTATGGCATTTTCACCGATAACAGCTATTTTTTTGGTCTTATCGAGATCTATCGGCAGCAAATCGCCACGGTTCTGCAGCAGAACAATACCATTTTCGCCAATCTCACGGCAAGCAGCGATATGTTCATCCGAAACAAAGGATCCGAAAGGACGGTTGCGGTCCATGGCTGTCCGCATAGTCAGACGAAGCACACGGCGCACCTTTTCGTCGAGCTCTTTGGTTGTATATGTACCGTCCTCTATACCTTTAAGATAGGGAGTGGCCAGATAATAATTGTCGTAAGCGTTGGTCTTACCCATTGTAAGACCGTCGGTCCATGTACCGAATTCCATGTCAATACCACCCTTTACAGCCGCAGGAGTGTCGTGGACCGCGCCCCAGTCAGAAAGTACCGCACCGTCCCAGTTCCATTCACCTTTAAGAATCTGGTCAACGAGGACCGAACTGTATGTAGCATGCTCACCACGGAACAGATTGTATCCTCCCATGAATGTCCATGCGCCGCCCTCTACGGCAGCAGCCTCAAAGCCCGGAAGATATATTTCGTAGAGAGTACGGTCGTCAACAATGGCATTGGTCGTATGACGGTTTATCTCGTTATTATTCAACGCAAAGTGCTTTACACACACGGCGACACCATTGCTCTGCACTCCCTTCACGTAAGGCACCGTCATGCGCGCCGTCAGATAGGGATCCTCGCCCATATACTCGAAATTGCGTCCGCAAAGAGGCGTGCGGTAGATATTTATCCCCGGTCCAAGAATCACGCTCTTATTGCGGAACCGGGCTTCTTCACCAAGACTTTTACCATAGAGATATGCCATTTCAGGATCCCATGTCGCAGCAAGTGCTGTCAGCGACGGAAATGCCATGCATGAATCATTGGTCCATCCGGCTTGTTTCCACTCGTCCCATATCACTTCCGGCCGAACGCCCATAGGGCCGTCGGAAGTCCACAATTCAGGAATACCGAGACGAGGAACACCCGGAGCGCTGAATTTCGACTGGGCATGAATCAGATTGATTTTTTCACGAAGAGTCATTCGTGACATAGCATCGTCAATGCGGTCTTCTATTGGCTCTGTATCGTCAAGATAAACAGGCACTTCACAATTTGCCCCCGATACACCGCACGCCAGCAGAAGAGATAACAACAAGTTTTTCATTGATATTAAGATAATTTGTGTATACAAAGGTACTAATTATTTTGCCGTTGCCAAAATTATCATTAACTTTGCAACCGCATCGGCAGAAAAGCTGCCGCCAAATGTGCCCGTAGTTCAATGGATAGAATAAAGGATTCCGGTTCCTTCGATTAGGGTTCGACTCCCTACGGGCATACTTACAAGGAATGTCGCTACTTTTTCGCGACATTCCTTTTTATTTTCACGAACTGTTTATACCATGGCAAGAATACTCAATATTTAAGGAAGCAAAGGGCCTGAAAATTTTTTTACCGCATTCCCTCGTTCGAGTGAGCCATGATGGCTCCATTGTTCCGATTTTGAAGCTGCAACAGCATTGTCGTTCAGCAGCCTGAGTTTAAGTAACAGGCGCTCACGGGCAATGGCTTTATTCTGAAACTGAGAACGTTCGTCGGAACATTTCACACACATTCCGGTCGGACGGTGAATAGCACGGACTGCGGTCTCTACCTTGTTCACATTCTGCCCTCCTCTGCCACCCGAACGGCATGTCTCGTACACGATGTCCGAATCATTGATCTGAGGCAACTCAAGTTCATCAAAGAAGTTGACCCCCACAAACCAGTTATTGCGTTTGTGCCCCGGGCGATAAGGATTGCGGGTCGAACGCCATAGAATTGTGCCACACCATTCACTGACAACAGATTGCATGATAACGCTGTCGGTTGCGAATACCATTGACATAAAGCATCCCTCCACTTGATTGTGCGGCTCACAGTCGACGAGCTGCAGACCGGGGACGGCCTTAAGAATTTCCCTTGCCACAAGAGTCACCACTCTGGCACATTCCACCGGTCCGCGACCGGCTGTAATCTGTATATAATGTTTCATCATGAATTGTCCTTGATGTTGAGTTTCGGCTTAACAATTGAAATCACATCGACTGTCGGTTTAATCAATTTGAGGATTTCTTGCGTCGGTTTATAGGCCATCGGAGACTCGTCGATTGTTCCCTCGCATACCGATGTCGAAAATATACCCGACATTGTTTCTGCAAAATCTCTCATTTCCAGCTGCTTTTTAGCCATACTGCGGCTCATGATACGTCCGGCACCATGAGGCGCACTACCAAGCCACTCCAAGTTGCCCTTACCGACACAGATAGCAATTCCGTCGCGCATATTGAACGGAATTGCCACCTTTCGCCCTTCAGAAGCTTCTATGGCTCCTTTGCGAAGCATCGGCCTTTCGTCGCTCACGGATATATAGTTGTGAGTCGTAAATATCGACTCAACGCATTTAGCCTTGCATATCTTTTTTAGTATCATGAATATGCGGTCACGGATTATCTGATGATTATAGAACGCATATGCCTGCGCGACAATCATATCCGAAAGATAACCTTTCAGCGAATCGCCCCACAGAAAGCCGGTATATCCGGCCCGCTTAGGATTCTGTGCTATGTTTCGCCAGTAGTTGGCAACTTTAACACCGAGGTTTCGCGAACCACAATGGATAGAGAGCCATCCCTCGCCGGCCATCGAATCCTCTCCGTATTCAATAAAGTGATTACCGCCGCCGAGTGTGCCTATGCTTTTGTAGAATACCCCTTCCTGCAATTTTATACGGCGGCAGAACTCTGTAATAAATCCGCCATCGATTCTTGAAATCCCGTTTATCAAATCTGGAGAAACCGAATGCGCCTTCTGATATTGTGAATTGAGAAAACGGAAGAGTTCTTTTTCATTTAGCGAGTTCTTTGCACAGATTTCATTTCCGGTAGGAATTGCTTCCCTGATGCGACAGTCAAGAAGAGCCAGATGCTCTGTACCGACCATATCTGAAAGCCTGTGCATCGATATAGTACACCCGATGTCCACCCCGACATGATCGGGATTGACATACATTCCGATGGGATAAACCGTCCCGATATTGCATGAATTTCCTGCATGAACGTCGGGCATCTGCACAACGGGGATTCCTTCCATTGCCGGATGATTGCAAAATTCTTTCAGCCATTCAAGTGCCGATTCTTCAATATTGTCAGTAAATATTTGGGCCGATGTTTTTTTCCCTTCAATTTTCATACGCTCAGAGTATATTAAAACGGCAGTTGGAAAGCCGCTATTTTTTCACGGAGCAAAGTTGAGAAGGAAGTGCGCAACCGATTTGCGCACTATGGGGAATTTTATTATTTTTGCGAAAAAAATAGCTATGCCCGTCAACAGAGCCACTCTTATCCGGATTTCAACGATAGACAGATGCCTCCAGAACCATTACCGCCGCTGGACCATCAACGACCTTATCGATGCCTGCACCGATGCGCTTGCCGAATATGAAGGAAAGAGCAGCCCTGTGAGCCGACGCACATTTCAGAATGACCTTGCTCTGATGCGCAGCGACCGCCTGGGCTACAATGCTCCGATTGTCGTACGCGAAAACAAATATTACGAATACGACGATCCTGATTACAGTATCACACACCTACCGCTTAATGAAGAGGGACTTGATGCTCTCAATTCGGCTCTCGACATTTTGCGTCAGCTTCAGGGCTTCCCGCAACTGGCGTCGTCAATCGACATCATAAGCAAACTCAACGAACAGATTTCACGGCAGACAGGCTCGTCGGTTCCTGCTATGGATATGGAACACGTTGCGGATTATAAGGGCGCGAAATTCATCGGCATTATATATAATGCAGTCAGGAAACATCACACACTGATCATTGAGTACCAGTCATTCAAAGCCCATCAACCTGAAATTTCGGTTGTATACCCGTATCTTTTGAAAGAATATCGGAACCGTTGGTTTCTGATTTGCGAAAAGTTGACCAACCGTTCCCCGCAGGTCAACATTTTTGCTCTCGACCGTATCCGCTCCGTGAAACCGGACAAAGAACACCCGTTCAAAAAGTGTACAGCCTTTGATCCGGTTCATTTCTTTGACGATACCATCGGAGTTACAAAACAAATAAGCGACAAAGCACGGCGTGTAGTCATCAGAATAGATCGCCAACAGGCACCATATGTCGAGTCCAAGCCTTTCCACAAATCGCAGAAGATTGAACAACGGTTCCGCGACGGTAGTATCCAGTTGTCGCTGAAGGTAGTGATAAACAACGAGCTGGAGCGCCTCATACTCGGCTACGGAGGACACGCCGAAGTCATCGCACCGCCGGAATTCAGAAATAAGGTTGCGGAAAGCGTGCATATGGCAGCGGCACACTATTCGGATATGCCGATTGGCAGGACCTGCGGTTGCAAAGCCGGTGAACAAGAAAGCAGGAGGTAAACGCCTGTAATCAGCGTTTACCTCCTTGTCGTTCTTTAAGATAGTTCCGGAAAGCCTTTTTCGCTGTAGACTGCTGTGATGCGGCCCGAAGCATCGGCAACATAGAGGCGGGGTATGCCGGATGTGGCAAACAGATGGTAGACCGAGGCATCGGGCTGCGGCGAGTACGGCAGCGTGAGGTCATTTTCGCGCCAGAAAGCGGCAACCGATGCGGCGTCCTCACTGCGGGCTATACACACGATTGTGAGTTCCGGGCGGCTGCGGTGTACGGCCTCGAGGCGCGGCAACTCGCGGCGGCAGTCGGCACAGCCGGTATTGAAAAACACTATCCATGCCTCCCGTCCACGCAGTGTAAGGTCTGAAACGACGCATCCGTCGTTCATCGTCACTTCGAAGTGCGGCAGTGTGTCGCCCACGCCGACAAGCGAACGAGGCTCGTCGTCCTTCACGCAACCTGAAAACAATACGAGCAGCAGGCAAAATAAGATATATACTATTTTCTGCATCGGCCCATATAGTCTAAGAACGCCCGGTTGACCATGCGAATGCCCCCCGGCGTAGGATAGTCACCGGAGAAATACCAGTCGCCCGGACAGCCCGGAATGGCTTCGTGAAGCCCTTCGAGTGTCTGAAAGAGAATATCTACCCGAGCATTTATATCGGCAGGCGTAAGCATCTGCGCCATGCGCTCTGCGATTTCACTGTCGGAGAAAGGCGCATAGAGCATTTTCACCACATTCTCCTGTTCGGGGGCAGGCAACGAAGCCATGCGCTCGGCCTCGGCACGGGCCGTTTCTATGATGTCGGCGCGGCCTGTACTTTCGAGCAGCGAGATAACAGCACGGAAGGCGGCAAGTTCCTCGAGCCGGGGCATATCGATGCCGTAGTAGTCGGGATAGCGCACCTGAGGCGACGACGAAACCACTATTATTCTCACCGGCTGAAGACGGTCGAGGATACGCAGAATCGACTGACGCAGGGTGGTGCCACGCACTATACTGTCGTCGATTATCACAAGGGTATCTGTAGCCTGACGCACACAGCCGTAGGTTACGTCGTAGACATGTGTGGCGAGGTCGTTTCGCGAACTGCCCTCTGCTATGAAAGTGCGGAGTTTGATGTCCTTGATGGCTATTTTCTCAACCCTCACCTTGCGTCGGAGAATATCAGCCAATACACCGTCGGAGAGTTGTCCCGAGGCTGCGAGACGCGATATCTCGTTGCGCCGACCAGCGTCGAGATGGCGGTTCAGTTCCTCGACCATGCCTAAGAATGCCACCTCGGCCGTATTGGGTATAAACGAGAACACGGTGGTGTCGAAGCGGTTGTCGACCATCGTCAGCAACGGATCGACGATATTGGCACCGAGGCGCTTGCGTTCGCGGTAGATATCGGCGTCGCTGCCGCGCGAGAAGTAGATGCGCTCGAACGAGCAACGTGCGTTGGCAGCTTCAGGCAATATGCGGCGCAGTTCGAAAGTGGAATCGGGACTGATGAGCATGGCGCAGCCCGGAGCGAGTTCCTTCACTTCGCCGAAGGGCACGTTGAAGACGGTCTGAATGACAGGACGTTCCGATGCGACGACTATTACCTCGTCATCACAATAATAAAACGCCGGACGTATGCCGTGCGGGTCTCGAAGAACAAACGACGAACCCGAACCGGTGGTTCCGCAGATGGTGAAACCGCCATCCCATATCGGCGCCGCCGATTCAAGCACGCGGCCGAGATCGATTTCGCTCTCTATGCGTCGGGCAAGCTCGCAGCCCCCTGTCTCGTCGCGGTAGCGGCGGTAGACACGGTGGTTTTCCTTGTCGAGAGCTATTCCTATCTGCTCGAGCAGCAGCACGGTGTCGCTGTAGAGACGAGGATGCTGACCAGTAGCCACAACACTGTCGAAAATCTCATCGACATTGGTCATGTTGAAGTTTCCGCATAGCATCAGCGCCCGCGAGCGCCAGTTGTTCCGTCTCAGAAAGGGGTGCGTGAACTGGAGACCGCTGCGACCGGTAGTGCTGTAGCGCAGATGTCCCATGTAGATGTCGCCGATGAAAGGCTCGAAAGCGGCGACCTCGCCGGCGTCCTTTTCATTGAGGTTTTTATCAACCGCCCCGGCTACATTGGCAAAAATTTCGTCGATGGCGCCGGTTCCGAGAGCGCGTTCACGGTAAACATAGTCGAATCCGGCCGGTGTGGCGAGCTTCACCACACCGATTCCGGCGGCTTCCTGACCGCGGTTGTGCTGTTTTTCCATCAGGAGATACAGGCGGTCGAGGCCGTAGCTGTAGCTGCCGTACTTCTCCTTATAGAAAGAAAGTGGCTTGCGAAGGCGAACCATCGCAATGCCACATTCATGTTTCAGGGGTTCCATTCAGAAATCAGCGTATGAAAAGAAGTTCGCGATACTTGGGCAGAGGCCACATTTCATTGTCGACAAGCAGTTCGAGCTTGTCGATGCTGTAGCGGATAGCCTCCATGCAGGGCATCACATTGTCGTGATAGGCGATGGCCTTGTGGCGTTCGTCTACGATAGTGTTGGCCTTCTTGCGGGCGTCGATCATGGCGTGCACGTTATTGCGTATCGAGCCGATATGCCGCGCGATCTTCTCAATAACCTCGACATTGCCCTCGCTGAGAGCCTTGCCGTCGGAGCCGAACAGTTCTTTTACCTTGCAGGCGTTGTCGATGAGCATGCTCTGATAGCGGGTGGCCACGGGAATTATATGGTTGAGGGCGAGGTCGCCGAGAACACGGGCCTCGATCTGGATTTTTTTTGTGAACATTTCCCACTTCACCTCATTGCGGGCCTCGAGCTCTACTGGCGTGAACACACCTGTGCGGCCGAACATTGCCACAACCTCGGGCGTAAGGTAGGCATCGAAAATACGGGGTGCCGATGTCTCGCAGTCGAGACCGCGGCGCGCGGCTTCGGCCTTCCATTCGTCGCTGTAGCCGTTGCCGTCGAAATGTATGGCCTTCGACTGCTCGACCAGGACCTTGATCTCTGCCAGGAGGGCGTCGGTAAGGTCGGCCCCGGCGGCGAGACGGGCCTCAACCTTGGTGTGGAAGTCGGCGAGCTGATCGGCTACTGCGGCATTGAGCGCTATCATTGCCGATGCACAGTTTGCCGAGGAGCCTACGGCGCGGAATTCGAAGCGGTTGCCCGTGAATGCGAAAGGCGACGTGCGGTTGCGGTCGGTGTTGTCAATGAGAATCTCGGGAATCTGGGCAAGACCCGTCGAGTAGCCGGCTTTGTCCTTAAGAGCCGAAAAGTCGGCGCTGTCGCTCTGCATGATTGCCTCGAGAGCCTGCGACAGCTGACTGCCGGTAAAGATAGAAATGATGGCCGGAGGTGCTTCGTTAGCGCCAAGACGATGCTGATTGGTAGCCGACATTATCGAAGCTTTTAGCAAAGCATTATATTTGTGCACGGCGGCCATGACGTTCACCACAAAGGTGATGAAACGGAAATTGTCCTTCGGAGTCTTGCCCGGCGAGAAGAGCTGGTCGCCGCGGTCGGTGCCGAGACTCCAGTTGTTGTGCTTGCCCGAACCGTTGACACCGGCGAAGGGCTTCTCATGGAGCAGAACACGGAAATTGTGCTTGCGGGCCACTTCCGACATCACCGACATCAGCAGCAGGTTGTGGTCGTTGGCGAGGTTCGTTTCCTCATAGATGGGTGCACATTCGAACTGATTGGGAGCCACCTCGTTGTGGCGGGTTTTCAATGGAATTCCCAGTCGGTGGCAGCGGATTTCGAGGTCGAGCATGAAAGCCTCGACACGCGAAGGTATCGCGCCGAAATAGTGGTCTTCGAGCTGCTGGTTCTTGGCGCTTTCATGGCCCATGAGTGTGCGGCCCGTAAGCATCAGGTCGGGGCGGGCGCTGTAGAGACTTTCATCGACAAGAAAGTACTCCTGCTCCCAGCCCAGAAACGACTGCACATGCTTCACCTCAGGGTCGAAGTAACGGGCTACGGCTGTGGCGGCCTTGTCG
>CABQCA010000045.1 GCA_902462525.1 uncultured Porphyromonadaceae bacterium | reverse complement strand
GGCTGAGACTGCAATACCTATCGGTGTGGCATTGATGGGCAAAGGCATGAGTATAGGAGCTGTGATAGCACTCGTTATCGGTGGAGCGGGCATGGCTATACCCGAAATGTCAATGCTCGCAAGCATCTTCAAGAAGAAACTTGTCGCTATGATTGTCGCTGTAATATTCCTGACTGCTGTCATATCCGGGTACCTTTTCAACATTCTACTATGATAATTAACCGAATGCTCTATTCCATATAATCATAACGACGCAACTGGCTCCGAGGGTAAGTGCTACTTAACTTCGGAGTCTTCTTTTTATAGTTGGCTCTTTCAAGACAAATAGGTGTTCTTCCGTTCATATGTTAGTACGTTCATACGTCAATACGTTCATTCAGATAAAGGGTTAATATTTCCGGCGATTGCCGCTATATTGCTGTTGATTTCCTTCTCAATACAAATAGCCGTATTCAAATTTCCCTCATTACTGGAACTACCATATCAATCTTCAATACAGCATAATAACCCATACGCATCTATCTGATTCACAATAATGGCATTTTTATTATCAACATACGGTGCATACCCGTCAAAATATAAATCACAGATAAAAATGCAAGTGCTCAACGGAATCACAAGATTCGGCAAGGTATGTTTTGAGGTGCACGAAATTAAATTTGCGCCTCAAAACCCTTGCCGGATGTTTGGTTGGTCTTGCTCCAAAGTCGCAATCCCCGTTGCCGATTTCACACTCCATTTTTTTCTTTTTGTTTTTCATCGTGATTTGCGAAAAGGAGAAAAATAACCGCCCAACCCTCATTGTTGAAAACGAAGATTGGGCGGAGTTTGTAATTTTTATTAGGGCGATTTCAGAAATATAACAACAAGGGAAAATCAATGCCATGTCAATATCATGTCATATATCCGCCATAATATTGCCACGCCACGATGCGCTACACAACTACATCCGGGAGACTGTTGATTGCCTTGTGCTTCAGTTCATCTACTACACGAAGATATTTCTCCGTCATCTCAATGCTGGCGTGGCCCATCAGTGACTGCACGGTCTTGATATTCGCACCTCCGTTAAGGATATTTACAGCAAAGCTGTGCCGGGCGCAATGCCATGTGACATTCTTTCCGATTTCCGCGGCCTTCACCCATGCCTTGAGTTGTTTCACACAGGTTGCCCATGTCGGCAAATTGAAAATCCGCTGTCGGTAATCACCCGCTGTTTCCGGCTCCCCGATAATACGCAGCAACATCGGACTCAATGGCGTCACGACATTACTGCTTTTGCTTCTTCCTGCAATCTTGCTCTGATCGAATTTCAACACACCGGATGTGAAATCGACATTCTCATAGGTAAGCTGATTGACATCGCACCATCTGATTCCGGTGTAAAGACTGAACAGAAATGCCCTTCGGATGTCGGGATAACTTCCCGTAAAGGGAGTATCGGCAATATTTTGGGAAGAGGAAATGTAATAAGTTATTAAACAGGTTTTTATGCCGAGTCTGATTATACTGCGGATTAGAGGTTGCGGGGATCGGCGTCTTCGGTTACGGGAATGTCTTTGTTGACGTTCTTGCAGCCTACGCAGCCGTAGAAGAAGAGGTAGGCAAGCATGGCTATTACGAGCCAGTAGGAAGCCATGTAGCCGGCAGCGTTGGCGATGCCGTTCTGTACCAGGGGCATGATGCCGCCGCCTACTACCATCATCATGAAGATACCCGAGGCCTGGGCGGTGTACTTGCCGAGACCTTCGACAGCGAGGTTGAAAATACCGCCCCACATCACCGAGGTGCAGAGGCCGCACAGAACCAGGAACATTGCCTTGGCCGGAACGTCGGCCATCGAGAAGCCGTCGGCGGCGCTGTAGGCCGGCATCGATACGAAGATGTCGGAGGGAAGAATGATGGCGATGGCGATGAGCACGATAGCTGTCATCGATACCACGATAAGCTGTGTGCGGCTCGATACTTTGCCCGAGATAACACTTGATACCAGACGGCCCACAAGCATAAGAAGCCAGTAGATGGCGACAACGCCGCCTGCTATGGCCGAAGCTTCACCGACAATTCCGGCGCCCTTTGCGCTCTGGTCGGCGAGGTAGAAGTTGAGGGTGCCGGGAATACCGATTTCGATACCTACATAGAAGAAAATGCCGATGACACCGAGCACGGTGTGGCGGAAGTTCCAGGGCGAATGGCTGTATTTTACTTTCTTGGTGCCCTTGCTGAGGTTAGGCTCGGGAATCGAAACAAACGAGATGACGATGAATGCGAACACAAACACACCGATGGCAATCCAGAGCAGGGGAGCGACGTCGCCCATAGTGGTGCTGGAGCTGAGAGCGCCGATGAGAGCGCCCACGAAGAGGGGTGTGAGTGTGCCCGAGAGTGAGTTGAGCGAGCCGCCGGTCTGGATAAGCTGGTTGCCGCGGTTGCCGCCGCCTCCGAGGAGGTTGAGCATCGGGTTGACCACGGTGTTGAGCATGCACACGCAGAAGCCGCAGATGAATGCGCCCAGAAGATAGATGTAGAAATTCAGAGGTACGGGGAAGCCGGCGATGCTGCCCAGTGTGGTGTCGGCGCCCACAACGCCGGAGAGCCACTGCACGAAGAGGCCGACAATGCCTACTGCCATAGCCCAGAGAGCGGTTTTCTTATATCCGATTTTTACAAGGAGGTTGCCCGCGGGAATACCCATGAAGAGATAGGCGGCGAAGTTCATCATATTGCCCATCATGCCGAGCACGGAGTTGCCCTCGAATTTATAGCCCCAGATAGTGCCGATAGGGGCGGCGAGGTTTGTTACGAAAGAAATCATGGCAAAGAGGAAGAACATGGCGATAATTGCCACCACATTCGCCCTTTGCGGGGCCGAAGCCTTTACAGTTTTTTCCATTGGTACTGTGAGATTTATTTATTAGTTAAGTTGATTCCGTGGTCTGTGCAGAGGGGCTGTATGCGCCTCTCAATCTGCAAATATACGCATAATATCTCGATAGCAGCAAATTTTTTTGAGTTTGCCTGCCAATCTTTTTTTCTCCGCACCATTTTCTGCTTCCGCAGTGAAACCATCGGCCCTCTTCCCTTGTTTTCCATTATCATATTTTTCACTATTTTTGCATTCTGAAACTCCGACCTCCTAACATCTTAACCTCCTATGCTTATATCTCTGTTGACGCTTGCTCTGGCTGTTGCCGGATTCATATGGGGCAGGGTCCGCGCCGATGTTGTGGCTCTGCTCGCTCTTGTGCTGCTGGCTGTCAGCGGCACTGTGACCACCCAGGAGGCTCTTTCCGGCTTTTCGAATCCAATTGTGATAATGATGATAGGCCTCTTTGTGGTCGGAGGCGCCATATTCAATACAGGTCTGGCAAAAATGCTCGGAGCCAGGCTTCTCAAACTCGGCGGCGGAAGTTCTACCCGTCTGTTTCTTGTTGTGGTGCTTGCCACGGGGCTTATCGGAGGTTTTGTGAGCAATACCGGCACTGTGGCGCTGATGCTGCCTATCGTGGTGTCGATGGCGGCAGCTTCGGGCACATCGGCTTCGCGCCTTCTCATGCCACTCGCCTTCGCATCAAGCATGGGCGGAATGCTCACTCTCATCGGCACGCCGCCCAACCTTGTCATCGCCGAGGTGTGGGAAGAAGCCGGAAACGAGCCGCTGACCATGTTCTCGTTTCTGCCTGCCGGCATAGTATGCCTTGTAGCCGGAACTCTTCTGCTGATTCCGCTGAGCCGTATGCTCGACCGCCGCAACAAACCGGCCGGTGACAGCGGCGGCGGCCGTCAGCGTTCGCTCGACGATATAGTGTCGGAGTACGGTCTCAACGATGATCTCTGGCGTGTAGCCGTGCCGGCAAGTTCTCCTGTGGCCGGGCTGACTCTGGGCAACCTTGCCCTGCGCAAGAACTACGAACTCGATGTACTCGAACTCCGCACCGGCGATCATTCGCGCCGGCTCATCAAAAATATAACTCAGGAAACCCCCACTGCAGGCTCTACGATTGACCCGGGCGACACTCTGTTCGTGCGCGGGCCCAAAGCCGGTGTCGACAGATTCGCCGCCGACTATGGCCTCGAACTCGACCTGAATCCCGAGGAATCGCGCCGCAATCTCCGGTTCTACGACATCGGCGTGGCTGAAATCGTGCCGATGCCCGATTCGCCTATTCTCGGCAGGACCATTGCTCAGCTCGATTTCCGCAATCATTTCAATGTCAATATCCTCGGAGTGCGCCGTAAAGGCGAATATATTACCGACAATCTTGCATCGCTCTCAGTGATGAAAAACGATGTGCTGCTCGTGCAGGGCACCTGGCCGGCCATCGAGGCTCTCGGCACAGACAGCCGGCGGTGGGTGGTGCTCGGGCAGCCGCTGTCGGAAGCCGCAAAGGTTACCCTCGACTACAAGGCTCCCATAGCCGCCATGATCATGCTTGCAATGATTGTGATGCTTGTGCTCGACATTGTGCCCGCTGTCACTACTGTGATTATGGCGGCGCTGGCTATGGTGCTCACCGGTTGTTTCCGTTCGGTAGGGGATGCCTACAAGACCATAAACTGGGAGAGTGTGGTGCTTATTGGCGCCATGATGCCCATGAGTTTCGCTCTTGAAAAAACGGGCGTTTCCGAGGCGGTCTCGGCCGCACTGGTGACATATCTCGGTGCTCTCGGCCCGCTGTGGCTTCTGGCCGGACTCTATTTCACCACCTCGCTTATGACCCTGTTTATTTCCAACACTGCCACAGCAGTGCTCATGGCCCCGATAGCTCTTCAGAGCGCTGTCGCCTACGGTGTCAGCCCACTGCCTTTTCTCTTCGCCGTCACCCTCGGCGCCTCGCTCTGCTTCGCATCGCCATTCTCCACGCCTCCGAACGCACTCGTCATGTCGGCGGGTCAGTACTCATTCACCGACTACCTCCGCGTCGGCGCCCCTCTTCAGCTCATCCTCGGCCTTCTCATGATTTTCGTGCTGCCCCTCCTCTTCCCCTTCTGAATTTTGTAAGTTTCCAACTTGCAGGAAGTAAAAGGTGTGGATTGAAAATAAGAATGAGAGCGACGGGTATGTATATCGCACATGTATATCGCACATGAATGTGGATTTGGGAGTGGCGGAGATTTTTGCTAATTTTGCAGGTTGATATACGGAAATGGAAGAGACAATAGAAATCAATGGGCTGAAAATGCGCTACGACCGCTCCGGCGACGGGCCGCAGGATGTCATCGTGATGCACGGCTGGGGTTGCAAGGCCTCGACGGTGCAGGTGCTTGCCGATGCCGCAACATCGCCGCAGACAACGGTTTACAATCTCGATCTGCCGGGCTTCGGCGCATCGCAGGAACCGCCGGCCGACTGGGGTGTCTACGACTATGCTCATTTTATCGAAGCTTTTTCCGATGCACTCGGTATAGAACGTCCGGTGCTCATCGGTCATTCATACGGCGGCCGCATTGCCATCGTGTATGCCTCCGAGCGGCCGGTCGGAAAGCTCGTTCTTGTCGATTCTGCAGGAATCAAACCTCGCCGTTCGCTGAAATACTACGCTAAGGTCTATTCTTTCAAGGCGGCAAAGCACCTGCTGCCGCTCGTTCTCGGACATAAGAAAGGCGCCGAAATCATCGAGCGTATGCGCGGAAAATCCGGCTCGGCCGACTATCAGGCCGCTTCGCCGGTGATGCGGCGTGTCATGAGCACGTCGGTGAATCAGGACCTTCGTCATCATCTGCCCGACATAAAAGCGCCTACGCTGCTCATATGGGGCGAAAACGACACCGCCACTCCTCTTCGCGACGCCCGGCTCATGGAGCGTCTTGTGCCCGATGCCGGACTTGTGTCGTATCCCGGCTGCGGCCACTACTCATTCCTTGAAAGGCCGGCGCAGACGACGGCTGTCATAAGAAGCTTTTTAAATATATGATAACCACTATTCTATATTTCGTTATTCTCGCACTTGCGGCCACTGCTGCGGCCATGAGCTTGCGCCGCGACCTCACCATGCTGCAGCAAAACTCCTACATGGCCCCGCGCTATCGCCGCTGGATGGACCAGTCGGGCGAGACCACTTCGGGCTGGCGTCTTACGGCTATGATAGTTTTTTTGTTCTCGGTCGTAAAATTCTGCCCCCGTTGGCTGGGTATGGGCTGCATTGGCGTTTTTTCGTTGTGCTACGTCATTTCGCTGGCACGCCGCAAGTACAAGAAGCCGCTTGTCATGACAGCGCGCGCACGTCGTATCTACGTCACCGCCTGTCTGCTGGCCCTTATCGTACCGGCTATACTTGTAGCCATTGCCGATACGGCCGATGAACGCTTCTTTCTCGCTTCGTGGTGGATGTGCGGCATCTGCGCCCTTTCATATTTCATCGTCTTCGCCAACTGGCTGCTTAAACCGGTTGAAAACCATATTACAAAGAAATACTACAACGATGCCGCCGCACGTCTGGCAGCCATGCCTGACCTCAGGATAATCGGTGTAACCGGCAGCTATGGCAAAACAACAACCAAGCACTATCTTCAGCGTATTCTTTCCGAGCAGTTCGAGACTCTGATGACTCCCGGCAGCTTCAACACCACACTCGGCGTTGTCCGCACTATCCGTGAGTATCTGAAGCCTTATCACGAGGTGTTTATCGTAGAGATGGGCGCCAAAAACCGCGGTGATATCAAGGAGATATGCGACCTTGTGCATCCGTGGGGCGGAATTGTCACGGCTGTCGGCCCGCAGCATCTCGAGTCATTCAGGACCATCGAGAATGTGCGCGACACCAAGTTCGAACTTGTCGATTCGATTCCCTCCGACGGCGTTGCGGTAGTCAACGACGATTTCGAGATGATAGCCTCCACCGACGTCGAGGGCAAGAAGGTGCTCCGATATGTAGTGAAGAACATGGATGACAGCCGTGCCGACTATCGCGCCGTCGATATTGTCTACAGTCCGGAGGGCACCGCCTTTGCCATTCTTTGTCCCGACGGCACACGCCTCGACCTTGCCACACGCCTTGTGGGCGAGTGCAATATATCCAATATTCTGGCTGCCGTGGCTATGGCACGTGCTGTCGGCGTGAGTGACAACAAGATAGCCTATGCCGTCGGGCGTCTCGAACAGGTTGAGCACCGTATGAGTATCAGGCGTATTCCCGGTGGTCTCACTGTTATCGACGATGCTTTCAACAGCAATCCGGTAGGCTCGGCGATGGCCCTCGACGTTCTCGCGGCCATGACCGGAGGCAAACGGATTCTTATAACTCCCGGCATGATCGAACTTGGCGATGAACAATACGAACTCAACAAGCGTTTTGGCGAGAAAGCCGCCACTTGCTGTGACATTGCTATTGTAGTGGGTGTTTACAACCGCGAGGCTATATGCAAGGGTCTCGACATGGGACATATGTCTAACGAAAATATATATCAGGCAGATTCTTTCGCCAAGGCACAGGAAATACTGCGCTCCATCGCCGCTCCCGGCGATATCGTGCTGTATGAGAACGATCTTCCTGATACTTTTAAATAATAACAAAGTGAAATATAGGCAGACAGGCTGTTGTGTAATTGAGAATTAAAAATTGAAAGTTTTATCAGATTCCGTCAGCTTGTTATCCCGACAGTCTGTAAGCCTGAAAACAGATAGAAAATGAAGACAAAAGTAGCAGTGTTTTTCGGAGGTCGCTCCACCGAGCACGAAATTTCGGTCATCTCGGCCAACCAGGCAATGGCCGCTATCGACGCAGACAAATACGAGGTCATACCGGTCTATATATCTAAAGAAGGTCGCTGGTACACAGGGCCGCTTCTCACCGATGTCAGGAATTACCGCAACATTCCCGAACTGCTGAGGCAGAGCACCGAGGTGTATATGCGCCCCATATATGGCGATTTTAAACTCTACCGGGCCAATACCGGAGGTATTTTCTCACCGAAAGCTCCGGTTGCAGAGCTCGACGTGGCTATTCCCGTGCTTCACGGCTCCAACGGCGAAGACGGTACTTTCGAAGGCGTCCTCGAAACAATCGGTCTGCCTTACGCCGGCTGCAATACACTCGCTTCGGCCAATGGTATGGACAAGATAACTATGAAAATGATTCTTGCCGCCGATGGTATTCCGGTGGTCGATTACGTGTGGTTCACCGACAAACAGTGGTTTGCCGCCCGCGACAAGTTCATCGCCGACATCGAGAGCCGCCTGGGTTATCCTGTCATCGTCAAGCCCGCAAACCTCGGCAGCAGTGTCGGTATCGGCCGTGCCGACAACCGCGAGCAGCTTCTCGGGCGCGTGGCCGATGCAGAGCAGTATTCCAACCGCCTCATCGTCGAAAAGATGGTACAGGATCTTCAGGAAATCAACTGCGCTGTTCTCGGCGATGCCGACGAATACATCACTTCAGTGCTCGAAGAGCCTATCAAGAGCGGCGAGATCCTCTCCTATACAGATAAATATATGGGAGGTACCAAAGATAACCGCGGCATGCATGCGGCAAAAAAACGTATTCCCGCAGACCTTCCCGAAGCCGAGACCAAGCGAATACAGTTCCTCGCCGGTGAGACATTCCGTGTGCTCGGCTGCCATGGCGTAAGCCGTGTCGATGTTATGGTCGACGGTAAGACCCGCGACATCTACGTCAACGAAATCAACACCATTCCCGGTTCGCTGTCGTTCTATCTCTGGGAAGCTGCTGGAATCCGGTTCGATGAATTAATGGAGCGTCTTATCCGTTTGGCGTTCAAACGCCAGCGCGATATGGCCAAGAAAACCGTAAGCTACGGTCAGAACATATTCGCCCTCGGCGGCGGAGTAAAAGGCGGCGTAAAGGGAGCTAAAGGAACCAAGTGATATGGCACTTTTCTCTCTTTTCAGATCACGGCCCAAAGAGCCGGTAAAGTTCTGTTTCGGCACCGACATCCACTGCCATATAGTGCCGGGAGTCGACGACGGAGCCCGCGACCCCAAAACAAGTGCCGATCTTATCGAGCGAATGCAGCAGTGGGGTATATCGCGTATCATTGCTTCGCCGCACGTAACACAGGAAACTTTCGAGAACAACCTCGGCACCATTACACCGGCTATCGAAAATCTCCGCGCCGAACTTGCCTCCAGAGGCAACGATATTCCGGTGTCGCATTCAGCCGAGTACCGCATCGATGGTCTTTTTCAGGAACGTCTCGAAAAGAACGAACTTATGCTCCTGCCCAACAAGCATATACTCATTGAAAACTCTTTTCTGCAGGAACCCTGGAATCTCGACCAGCTTGTATTCGACCTCCAGATGCGTGGCCTTACCCCTATTCTGGCACATCCCGAGCGCTATTTCTACTACCACAATAACACCGCCCGTTACCGACAGCTGCATGAAGCCGGTCTTGCTCTGCAAATAAATGTGCTGAGCCTTGCCGGCTATTACGGGAATCCCGAACAGACTATCGCACGGCACATTCTTAAGGAAGGGCTCGTAAGCTTCATCGGCACCGACCTGCATAACCACCGCCACGCCGATGCTATCGATGCCTATCTCCGTACTGCCGACGCCCGTCACGACATGGAAGCCCTCGCTCCCCTTGTCAAAAACGACAGCGCATTCCTCTGATTCCTTCTGGCTGATAATATATGAACAAGGTGCGGCTCAGTCTGAGCCGCACCTTGTTCGTCGGTATGTTGCCGGTTCACATCTGGTCGACGGAGTATTCGTCGACAGTGACGTCGAATTCTATCTTGTCGAGAACGTCAGGATTGTTGATTTCTATATTGTAGATATAGGCATGGCCCGGAAGGAAAGCCTTCACAACGTCGGAAGTACACGGATAGACTATGCGGCCTGTATCGGTGTGAGGAACGAGCATATAGTCCGGTGTATGCGAGTTAGGCCAAAGCACTGCACCTGTCGCCGTGTCGGAAATCACACAGTCTATTTCTATATAATTGCCGCTATATCCGGCAGATGAAAGCTGTACGTCGGTCAGTGGCTGCGGAATGATATAGCTGCAGTCGAGATTCGAGAGGGTATAGTCCGTCGCCTGTGGCGTCAGGTCGACTTTGTCGGAATGGTCGATTATAGCAAACGTCATGAAATCGGAGAGCGTTTTCAGATTTGTCCACGAACCGACAACATCAGGGGTCGATGCCAGCGTGGAAGCCTGAGGGAATGTGAAACTTCCCTGATGGTATATGTTTTTCAGTCCGATATAGCTTACTGTCACTTTGATACGCGAATTTTTGGAACTGAGCAATACGCTTACTTTCGAGAGTGCATGGCGAAAATTGAGCGATACGGGCGCAGCCTGCTGAATCACGTCTTTGCGTACTGAGTAGAGCAGGTCGGTTTTTCCGTCGTTGATATATCCCGGTATGTTGCCGCCGCCTTCGCCCGTGATGGCGGTGGTGGTGCTGATGTCCGGACTGTATGCATAGAAGTTTACCGGATTCACAGGCCAGTAAGCTTCTGGAGAATATGTCCAGGAGCCTCCCTCGCGTGTTACTTTCACGCCGTCCATAAGTGTCGAGCCTTCGGTAAAGGCATATACTACAAATTCTTTGATTGTGGCAGTGCTGGTGGCGGCACTGCGCGAGCCGTTGGGCACTACCGCGCTTAAGGAAATGATATTTCTGTCATAAGGAGTGTCAGGCTCGGAGTTTTCTGTGCATCCTGTCAATACTATACAGCCGCTTAACAATCCGAAAAGTAAGAGTTCTGTTTTCATGCTTAGGAATGTTCTTTTTATTATTGAAACATATTTTATCCGTTTATGTTTACGACCACTGTCTCCCAGCCGTCGACATTCACATCGAAGCCGGTGCTCTCGCCTTTCTCGGGAATCTCAAGAGTGAGCCCCCGCAGTATTATTTCTACGTTCATGGGATCGGGCGCGGAGCGCACCTGTTCGGAGACATTGAAATTGTAGCAGAACTTGCGTCCGTCTTTAAGAACCGTAAACAGACTGAGGATATTTTCGGCCTCCGGATGTGAAGGAATGCCGAAAGTATAGAACTGACCGTGTATGGTCGAGGGGTCGACTGCCGATGCCATGACTGAAAGAGTGGAAGGATAAGTCCCGGTCCGACCCGAAGCAAGAAATACGGATCCTACCATTCCGCTCAGAGCCGCGCTCATCGATTTTACCCCCGACAGGTTTTCCACATTTTCGATTCTGTAGGTATATCGGGCCGTGATGGGTCTTTGAACGGCGGTGAGCACGAATTCCGGCGAAAATACATACGGCATACTGCTCTCGGCAGCCGACAGACAGTAGCTGACTCCTTCGTTCTGAAGCCTGAAACCGCAGTAGGCACAGCCCCACATCATGTCGGGGCTTTCCACCACTATGTTGTCGCCTGTCTGCGGCTGCAGCGTTCCGCGCTGTGGCACCGGTATCCCCTCGAGCAGATCAGTTTCGGGCGTATATGCCTCGTAGGAATCATAGCTGTCTTCGCCTCTGAACAGCACTTTATAGGTGTCGTCGTTGTAACTCAGAAATCTGTAGTCTCCGACGAGCATGTCGACTTTGCCGTCCTCGCGGCCGGGAAAATCAAATCGCCACAGTTCGCTGCCGTCCGCAGGGAAGAAGATATAGGCCATTCCGCCCGGCGAAGCCTCGGGTGCGGCCGACCAGTCGGATTGAATTGTAAAAGAAAGTCTGTCGGGACATGGTTTCTCACCTTCGTAGATACACGAAGTCGCACCGGACCCTGATGCAAGTATAAGCAGGGTCGGCAACATACGCCGTAGGCAGTGTCTCATGACATTCTCAATAATCATTCCGGTGCTATGATGAATTATAACACGCCATTCCCCCCTTTGGTTTCTGCCCGAAAGCGCGCTCGGCCTGTAAAATTAGTGCAGCGGTACTTCGGTGTGTCGTGGTTTTTCACTAATTTTGCTGTATGGAACAGGAATTTTCATCGGTACTGCTCGAGAATGCTGTCACGTCGCTTTCGCGGCTGCCCGGCGTGGGACGCAAGACGGCTCTCCGCTTCGCCCTGCATCTGCTTCGCCGCGAGGAGAACGAGGCTGTGGGCATAGGCGAGGCTATCATTAATCTCCGCAAAGGTATCAGGTACTGTTCGGTGTGCCACAACATCAGCGAGGACCCTGTGTGCCCAATCTGCGCATCACCGAAGCGGCGCCGGTCGCTGGTGTGTGTCGTCGAGAGCGTGCGCGATGTCATGAGCATCGAGGCAACGGGGCGCTACGACGGCGTCTACCATGTGCTCGGCGGCCTAATTTCGCCTATCGACGGCATAGGGCCCGACGCCCTCGAAATCGGTTCGCTCATCGACCGCCTCGGCGACGGATCGGTAGAGGAGGTGATTCTTGCCACCGGTGCCACTGTCGAGGCCGATACCACCGACTTTTATATCTATCGCCTTATCCAGCGCAGCGGCGCCAATGTGCGTGTCACGCAGCTTGCGCGCGGTGTGGCGGTAGGAAACGAAATAGAATACACCGACGAAGCGACACTCGCACGGTCGATCGTCGACAGAACACCATTCTCGGTATGACTCTCTCCAACGACAAAGTGACGCTCCGTGCGCCCGAACCCTCTGACCTCGACTTCCTTTTTCTTCTCGAAAATGATTCGGCTGCTGCCGTTGCCGGTCTTTCGACGGCACCTGTAAGCCGCCAGCAGATGTGGAACTACATCAACAGCTACAATGCTGACATTTTTTCGGCAGGCGAACTGCGTCTTGTTGTTGTCGATAATGCAAGCGGTGCTGCCGTGGGTGCCGTCGACCTCACGTCGTTCAGCGCCCGCGACCGCCACGCTCTTGTCGGCATTGCCGTCGCGGAAGAATGCCGCCGTCAGGGTTACGGCACGGCGGCGCTGACACTGCTGTGCTCTTATGCCTCGACAACACTCGGCATACATTCGCTGGCGGCATCGGTGGCCGAGGATAACATCGCCTCACGGGCGCTATTCGAATCCTGCGGATTCCGGTCCTGTGGGCGTCTGCGCTCATGGGTACGCCGAGGCCGCACTTACGCCGACGCTCAGCTTTATCAGATCCTTTTCCAATAGAGATTAATATGGTGAGGGGTGAAAGATGGCTTGTGAAAGTTGTCTCCTTAATGTTTTTTAGGTAAAATAAGGGCCGCTGAACAACTGAAAATGCGTAAATTTGCAGATTATGAAAATGAACCGATTATTACATTTAGTATTCTGCATAACAGCGCTTTCGTTTACTTCCTGCGGTGACAACGGCGATGAGCCGGAGCCTCAGCCGGAAGCCGCGTTCCGTACGGTACTGGTCTATATGGCCGCCAACAACAATTTGGGCAGCAGCGGCTACGATGCTATGGATATGGCCGAGATGCGCGAGGCGGCCAAAGCCGGCGATACCGGCGACGGACGCCTTGTGGTGTATAATGGCGGCTATAATAAAGCTGCTGTCCTTGTGGAGGTTACTGCCGGAGGATTCGATACGCTCAAAGTCTATGACCGTACCGAGATGTCGGTCGATGCCTCGCGTATGAGCCGCGTTTTCGCCGATGTGGAGCATCTCGCTCCGGCCGATGACTACGGTCTGGTGCTGTGGAGCCATGGCACCGGCTGGATTCGCGACGGCATAGCCGATGTCGCCGACCGCCGCCGTTCTTTCGGCGACGAGACTGTTGGTCGGAACCACTACCGCATGAACACTTCGACTCTGGCACGGACAATAGCTTCGGCTCCGGTCGGTTTCAGTTTCCTTTATTTCGACTGCTGCTACATGATGAGTGTCGAAACCCTCTATGAACTTCGCGATGCAGTGCCTCTGATTGCAGGCAGTGTCACCGAACTACCCTCGGAAGGCATGCCATATGACAGCAATGTGCGCTACTTTTTCAGCTGTCCGGAAGCTGACATCGAGGGCGCTGCAGCAAGCACTTTCAGCCATTTCGACGCCATGTACGGACAAGCCCGCACCTGCACCATGAGCGTGGTTTCGACAGCCGGAATCGGCCGCCTTGCCGAGGCAGTGAAGGCTGTGTACGAAGCCTGCGGAGGAGGTATCCCCAGCGGATACACGCCACAGCTTTTCAGCTACACGTCGCAGGCGTCGTGCCGCTACTTCGACCTCCGCGACTATATCCACGCTTTGTGCGACAATGCCGGCCGAGCCGACCTCAAATCGGCTTTCGACAGCGCTTTCGATGCCGTAGTGCTTTACTCGGCAGCCACTCCGAAATTATGGAACTATGTGAACCTTGAACGTACCAACGGTGTTTCAACTTATATCCTTGCCGATGAAAACTCGGCCGACGACGACGGCTATCGCGATCTCGCATGGTATGCCGACATAGCATCTTCTATACGTTTCGACAAATGATACCTCTTCAGATTCCCGACACAACTCCGGCACTTACCGATTCTGTTCCTTCGCGTGAGCAGGAACTCGAGCTGCTGCGTTCGCTGCCTTTCGACGAACTGATGAACCGACTCGTTTCGTCGATGGTGACTTTCGCCATCAACCTCGCCATAGCCATTGTGGTTTTCTATGTCGGTCAGCTCATCATCAAGAAACTCTACAAGGTGGTAAACGGCATATTCATTCGCCGCAACGTCGACGATTCTCTGGCCTCATTCATGCTGAGCCTCATCAGAATGCTCCTTTATTTCATTCTGATAGTGACGGTGGTGGGTATTCTGGGCATCAACACATCGTCGTTCATCGCTAT
>CABQCA010000044.1 GCA_902462525.1 uncultured Porphyromonadaceae bacterium | reverse complement strand
GATAGCGGAGCAGGTAGTGCTGCACCACTTCCATGGGCTCGAGCTGCTCGAGCCGAGCCTTTTTCGCAATCTTGTCCTCCCCGTCGTCAGCATCGTGCTCGAGGTGGCCTACATCGGTTATGTTGCGGACATAGCGAACCTTGTAGCCAAGATGGGTGAGGTAACGGAAAACAATGTCGAAGGTGATGGCCGGGCGCGCATGGCCCAGATGGCCGTCACCGTAGACAGTAGGACCGCACACATACATGCCCACATTGGGTGCTGCAAGCGGCCGAAAAGCCTCTTTCTGTCGCGACAACGAATTGTATATTACCAGATTGTTGGCTTTCATGGCAGCAGCTGATTATGCTTCGAAAGGATTGGGAATGCCACCCGCAGGAGCTGTAGGAGCGGCCGGTGCAGCCGGAGTCTTGTGCTGAATGGGACCGAAGTTCTTTTCGTACTTGGCTATGTTGTCGTTGAGGGCGAAAAGGAGATTCTTGGCGTTTTCGGGAGTCATGATTATACGGCTCTGAACACGTGCCTGAGGCATGTTGGGAGCTGCGCAGATGAAATCGATGAAGAATTCATTGCCCGAGTGAGCGATGAAAGCGAGGTTCGAGTAATGGCCGTCGGCAACTTCGGGCGACAGCTCTATTTTAAGTTCGGGTTTCTTTTCCATAGTTATCGGTAGTATGAATAGTTGGCAAAATATATTACTGCTCGGTCTGTGAGGTCGGGTTCTTTTCGAGTGTCACGCTCTTGTCGCCGTTGTAGAACACCTTGATACCGAGGACCGACGGACGGAACCAGATATCGCTCATGTCGTAGGAACCGTAGAAGTTCGAAGAATAAGCCGATTCGTAGCCGGGTGTGGTCTGCATAATAAGGTGTACTTCGGGATATGCCGAATCGATGGTAGTAACGTCGTAGTAGCAGGCGAATTTCTTCAGATTATAGGCTGTATTGATAGCCATGGGAAGATTGAGATATTTGCCGGAACGGAAAGGAGATACAAAGGCAATTTCGTTGCTGGCCCAGTTGTCGAGCGTATCGACCGAAGCGGGTTTGATTTTTTCGCCGCCGCCGAAAGTGGGGGCTGCGCTGAGAATATTAACAGGTCCGCCCTTTTCATTGTCGAAATTATCGTTCAGACCCGTGTAGAGAATTACCACACGCTTGCCCACCTGATTTTCAGAGAAACCCTGAGTAGTGGTAAGAGTGATCAGAGGAGAGTCGTTGATAGTCTGATATGAGAGTACCGAACCGCTGGAGTTGCTGGCATCGAGGGTTACGATATTGAGATACTGCTCCTTGTAATCGCTGGAAGTATCGCAGGCGGCGAAGGATACAGCCGCAGCCGCGATGATAAGGCATTTTGTAAATTTCATTGTTGGTTTTATAAATTGGATTATTATTTACAGATTGATTATTTGAATTACCGATTGCGTACTATCCGGGTGATACGACCGTCGGCCATGTGCACCACTGTGTCAGCATCGGCAGCAAGGCTTTCATCGTGAGTGACAATGGCGAAAGTAGCGTCCATACTCCCGCAAAGATCAAAGAAGAGGCTATGCAGACGCCGGCGGTTCGCAGAGTCGAGACTACCCGAAGGCTCGTCGGCGAGCACTATTCCGGGCTTGTTGATGAGAGCCCGAGCCACGGCCGCTCGCTGGCACTCTCCTCCTGAAAGCTCGGCAGGGCGGTGCTTGTCGCGGCCCTTGAGGTCGAGTTTCTCGAGCAATGCCGATGCGCGTGCTAACGCCTCGTCGCGATTCTCACCTGCTATAAGAGCGGGCATCGCCACATTCTCAACAAGCGAGAATTCGGGCAGAAGACGATGAAACTGGAACACAAATCCGATATTGCGGTTACGGAATCGCGAAAGCGCACCGTCGGCAAGCGCAGTCACTTCGGTGCCGTCGTAGAGCACCGAACCTCCGGCATCGGGCGACAGCAAAGTGCCCATAATCTGCAAAAGCGTCGTTTTTCCGGCGCCGCTAGGACCAACGATGGCCGTGACGCGACGCGGCTCTATGTCAAGGTCTATGCCCTTGAGTACTTCAAGCTTGCCGAAGCTCTTGTGTATGTTCCTTGCCTGTAACATCAGCCCGAAAAATGAGATTCAGCTCAGGAATTGCAACCGCCTCCGCAGCCACATTCACCGCTTCCACATTCACCGCCTCCGCAGTCGCCGCAGCCGCCTCCGCAGCCACAACTGTGAGAGGGCTGAAGCTCCTCGGCAGTCGGCTCGCGCACCTCGATCACTTCGCCGATGAAATGCACGCGGTCCTTTGCTAGAGGGTGATTGAGGTCGAAAACCACTGCCTCGGGCTTGAGTTCAAGGACAAGACCGTTAACAACCGAGCCGTCCTGCCAACGGAGAGGCAACACACTGCCGGGAGTGAACATTTTCTCGTCGAATTTGCCGTCGACAGTAAGGTTTTCGCGAGGTATCGAGAAAATATACTCATCGCTGTAGGGCCCGAAAGCTTTTTCGGGTTCGGCCACAAAATCGAACCTGAAGCCCTTTTCCTGACCTTTGACAGCCTCGTCGAGAGCTTCGACAAAACCCAGAGTCATGCCGTAGATGGCACGGTCGGGATCGTCGGCGGTAGCCTCGTGTACGAGAGTTTCGCTGCCGTCGGGGTTCACACGGTAGAGTTTATATGCTATTTCAAAATATTTACCGGGTTCTATTTTCATAATCAATTAAGTTAGGTTCAAAAATATGAGCGCGAGAAACAAAGGTCTGTCTGCCTGTCAGCCTTAAAGCTTATTTATTTTCAGGTTGAACAACTTTCAGACGGTCGCCGGCGTCCTGAACAATCGAGCGGAAATAGCGCTCGTTGTATCCGCCGAATACCGGCTGGACGGGCATACCGTCGGCTGTGCGGGCGAATCGTCCGTTTTCTTCTTTTTTAATGTTTCCGTCGAGATATTTCACCAGCAGATAGTCGCCGAGCTGCTTGTAGCGTGCCGTGGCATCGTTTGCGCGCGCCACGGTGAGGCCGCGGAGCATATCCTGCGCGGCAGCATAGTCCTTGCCGGCAATTCCGGCTGCTGCTGTCTCGACAGCAGCCTCGAGTTCGTTCTCAAGCTGAGTCTGCACACGGCGGATATCGGGTATCATCTGCGAATAGCGGTTATAGGCCTGGTTGGCGACATAGTTATTCACCCAGAACATTGCGTCCCACGACAGATTGTAGAGGTCGGCGTGACCGTCGAGCGCACGGGGCACAGTGTCTGTGCTGTTGAACACCGGCACATAGACGCAGGTGTTGGCATCGTCGACACCGAACCACAGAATTCCCTTCATTGCCGGATGGCGTGCGGCATTCATGTCGGCGACAAACGAAAAACCGGTCTGCTGGGTGGCGATGGCTCGTTCGTGAGTGTACTCCACACCGTCGACGGTGAAACCCATCGGACGCCATCGGTACGGCACATCGAATGGCCCGGCGCCGATGTCCTTTGTCATGTCGAGAGGCGTGTCTTCGAAATGATCGCGCATCATCCATTTCAGGTCGTTGCTGCTCAACGGTCTGGCCGGCTTCACCCACAGAGGCATAGGCTCACCCTTGCCTTCAAGAATCCATGCGAGGTACTTATCTACAGAACCCTCAGGCGCGAATTTACGGAAATAGGCCCATACACGGGCATCACAGCCGCGAAGAGCGCCCGCATCTGTGACGGCATAAGCCCGCGAGAAATCAAAGTCCTTGTCCTTGCCGGTGAAATATCCCTGCGAGCGGGCGAAGTCTATCACATCGGGGGAATAGAGCGTTTCAGCATCGTTGAGAGGGAACTTGTGTATGCGCGCATGGTTGGCATGGCCGCTGATGTAGCCGTCGGGCACACGGCGGGCTACCCAGACGGCGCCCGGATCACTCTTGCCCTTGCCTATCATCTCCATAACCCACACTTCCGAAGGGTCGGCGATAGAAAACGACTCGCCTTCGGAGGCATAGCCGAAGTCGCGCACAAGCGATATCATCACCTCCACAGCCTCGCGTGCGGTGCGCGCACGCTGCAGGGTTATGTAGATCAGCGAACCGTAGTCGATAAGACCGCTGCCGGCAAGTTCCTCGCGGCCGCCCCATGTACTTTCGGCTATGGTGAGGCCGTGTTCGTTCATATTGCCTATTGTGGAATATGTGTGGGCTGCCTCGGGAATTTCTCCAAGATACTTGCCGGTGTCCCATTCCACTACCCTGCGCATCGCACCGGCCTCATGGTCGGCGGCAGGCTGCCGGTAGAGCTCTCCGTAGAGGGTGTGGCTGTCGGCAGCATATGTTATCATTGAACTGCCGCTGTCGGTGGCGCCCGGAGCAGCTATCAGGCTGGTGCAGGCCGAAGTATCGGCGGCGGTCGCTGCGGCTATCGCCGCAACGCCTATAACAGAGCTTATAATTCTATTCATCATTGTATTATTAACGGCAATTTCACACTTTTATTATCCTGCCCGAAAGAGGATACCACAGATAGCCTGCCACATTCTTGTAGCCAAGAGCACGGAACATCGCTGTGTACACCTCCACCTGACGCCGGTGGCTGTCGCGCACCCCGGAAGTAAATTTATAATCGATGACAGCGACATCGCCTTCGGAGCCGACAATCACACGGTCGGGACGAAGCGTTTCGTCCTTTTCGGGATTGTAGACGGCCCGTTCGGTGTATGCCTCGACACCGGGTGCGAACCATGCATCGGTCTGCTCGTTGCATCGGTCGAAAGCGGCTTCGAGCTCAGTAAGATAGGAATCAGCCTCGGTCTGCAGCAGTCCGCAGCGAAGGGCATACCGGGCAACAGCGTCCGGAAGGTCGGCGCGTGTGCGGACAGAAGCCAGAATATTGTGGAGATCGGTGCCGCGACGGGCTGCTTCGGCGGCGTTTTCACTGCCGTCGGCCTCATCGGCAATCTCTTTGTCGGGTTCGTCTTCTTTGTCGGGATCGCTGAGCAAGTCGTCGACAGCGGTAATCTCACGCACATCATCGCGGCGTACCACATCGTAGCACCCGGCATCGGCACCCGGCACCTTGTCAACGTCACTCCCGGCCTTTTCGGGTACGGTAGGAGCGCCGAGCTCGAAGAGCATTCTGTCGCAGTCGTAGTGCGCGGCAATCGAAATGCGCGAAGAGTCGGAAAGTTCGGCATCGCTGTCGGGGGCAGAGACAGCATCTAAGAGCCAACGGCCGATGTCCGATTTCGTAGCCTGCGAATATACTGTCAGCTCGCGTTTGGCTCGCGTGAATGCCACGTATGTGAGATTGAGATTGTCGGCCTCGATGTCGCGCACGTTGCGGCTGAGCGGTCCTATGACAGGCGAGAACCGCGAACTTTCGAGAGCACAGCCCTTCGAAATCGTCAGCCGGAGCATCGGAGGCACTATAGCGCTGTCGAAATCAGAGAACAGACCTTCGGTGAGCACCCACAGCGTCTCGCTTTTCTTACGGAAATTCCAGTTGGCCAAAGGGATATGCACGCATGCGCGTTCGAGGCCCTTCGATTTGTGCATGGTCATAATTTCGACACCGTCGAGCTTCGCGGAGGTCTGAATGGCCCATTTCTCGATATTTCGGTCGTAATCGGCGAGGAAAGTTGCCAGCGAGCAGTCGCTGCCCTCGCAGTGTTTAAGAGCTATGTCCTGAAGCGCCGCAATGTAGGCATATTCGCTTTCGCGCTGCTCCAAGGGAATCTTGTGCTCGACGATTGTTTCGATAAGCGCCACAAGGTTAGCCGGATTTTCATCGCGTATGTCCTTTATCCTGTCGGAAAAACCGCCCTCATCGCTGCCGCTGAGAGCGGCCTCAAGAGCGTCGGCAGCGTCAAGGCCCTCACCGCGAAGATAGGAATAGCGGCTTATCATCATGGTGATGTCCTGACGGTTGGCGAATTTCTTCTCGGGCGCTTTGCGGTTGATTTCGTCGGGCGCTTTATAGGAGCGTTCCACAAGTTTGAGTATACCGATTATGGTGCGGACTGCCGGCGAACTGTTCAGCACCAGCGCTTCGCTCGACACCATACGTATCTCCGGGTGAACACGCATCAGAAAATCGGCAGTCTTCACGGCATCCTTGTGGGTTTTCACCAGAATTATGATGTCGCTCCATTTGTAGCCGGCCTCATGCTGACGTATGATAGTACGGGCCATCGATTCGAAGATATCGGTCTCTGAGGCTGTTCCGGAATCATCGTCCTGGTCTGCGACAATCTTCTCCATACCCTCAAGAAACTGCAGCCGCACATAGGCCGGCAGCCCGGAATAGGCTTTCGACGGTGTCTGAATCACATTTCCGAAACTGTCGGATTCCGCAAGTGCCGCTATGCGTGAGAAAAGAGTGTTGTTGAAGCGCACCATGTCGCCGGCACTGCGCCAGTTGGTGTTTTCCGATGGCAGCCCCCCCTTGACACGGCTCATCGGCGGCGGAAAATCACATTCCTGCACCTGATGACCGAGGAGTTCGCTGTCGGAATTGCGGAAACGGAAAATCGATTGCTTTTCATCGCCAATTATGAGACAATCGCGGCCTGAAGCCAGACTGTTGGCCACCAACGGCCTGAGATTATGCCACTGAAGATGCGAGGTATCCTGAAATTCGTCGATAAGGAGACTTTCGAGCCTCATGCCGAGACGCTCATAGATAAACGGCATCTCCTCCTCACTGATTATCTTCTTGAGAATCTCGCCGGTGTCCGATATCAGCACTGTGTTTGTTTCAGAAAGGAAACGGCGCATATAATCGGCTGTGATACTGATGAATTCGAGCAGAGTCAGCGACTCGCTGACAGAGCCGTAAATCTTGCAACGCTCCGCGGTCTCGACACACTGACGTCCGAAACGGCAGGCAAGACCGAAAGCCTCTTCCTGAACTGCTCCCAGCCCTTTGTCCCGATAGCCTTTGGTGTAGAACGCATTGATGTCGGGAGAGTCGGAAGCGAGATTCCGCATATATCCGGCTGAAAGATTTGCATCGGCTATCGAAGCCGGATCGGCGGCTGTCGCTGCCACACGTGAGCGCAGGTAGCTGCTGAAAGCTGTTTCAGGTATCCCGTGGGTTTGGGTGAAGCTGACAAAATCCGTCACGGCCTTGCGGAGTCCGGCGACGGCTTCGTCGGAAGCCTCACCGAGTTTCCGGCGAAATGCCTCAAGCCTCGCCGGATCGGCCATGTAGCGGCGGAATTCATCGGCATTGGCGGTGTAGACCTCGCTGACGAGGGCGTCGGCAACCGATTTCGCCAGCGAACGCATTGTGCCGCCGCTACGGTTGAAAAAGTTAAAGGCTTTGCCGCTGTCCACTGTATTGAAGATATAGTTGCGTATCCAGCGGCGGATATTCTTCAGATCGTCCGCATTGCCGTAGTTTATATCATCGAGCATCAGCGATATGGCCTGCGCCACGACGTCATTGTGGTTGAGACTCAATTCATAATTGCCCTGATGGTCGACCTCGCGCGAGAATGAGCGCAGTACGGTCTGAAAAAACGAGTCGATGGTACTGACATTGAAGCTGTCGTAGTCGTAAAGCATCTCGGCGAGAGCCAGCCGCGCGCTCTCGCGGAGTTCGTCGGCCGTGCAGCCATATTCCGCAGTCAGGGTGCCGCGGTACTTGGAGTCGCCGCTGCCGGCAAGCGCCGCCAGATCGCGCACGATTCGGGTCTTCATCTCGTCGGTGGCGGCGTTGGTGAATGTTATGGCCAGAATGGCACGGTGCCGGTTCGGCAGACGGTGTCCTCCGGCCACATAGCGGTCGGCGTTGAGCACATAGCGGCCGCTGCCGTCGGTGAGCTTCACTCCCAGCAGCAATTTCACGTATTCAAGGGTGAGAGTATATGTTTTTCCCGACCCGGCGGAGGCTTTGTAGATGGTCAGCATCAGAATGCGTTCTCGTCGTGGTGCAATGCGTTTATGACAGTACGAACCATTATCTTAAGGTCGAGGAGCAGACTCCAGTTCTCGATGTACCACACATCGTACTCCACGCGGCGCTCCATTTTCCACAGCTCGTCGGTGGGCCCACGGTAACCGTTGACCTGCGCCCAGCCGGTGATGCCCGGCTTCACGGAATGGCGCAGCATGTAGCGGTCGATAAGCTCGGCGTACTGCTCGGTATGGGCAAGCATGTGCGGCCGCGGTCCGACTATCGACATATCGCCGCGAAGGACGTTGATGAACTGCGGCAGTTCGTCGATGGAACTGCGGCGCAGGAAATCGCCAAGAGGAGTCTTGCGGGGATCGTCCTTGGTGGCCTGCACACGGTCGGAAGCCGCATTGACACGCATGGTTCTGAACTTCAAACACTTGAACGGACGCCCACGATAGCCGGTGCGCTCCTGCCTGAAGTAAACAGGCCCCGGCGAGCCCAGTTTTATACCTATCGCCACCGGAATGTAGACGAGCGGATAGAGACAGAGGAAAGTACCTGAGACGATGATGTCGAAGGCTCGCTTCGCCACACGGTTCAAGGTGAACGACAGCGGATTATGGCGTATCGAGAGAACCGGAATATGCCCCACTGCATGCAGATCGAAACTGCGGGCCACTGTGCGGGGTATCTGCGGAACGTAGTAAAAATCCACACAATTGTCATCGGCCACCTTGATAACTTCGGTCAGTGATTCGTGGTGCCCCGAAATGGTGTAGAAAATCTGCTTCACCTCGTTGTCGGCCACAAAGCCGGCCAGTTCCGACATAGGGTAAACCTTGCCGACCGACAGATTGCGGTCGGGCGAATCGTCGAAGAAGGCCAGAATCTTGTAACCGTAGCCCGCATCGTTGAGCATAGCCGAGGCAAGACGCTCGGCACTCACACCGGTGCCGATTATTACCACACGGATAAAATTATAGCCGTGCCGCCGGTATTCCTTCAGAACATAGGCAGCCGATATCTTGAAAATGAGCAGTCCGGCGAGCATCATGCCGTAGAAAAACACATAGTTCAGCACACTGAACTCCTCGAGATGCAGGAATGCCGTGAGCGACATGAAGCACAACGCATGGACTATGACGGCAAAGATAGAACTGCGGGCCACCTTGTCGAGCACCATGGCACGCTGGTCGTGGCGCCCGATACTCGTCATGGCCAGCGCCGGAACCGCGCACACGTTCACCAGCAGCCACATTTCGCGGACATAAGTATGGTTTATCAGCGTGCTGAACGATTTGAGATACAACAGCAGAAAGGCGAAATTTATCACCATCACACAGCCTGCGTTGAAAAGAATCGAAATAGTGCGGGCGGAATCGGACGAATGGTTGCGGTCGGGCATCAATAGATTTTTTAGAATCCCGCCTGCCATCGGCGCACCGGGCAGGGCGCCGTCCGACAGGCGGGATTGTGAATGGAGCAGCCTATTACTGCTTTATTTTCTCGTCGACGAGGCGGATTTTCTCGCGTATCTCTTCGATATCGGCTTTGAGACGGTCGATACGACGGCTCATATCGCGCAGCAGCGAGTCGCCCGATTTCGATTTCGACTGGAGGAATCCGAGGTTGTTCTCGTAGGTGCGGAGCTCACCGCGGCGTCCTTCGAGAGCGCGGGTCAGGCGCTCGCGTTCGCGGTAAAGTTTGTCGGCATCGCCTTCAAGCTGCTGTACGGAAGCCTCGAAGCGGTCGCGGCGCGCACGGCTTTCGGCAATGGCGAAGTGGTCGCGCACGGCATCGCAGGCCGAGCGGTAGGCCTCGTAGAGTTTGTCTTTTTCTCGGAAAGGCACGTGGCCGGTTTCCTGCCAGCGTTTCTGAAGGTCCTTGAGTTTGGCAATGGCCTCGTCTTTGGCGACTCCGTCGGCCATGAGGGCTTCGAGCATGCCTATTATCTCGCGTTTGGTCTTGAGATTGGCGGCTTCGGCCTGACGTGTGCCGGAGTTTGCTTTCTTCTTGCGGTCGAAGAAACAGTCGCAGGCTTCGGTGAAACGTTTCCACAGACCTTCGGAGTATTTTTTAGGGATAGCGCCGATGGTCTTCCACTCCTTCTGCATTTCAACGAAGCGGTTGGTGGCAGTACCCCAGTCGGAGCTTTCCTTAAGAGCTTCGGCTTCCTCGACAAGGCGCTGCTTGTGTGCCAGATTCACCGACAGCTCCTCGCGGGTATTACGATAAAAATCGGCTTTGGCGGCGAAGAAGGCGTCGCATCCCTTGCGAAAACGGGAGAAGAGCGAGCGGTTCATTTTCTTGGATGCATAGCCCAGAGTGCGCCATTCCTCCTGCAAACCGATCACAGAACGTGTCATTTCCTCCCATGAGGCGAAAGTCTTGAGGCTGCTGTAGTCCAGCGCTTCGAGACGCTCGCAGAGTGCTGTTTTGGCAGCTTCGTTCTCTGCCTCACGGGCCTTGCGGGCCTCGAAGAATGCCTGATAGCGTTTGTTGACCTCAGCGGAGGCGTCACGGAAATTGTTCCATATCTCGTCGCGGAGTTCCTTGGCGACGGGGCCTATCTGACGCCATTTGTTATGCAGATCCTGCAGCCGGCGGTAGGCGGCGATGACATCCTCTTCGGCAGCAAGGCCGCGCGCCTCGGCAAGGAGCAGCTCCTTGTCGGCGAGGTTCTTCTTGAAGTCGTAGTCGCGAAGCTCCTTGTTTATCTTCAGATTATCGGAGTAGCGCTCGCGGGCTTCCTGGAAGCGCTTCCAAACTGCTGTATCTTCAGTGGGGTCGACATCGCCGATCGAGTTGAACTCATCCTGCAGCTCGCGGTAGCGAGGGAAGGTGCGGTTCACGTTGTCGGTATCTTCGGCAAGAGCTATGATTTCGGCGATGATGGCGTTCTTGCGCTCGAGGTTGGCGGCGCGACGCGCTTCTTCGGCGGCAGTCCACTCGGCCTTCTTGGCACGGAGCTGCTCGATAACCTCTGTGAAGCGTGCGGCCACAGGGTCGATTTCGGGAGCCTTTTCCTCGGCAGCGCCTTCCTCGGGAACTTCAGCGGAAGTGGATTCCGGTTTATGGAGCATGCTGAAACGCTGGCGCAGACGGCGTATGTCGTCGGCACCGAAAGCTGAACCATCGAGAACGAGCATGGCTTCGGCGGCTTCGAGAACAGTCTCGGGAGTATCGGCCGCCTCGGCTTCGGCAAGGTCTTCGCCTTCGGTCATAATTTCTTCAGCCTCGACTTCGGCCTCGGGCTGGGGCTCGGCAGCAGATTCTGCGGGGGTTGCGGGGGCTTCGGCCGCCGCTTCGGTCACTTCGGGGGTCTGAACCTCCTTTTCGGGAGTCAGATTGGGATCAAGCATGTCCATAATATTGGTATAAATAGTAGTTAGCGAAAATCAGACGATTTCCGCCCCAAAAATAATAAATATTATTCAAACCGCGAAAAAAATATCATTCTTCGCACTCCGTCAAAGCCTCTGACGCGAAATTGAGAGTCCCTCATGTGTGCAAGTCTCTCCATGCGTACCATTTACCGACAGTGCTTCAGCTCCGCTGAAATCCCAGATACAGTCCCTGCCGGAGGCACCCGGCGCAAGATCGTTCACCTCGAACACGCCATAAATCCCAGCAATTTCAGCCGGCAGTTGCCACCCAACACCCTGTCCGGCAATATGCTGGCATAAAAGCCATGGTATAATCATCAATAGGAACCGGATTCTCATATCATTATTTAAAAGTAAAACATGGTTTCAATTGCTAAACGATTCTGTAGTCGTCGACATTTATCGGATAGCCATCAATGTATAGTCTGGGATCGATGTACAGTCCGTATTTGGCCGCAAGTTTCATCATCTCAATATCGGGCAGAGTAGATGTTATATGAATGTAAAATTCAGAAATATCTATCTTGAAATTTTTTTCTTATTGCCTAAACGATACCATACAATTTCTCTAAAAATCATTTGTAGAATATACGGTATTTCTGAATACGGAATTAATTCTTTCTTCGTCAATCGCCGCATAAATTTATGAAAACATGAATTCTGCAGTTTTGACGGCAATTTTTGTTCACATTCCAGCATCCAGCTGTAATTTGAAGGATTATAAAGATTATCATTGAGGATAATTTCCAGCCATGAAATATTCAACAAATCCAATAGATTAATAATGAAAGCTATGCATCGGTTTTCGTCGTGCAAATAATCCTCAACAGTAAGGATCTTACCTTCAAATTCGTGACCGATATCACTGACTGAAGTATATTCATCGCCTTGATAGGGCCCAAAATTCGGCATATAAAGCCACGGCTTATATTTAGTAACTCTGCACCAGTAAATCTTATTATTCATATATTCAATCTCCTATTCGTTTGAAATTTGCGTCGTATGTTCCCATGCGAGTACTTCTATTTTTTAATCTTCGATTGTTTTAGCGGCTTTCCAGGCCCCTCCATTATATATATCAGTGTCCGACGACTTTCTTTCAAAGATCGTTGCCTTCATACATAAAAATACGTTGGAGATTTCTATGGGTTTCTATGCTTCTTTCATCGGTATCGTATTTACCGGGAGCGCATAGATGGAGCTCGAATTCGCCCTTTGATAGTTCGGAAAGATCAAGATAAAACAAATCGGCAAAAGTATAACCGATGATTACTTTGCCATCTTCTACACGCATATTTTTAGTTAAATGACCAAAGTCAAGGCTGTCCGGTTTCGTCCTTACCACCTGCCCTTCGCAAACGGGGGCTTTCACTCCGGTTTTGTAGACAACTGCGCGGATAGTGAAGTCGTTTGTTGTAAGCGTGGCTGTGAAGCAGATCTTGAGGCCCCACGGGCGGATTAGCATATTGCGGAACTTCCAGCTGTCGATGTAATTCATTTCTGTAAGCACATCAAGCTGTTCCAGCAGCCATTCCAATGGTATAGTGGCTACTTTATTCGCCCGGACAAGAGCTTTCTTATACAATTCTATGTAGTAGCGGCAGCGCTCGCTTTCGCTTCGGTTGTCATATTTGGCAGCATCAAATCGGATGTTGACTTCAATAAATTTCCAGACAGTGTTGTCTTTCATATAATCAGGGCCGTCATCTTTCCCAACAGTGATGAATAAAGCTTCATAAGCACCTTTCGTGTCGTATTTTATCTTTTGTAATTGCTGTGTCAGGAAATAGCCCACAACGAAAACATGATAGTTGAAACGAGAACGGTATTTCGTTTCAAATCCATCACTATTCATATCCATGTATATTAACTTAAATCTCATGTTTTATGGCCTTTTATGTATTTTCTCATCTAACTGTTCACGTAATCTTCTTGCATTTATCTCCTCAGCCCTCAGAGCTTTTTCTCGGGCACCCGGCCCGGCAGGAAACTCCTGTACGATTCGCGAATCGTATTTATTATAGCCGGCCTCTCAGTTCAATTTGTTGACCTGCCTTGTCGCCCGATACGACTTGTCCGGTTCTTTGTTGCGCTTGTCATATCGCTTCGTCAGAGAATCGAAGGTCGGTCTTAAACTCGGGGTAACGGTATCTGTTACCATTATATTGCCGGAGTATTGATAGCTGTCTAATGGCCGAAATAATATCGACTTATCAGATCTCTATCTCTTTATCTGAAGATGTCGGTTTTGGAATTATTATAAACTGTGGCGGCAAAATTGTATCGAATGGATTGTCAAGGACCGCTTTTGGTCGCCAAAAAGGTTCTATGCAAATTTTTGGCAGAAGATATGAGTCCTTATTTCTAAATCGTTTGTCGGTTGTAATATCAACTCTGTTTTCCCAGTCGAGATGTGCATCGGTAAGTCTGTCTCCCGAAAGAGTGAGAATCCAGATTATTGAGCCGAAAAAAAAGTCTAGCTGATCCTGATTAATACGGATTTTCTTTTTCCCTATTTCAATATAGGGACAGTCAGGTTTTGCGTGTATCAGAATCTCTCGTCCATCTATATAAGACACGAAGGAATCATATGCATCTCCGGATTCGATAGACTCTTTATAGCGAATATCACGGAGATCGGTTTCTTGTCCACATGCAGCGACTACGACGTAATAAGTTCCACACGGATTCTTTTCAAATGTAATGCTGTATCCCACGAATGGCATATTTACCCAATTGGGAAACACGTCTTCTGCGATTTTAATAACACGCTCCCGCATAAAGGCAATAATGTCTTTATTTTTAATCCTTACCTCGGGTACGTAGAATACACCTTCATAATTCATATTTGCACTGACCGGCAAACAAGAACTAATTGTTAACACTAAAATCAAAAATATTCTTACTATCCGTTTCATTTTGTATGTTTATTAGTTTATCGGGTCTTTACTAACAATGGATTATTAGTAAACATCAAGGGAAAAACACCTGCTGTCATCTTCAATGAATATTCATTGTAAGTTTTGTAATTTCCAAGTTTGTTATAAGTCTGTTTAGTATACACTTTATGTATAATATTGTTATTTTTAAACATATTGTTTACCGATTTACTAAATCCTGTATCCTGTTCAGAAGGCCATAGTAGACCTGAAGGATGAGAATGAATATATTCACGAAGAATGCTACCTTCTTTTATTAACTTATTCTTGATTAAAAGACCTCCAGACCGCTCGGTGTCATTTTTCTGAGAGGTCCCGATATAATTCACTTCCTCTGATTCATTTGTGGAACATTTTAGCTGGCAATATTCAACCTCCGAGTTGTCAGCAAGAAATTCAAATATTTCAGTTGAATTTTCATCACCGTTTATTTCAAAGTAATTGGCTGTTTCACCCTCTTCTATTTTGTCTGACCATTGATTTACAATAGTTCCATAAGGGAATCTTTTCGACTCCTTGTCCTCATTGAGCATAATCAAGATTATACTGTCATATTCAATATTTGGTATTCTGCTTACAATGTTTCCACATGTTCCCATTTCGTACGTATCCATACCCGTTGGATCGGTGTTTCTTATTGGGTTGGCGGC
>CABQCA010000043.1 GCA_902462525.1 uncultured Porphyromonadaceae bacterium | reverse complement strand
GCCTCGACCAGCAGCGAACTCGCCGCACGGCCCGATGCGCCGGCAGGCCTCGTTGTAGCAGCCCGCACACAGACCGCCGGCCGAGGCCAGCGAGGCAACAGCTGGGAAGCCGAGCCGGGTGCGAACCTCACATTCTCGCAGATGCTGCGCCCCGCGGCCATCGGGGCTGTCCGGCAGTTCGAACTGTCGATGATAGTGTCGCTCGCCATCGCCGACACCCTCGACGCACTCCTCGCCGAAGCCGGCGTGGCACAGCGCACGGCCATAAAATGGCCCAATGACATCTATGTAGGCGACAGCAAAATCTGCGGGATTCTCATCGAAAACACCCTTTCGGGATGCCGCATCGACCGCTCCATCGCCGGCATAGGCATCAACATCAACCAGACTCGCTTCGTAAGCGATGCCCCGAATCCATGCTCGCTGCGGCAGTTCACCGGACTGAGCTACAACCTGGAACCGCTGCTGCAGCGCTTCGCAGAGGCCATAGCCGACGCTCTCAGCGCCTACGAAACAGCACCCGACCCCGCCGCCCTCAATGTCCGCTACATGAGCCGCCTCTGGCGCCGCTCCGGCATATGGACTTTCGCCACACCCGACGGCACGCGCTTCGAGGCCGAAATCATAGCTGTAGATCCCGACGGAATCCTCACCCTCAGCCCCGACCGCCGCTTCGCCTTCAAGGAAGTAGCCTTCCTCCTCTGACTTCGGTCAATTTGTGATTTTGGCGCAAAAAGCGTATATTTGCAATAAGATATGGAGCCGAAAGTTTCTGTCATAGTGTGCACGTACAATCAGGAGGACACCATCGGTGCCGCTCTCGACTCCATACTGGCCCAGCAGACCGACTTCGACTTCGAAATCGTTGTCGCCGACGATGCCTCGGCCGACCGCACTCCCGACATATGCCGCGACTATGCCGGGCGCTATCCGCACCGCGTGCGTGCTATTCTCAACAACGAGAACAAAGGCGTGGCCGACAACTACTTCTGCACACTCTATGAGTGCCGCGGACGCTACATAGCCGACCTTGCCGGCGACGATGTATGGCTCGACACCGGCAAGCTCGCCCGTCAGGCCGCCATTCTCGACGCCGACCCCTCGGTGGTGCTGGTACACAGCGCCTGGCGGTTCCTGCTTCCCGACGGCTCTCTGAAAGAGCCGGACCGCCATGCCGTGCCGGCAGAATCGTCTGTCAGCGACGGCGCAGCGCTGCTCATGCCGCTGTTTCAGCACAGCAACGACAAATACTTCATTCATCTGTGCGCCTCGATGTACCGCCGCGACACGGCCATCGCCCTGAGTCAGAAATACTCCGACTTTTTCTTCGGCCGCGAGCTGCCGTGCGAGGACTATCAGCTCGAAGTCCTCATGGCAGCCAACGGCCGCATAGCCTCCGAACCGTCGGTAGTGCTCGGCTACCGCACAGGCCACGCCAGTGTGTCGTCGGAAGAAGATCCTGCCAAAAGCGCTGTTTTCGCGGCCCGCATCGCACGGCTGACGTGCCGCCTCGCCGACGAGCTGTGTTTCGACAAAAGTTTGCTTGCCGGCTATTTCTCCCGGCAGATGCTGTTCGCCATAGCTCAGGCCTTTGCCTCGGGCAACCGCCATGCCCGGGCTGAAGTAGACGCCGCCGTCGACTGCACAAAGCCTGAATTGCCGCGGCGTGCCCGGGCAGCCCTTATGTTAATGAAAATACCCCCCGTCTGGTGGGTGGCACGCACGATATACAAGTTGAAATGAGAGCATTGCTACGAAATAAGCTTCACGATGTGGTCAAACGCTATGCGCGGTGGTACATATTGTTTCCTCAGCGGCGCGACTGCATGATCGACAAGGCACTTCACAGTGCCGAACCAGGCGTTACCGACGAAAAAATCGCCGCCCGCGAAGTCATCGTATCGCTCACCACTTACGGGCGCCGCTACTATGAGGTGGCAGCGACCATCGAGAGCATTATGCAGGGTTCGGTCAGACCGAACAGAATAGTGCTCTGGCTGGCCGAGGAATTGCGTGACACCCCGCTGCCCGTCACACTTCGGAGACAGCAGGCCCGCGGACTCGAAATAATCTACTGCAAGGACCTCCGATCCTACAAAAAAATCATACCGGCGCTTCATAAATTCCCCGACGCCGACATCATAACCATCGACGACGATATAATATATTACTACGACCTCATCGAAAATCTCGTAACAGCCGCAGAGCAAAATCCGGGCAGGATTGCCGCTTCCCGCTTCGACCGGATGCTTCTCGGCCGGGACGGACGCCCCCTGCCCTACCGCAAATGGCCCATGGAGTACAGCCCCGAAAGCTACTCGCCGCTCAATTTTTTCACCGGTGTCGGCGGTGTGCTCTATCCGGCGCATTGTTTTGACAACGAAGTGCTCAACGAAGAAGTTTTTAACGTTATTTGCCCTACTGCCGATGATATATGGCTCAATGCCATGGCTCTCCGAAACGGCACGAAAGCGGTGAAATGCTTTACTCACGAACGCACCGGAGCCGACTACCTTGCCAATATCGATATTCAGGACGAATGCCTCTTCCGCATCAATGCCGGCGACCTCGGCAACGCAAACGACAGCCAGCTGCGCGCCGTCTTTGACCGCTACAACCTCTGGAACAAACTAACAGAACAATAACCACTTACTAAATACAACCCAATGAACCGATTCACTTATTTCGCCGGGCTTCTTGCTTTTGCACTTCCGGCAACCGCAATCACCGTCGACAGCCCCGACGGACGCCTGAAACTGACCGTCGGCAGCGACGCCGGAGCTCCGGCCTACTCCCTGAGCTACGACGGCAAAACTATCATCGAAAACTCGCCCCTCGGCTTCGACACCAACATCGGCGACTTCTCCAAAGGCTTCCGTATGGTGTCGGCCGAAGTCGACAGCGTGCGCCGCAACTTCGCCCAGGACAAAATCAAAAAAGCGCATGTCGACTACCGCGCCACCCGTCTGAAAGCCAAATTCGAAGGTCCGGACAAACATAAATTCAGCATGGAGTGGGAAGTGGCCGACAACGACGTAGCCTTCCGCTACATCATTCCCGTGCAGGGCGAAACACGCTCACTCATCATCGAAAGCGAAGCAACCGGCTACCGCTTTCCTGCCGCCTCGACAGCTTTCGTAACCTCGCAGAGCGACCCCATGATAGGCTGGAAGCGCACCAAACCCAGCTATGAGGAGTACTACGCCGTCGACGCACCCCTCGACTCGGCTTCGACCTACGGTCACGGCTACACATTCCCCGCTCTCTTCCGCATCGGCGACAACGGCTGGGCTCTTCTGAGCGAAACAGGTGTCGACGGCTACTACTGCGCATCGCACCTGAGCGACTACAACGACGGCCTTTACACCATCGCCTACCCCATGCCCGGCGAAAACAACGGCAACGGCAACGCATCGGCGGCAATCGCACTCCCCGGCAAAACGCCCTGGCGTACCATTACAGTAGGCGCCACACTCGCGCCCATCGTCGAGACTACCGCCACATGGAACGTTGTCGAGCCACGCTACGAAATCGACCGCCCGGCTGTGCCCGGCCGCGGTACATGGAGCTGGCTGCTGTGGCAGGACAACTCCATCAACGACAAGGACCAGCGCACATTCATCGACTTCGCTGCCGACATGGGCTACGAAAATGTGCTCATCGACAACTGGTGGGACAATAACATCGGCCGCAAGGGCATGGAAGAACTCATCGACTACGCCCACACCCGGGGCGTGAACCCCATTCTGTGGTACTCCTCGAGCGGCCACTGGAACGACATCGAGCAGGGCCCCACTAACCTCATGGACCGTCCAATCGTGCGCAAGAAAGAAATGAAATGGCTTCGCGACAACGGCGTGCGCTCCATCAAAGTCGACTTCTTCGGCGGCGACAAGCAGGAAACCATGCGCCTCTATGAGGACATTCTCAGCGACGCCGCCGACTACGGCATCGACGTAGTGTTCCACGGCTGCACTCTGCCCCGAGGCTGGGAACGAATGTACCCCAACTTCGTAGGCTCCGAAGCTGTTCTGGCCTCCGAGAACCTTGTGTTCGATCAGAAATTCTGCGACATGGAAGCCTTACACGCCACGCTGCATCCATTTATCCGCAATGCCGTGGCCATCATGGAGTACGGCGGCACAATTCTCAACAAGAACTTCAGCCGGGAGAACGGCAAAGGCAACCTCCGCCGCACCGGCGACGCCTTCCAGCTGGCTACTTCCATTCTTTTCCAGAATCCCGTGCAGAACTTCGGTCTCGCACCCGGCAACCTCACCGACGCACCTGCCGAAGCCATAGACTTCATGAAAGCCGTGCCCACCACTTGGGACGAAACCCGCTTCATCGACGGCTATCCCGGCCGATACGTTGTGCTCGCCCGCAAGCACAAAGGCACTTGGTATATAGCCGGTGTCAACGCCGAGGACAAACCGCTTAAACTCAAGCTCGACCTCGCCTCGCTTGGTCTGCGCGACACCGCCGCCGACCTCTGCATCGATGCCCCCGGTCTTAAATTCCAAAAATCGGAAATAAAACTGAAAAACAACACTCTCCCTGTAGAAATCGCCCCCAACGGCGGCTTCACCCTCACCGTAAAATAACCATAGCCGTTCAGTTGAGGCAAAAAAATTCATACCTTTGCAGGAAATTTCGACTGCAATGGAAAATATAGAGCTAATCCTTATCAATATATCGGGCTACGACCGGCCCGGCGTCACCTCGGCTCTCACCGACATTCTTGCCCGCCACCAGGCCAATATCCTCGACATAGGTCAGGCCGACATTCACCACTCGCTGTCGCTGGGCATCCTTTTCCGCACCACCTCCGACCGTTCGGGCGACATAATGAAGGACCTTCTCTTCAAAGCCTACGAGCTGAGCGTGAAAATCCGCTTTACCCCGATCTCAATCTCCGACTACGAAGAATGGGTGTCGATGCAGGGCAAGAACCGCTGGATCATCACCATACTCGGCCGACGGCTCACGGCACGGCACATAGCCCTTGTGACCGAGGAAATAGCACGCCAGGAACTGAACATCGACGGCATACAACGCCTCACGGGCCGCGCACCTCTGCGTGAGAACGAGGAGCCCCGGTCGAAGTCGTGCGTCGAATTTTCGGTACGCGGCAATCCGCGCGATGTGCTGTCGATGCGCAGCCGCTTTCTCGAAATTTCACAGAGCGAGGAGTTCGACATTTCGCTGCAGGAGGACAATGTGTTCCGCCGCTGCCGGCGCCTGATATGCTTCGATATGGACTCTACCCTCATCGAGACCGAAGTCATCGACGAGCTCGCCGACCGCGCCGGCGTCGGCGAACAGGTGCGGGCCATCACCGAGAGCGCCATGCGCGGCGAAATCGATTTCTGCGAAAGTTTCACACGCCGTGTGGCCCTGCTCAAGGGCCTCGATGAAAGCGTGATGCGTGAAATCGCCGAAAGCCTCCCCATCACCGAAGGCGTAGAGCGCATGATGCAGGTGCTCAAGCGTACAGGCTATAAGACAGCCATTCTCTCGGGCGGTTTCACTTACTTCGGCAACTATCTGCGTCAGAAATTCGGCTTCGACTATGTGTACGCCAACGAGCTTGAGATTGCCGACGGCAAGCTCACGGGTCGCTACGTGGGCGACATCGTCGACGGCAAGCGCAAAGCCGAGCTGCTGCGCATCATAGCTCAGGTGGAGAACATCAACATCGCACAGACCATCGCCGTGGGCGACGGTGCGAACGACCTGCCCATGCTGTCGACCGCCGGCCTCGGAATCGCCTTCCACGCCAAGCCGAAGGTGAAGCAGACAGCGCGCCAGTCGATTTCGACAATAGGCCTCGACGGCGTGCTCTACTTCCTCGGCTTCAAGGACAGCTTCATATCCGGCGCCGAAGCCTGACAGGAGAAAAACATCACCGGCCCCGACAGCCCGACCTAAAGGCGCTGCCGGGGCTTTTCCATGACCGGCCGAACAAAGGCGGGTGCAGAGGCGTTGTATTTGAAAAACTGCTACGTTTCAACTGTTTCATCTGTTTATGTGAGTCATGAGGACTGTCCGGTGCTTTATCCTCTTTCTATCTGTCGTTCTGACTATGCTCCCTGTGCCGGCAACGGCACAGGGCGTGCAGCCGGAAATCGGACTCGTGCTCAGCGGCGGGGGCGCCAAAGGCATAGCGCACATCGGTCTTATCAAAGCTCTCGAAGAAAACGACATTCCCATCGACTGCATCACAGGCACATCGATGGGTGCCATCGTGGGCGCCCTCTACGCCTGCGGCTACACCACCGACGAAATGATGGAGCTTCTCAACAGCCGCTATTTCAACTACATGGCCAACGGCACCGCCGACCCGCAGCTCACCTACTACTTCGCGCGCGAAAAACCGTCGCCTCAGATGTTCAGCATGTCGCCGGGACGCCGCGACAGCACCGACCGCAATTTATTCAACCCGCAGTCGCTGATTTCGCCTATGCCGATGAACTTCGGCTTCATGCAGATTTTCGCCGCCTACACTGCACGGTGCGGGGGCGACTACAACCGCCTTTTCGTGCCCTTCCGATGTGTGGCCTCCGATGTAACGGCAAAGCGAAAGTGGGTGATGGGCAGCGGACGCCTCGAGGAGTCGGTACGCGCCTCAATGAGCTTTCCTCTTATATTTCAGGCCATACAAATCGACTCGGTGACACTCTACGACGGCGGAGTGTACGACAACTTTCCCGTCGACGTGATGATTGATGATTTTAATCCTTCGTTTATAATAGGCTCCGATGTATCGGCGCCCGACAATGGTCCGGCCAACAGTTACTACGAACAGCTCGACCTGATAATGAGCCGGAAACAGAACTACGAGGTACCTGCCGACAAAGGCATAAAAGTGCGCATCGATGTCAGCCGCTTCGGTCTTCTCGACTGGGGCAAAGCCGACGAAATCTACGCGGCCGGCTACCGCCGCGGCCTCGAGATGGCCGACTCCATCAAGAGCCGCGTCAGCGTCCGGCGCGACAATGCCGAAGTGGCCCGGCGTCGTGAAGAATTCAAACGCACGGTGCCCGAACTGCGCTTCGACACCGTAACCGTGACCGGCGGCAGGCGCCGGCAGAACGAATTCATACACTATCTCTTCAGCCCCGCCAAGGGCTGCGACACCATAGGCATCGGCCATGCGCGCCTGTCGTTCTACCGCGCCCTTTCCACCGGCCGCATGGAAGTGCTGCGTGTGGACGCCCGACAGCAACCCTCGGGACTCTTCGCTCTCGATGTCTTCGCACGGGCCAAGAGCCGTTTCTCGGTAGGTGCCGGAGCATATATCACTTCAACATCGAACAGCTACCTCTACCTTCGCGGAAGCTATTCATCGCTGAGCTTCAGTTCAGTCAGCACTTCGGCCGAGGCATGGATAGGCCAGAGCTACATGGGCGGCATGCTGTCGGGGCGCCTCACGCTGGCCTCGGGCACGCCGTCGGCCTTCACCTTCCGCGCAGTCGTCGACCGCCGGCGCTACTCCGAAAGCGAAAAGCTTTTCTTCCGCGACAACGAGCCGGCCTTTGTCACCACCCACAGCTACTACGGCAAAGCGGCATGGGAAATCGCGGCCGGACGCCGGGGCTGCTTCGAGACCGGCATCGGCATTGGGCGTCTCAACTACGCCTACTACTCGTCGGCATTGCTGCGCAGCGCCGACCGTACCCGCTACCACGCCCACCATATTCTCGGACAGCTCTATGCCGGCTACGAGGAATCGACCCTCAACGCCGTCAACTATCCTACTTCCGGAGGGGCGCTGACAGTGAAGGGCGCCGCCGTAACAGGCAAAGCCGAAGTGCGGCAGCCCGGCTGGAAGGGCCGCCGGCACACATCGTGGCTACAGCTCGACGCTTCGCAGAAAAACTACTTCGACATTCACCGTCACTGGACACTGGGCATCGAGAGCCGGCTGCTGCTTAGCAACAGGCGTCTGCTGGGCGCCTACGACGCCTCCATAGCCTCGGCTCCGGCCTACACACCCACGCCGGCATCGGACAACACTTTCAACGCAGCGTTCCGCGCCAACAGTTTCGCGGCAGCGAGCTTTGTGCCGGTCTATAAATTCAACAGCCGCCTGAGCGCACGCTTCACAGCAAGCGTGTTCGTGCCGGTGCGCGCCATACTACCCGACGGTAACGGCGGCGACCGCTACGGCCGCTACTTCGGCAAGGCACTTTTCTTCGGGGAGGCCGACGCAGTGTGCTCGCTGCCTTTCGGCGACATATGCGCCTACTGCAACTACGCCTCGTCGCCCGGGCGCTTCTCGGCAGGCATTTCTTTCGGCATTTATCTGCCCGCTCCACGCTTTTTCTGAATTTATTAAAAAAAATAATGCCGGTGTGTAATATTATCGCTCCGGCAGCGTCATACATGTATATCACATACATCACATTTTTCTGCGTCTATAAAAATGATAATCTCACTTCACGACGTCAACAAAACTTACCCCGGCGTAGTTCCGCTGCATGTACTCAAGGATATCAACCTCGAGATTGAACGGGGCGAACTGGTGTCGATCATGGGAGCCTCGGGCAGCGGCAAATCGACGCTGCTGAATATCCTCGGAATTCTCGACAGCTACGACAGCGGCGACTATGTCCTCGACGGCCTCGAAATACGGAATCTGAGCGAAAACCGCGCCGCCGAAATCCGCAACCGCAAAATAGGGTTCGTTTTCCAGTCGTTCAACCTCATCAACTACAAGAATGCGCTTGAAAATGTGGCGCTCCCGCTCTTCTATCAGGGTATAGGACGCCGCAAACGCAACTCCCTTGCCATGGAACAACTCGAGCGTATGGGCCTCGCCGACCGCGCCACCCACCTTCCGGGCGAACTGTCGGGCGGCCAAAAGCAGCGTGTGGCCATAGCCCGCGCCCTCGTCACCAAGCCGTCGATAATCCTGGCCGACGAGCCTACGGGCGCCCTCGACAGCCACACTTCAAAAGAAGTGATGGAGGTTTTCCGCCAGCTCAACGCCGAGGGCATGACCGTAGTCATCGTGACTCACGACCCCGGGGTAGGCGCGGCGACGAACCGCATAATCCGAATTGTCGACGGTGAAATCGTGAAGGAGTAGAGCCATGTTCGATCTTTTCCGTGAAATAGCGCAGACTCTTCGCAACAACCGGCTGCGCACTATCCTCACCGGCATTTCGGTCTCCTGGGGCATATTCATGCTTATAGTGCTGCTCGGAGCCAGCCGCGGCGTGCGCAATTCCTTCGAGGACAACTGGAGCGAAAGCGAAAGCAACTCCATGCAGATATGGAGCGGCGTTACCTCGCTGCCATACAAAGGCTACAAAGACGGCCGCTACATCGGCCTGAAAAGTTCCGACATCGATGCGATAAAGCACGATAACCGCAGTTTCGTCACCGACGCCATTGCGTTCGCCAGCGTCGATTCAGCCAAAATATCAACCGCCAAGGACGTGGTGAGCGGCGGTTTTGAAGCCGTATATCCCAAAGCAGCCGAGACAAACAACATCACTGTGCAGCACGGCCGTTTCATCAACGACGCCGACATCAATGAAGCCCGGCGCACTATGGTGATGTCGGCTAAAAACGCACGTCTGCTTTTCGACAGCGACTCGGCGGCCGTAGGACGCACAGTGCAGTGCATGGGCCTGGCCTGGACCGTAGTAGGAGTCTATGACCACCGCTGGCGTTCGCAGACCATGGTGCCCTACACTGCCTATAAGGCCGTGACCGGCAACACCGACGAAGCCTATTCGCTGAAGGTCGACGTCGAGGGCCTCGCCACCGAGGCCGACGGCGACGCTGCCGAAGCGGCCCTGCGCGCCACACTCGGCCGGCAGCATCACTTCGACCCCGCCGACCGCAATGCCGTCTGGACATGGAACAGTTTCAACAGCTACCTCAGCGGGCAGGCCGGCATGGGCTACCTCAATCTTGCGGTATGGGTGATAGGCCTTTTCACTCTTCTCACGGGCATCGTGGGCGTGAGCAACATCATGTTCGTGTCGGTGCGCGAGCGCACCCATGAGATAGGCATCCGCCGTGCCATAGGTGCCAAGCCGAGATCGGTTCTGTCGCAGATTCTGGCCGAGAGCGTGGCCATGACGGCCCTCTTCGGATATATAGGCATAGTGCTGGGAACGCTCGCACTTCAGGCCCTCAACGCTGTGCTGGGCGATGTGGAAGGTTTCAAGAACGCCACCGTCGACATCTCGATAGCGGTGGAAGTGACCGTCGCCCTGATTATCGCCGGTGCTCTGGCCGGCCTTTTTCCGGCGCTGAAAGCAATAAAAGTAAAACCCGTAGAAGCGCTCCGCGACGAATAAGGCTATGAAATCGACATCTATATTCGACATCGAGAACTGGCGCGAAATCGTAGCCACACTCTCGCGCAACAAGACCCGCACCTTTCTCACCGCTTTCGGTATCTTCTGGGGCACCGCCATGCTGGCCATGCTGTGGGGTGGCTCGCAGGGATTCAAAGGCGTCATGAGCCGTAACTTCGACGGCTTCGCCACTAACATGGGCGCCACCTTCGCCGGTACACGCAGCATATCGTACAAAGGCTTCAACAAAGGATCGGCATGGTCGATGACCGTACAGGACGTTGATAATATCCGCCGTGTGGCGCCCTACATCGACAACTCGAGCATGATGTACCGCTCATGGGTGAACGCATCGTACGCCGACAAGAGCAAAAGCGGCGCCGTAATGGGCGTAGAGGACAGCTACACCGAGCTTATGGAGCCTATGATCTACGACGGGCGATTCATCAATGAGGCCGATGTACGCACCTACGCCAAAGTGGCCGTGATCGGCCGCAACATGGCCACCGAGCTCTTCGGCTCCGAGTCGCCGCTGGGCAAATCGGTAAATCTGGGGAATGTCTACTTCACTGTCGTCGGCGTGGCCGGCCAGCGCGGCGAGGCAAGTGTGATGGGCCGTGTCGACGACAGTTTAGTCATACCGGCAAGCACCATGCGCCGGGCTTTCAACCGCGGAAACACCGTCGACGCCTTCATGTACACCTCGACTGCCGGCCACAAGCCATCGGACAACGAGCCCTACATACGCCGCGTGCTGAGCGCCGCCCACTCCATTCACCCCGACGACGAGCGGGCCATATACTTCATGGACGTGTCGGAGATGTTCGAGATTATCAACGGCCTTTTCCTCGGCATCAGTCTGCTGGCGCTTTTCGTGGGCGCAGGCTCGCTCATGGCCGGTGTAATAGGCGTAGGCAACATCATGTGGATAATCGTGAAGGAGCGTACGCATGAGTTCGGCGTACGCCGCGCCATAGGCGCCAAGCCGGCCGACATCACGGTGCAGGTGCTTTCGGAGAGCGTGCTGCTTACACTCGTCTCAGGCATAGCCGGCGTATGCTTCGCAGCGCTGATACTCGGTCTTGCCGACAAAGCCACATACAAAGATCTCAACGGCTACGCCGGTTTCCAGATATCGTTTACCACCGCCATGATAATTGTGGGCGCCTTCTTCGTACTCGGCTCGGCCGCGGGCACACTTCCGGCAATCAAAGCCATGCGCATAAAGCCGATCGAAGCGCTGCGCGACAAATGACCTTTTCCCGATAGATCCTGACCTTTCAAACCGAATAATCAAAAACACATCAACAATAATGAAAAAAATCTTTCGCATTCTGCTCTGGACTGTCATCGGACTGCTGTTTGTGAGCACTTTTGTCTATCTCTTCCTCAACTCGCAGGAGAAGAAAGACGTATATCAGACCGTAACCCCGTCGACCGCTACCATCGAGCGCTCGACCGTTCTCACCGGAAAGGTCGAGCCCCGCGACGAAATCGACATCAAGCCCCAGATTTCAGGAATCATCGAAAAAATCGAGGTCGAGGCCGGCGACCGAGTGAAGGCCGGCGACATCATAGCCCGCATCAAGGTCATTCCCGAAGCTTCGTCGCTGTCGTCGGCACAGAACCGCGTGAACCTCGCCGAGATAGAACTTCGCGACGCCAAGATAAAATTCGACCGCGACGCCGATCTGTATGCGAAAAAGGTGATTTCGCGCGAGGATTATGAAACTTCCGAGAAAACCTACCGACGGGCCCAGGAGGAACTTGAGTCGGCCGAAGACTCCTACCGCATCGTGCGCGAGGGCGTGAGCCAGTACAATGCCCAGGAGAGCAACACCCTCGTACGCTCCACAATCGACGGCCTTGTGCTCGACGTGCCTGTTAAAGTGGGCTCTTCGGTAATTCAGGCAAACACCTTCAACGACGGCACCACCATAGCCACTGTCGCCGACATGAACAACCTTATTTTCAAAGGCAAGGTCGATGAAACCGAGGTGGGTCTCCTAAGCCTCGGCATGCCCGTGGAAATAACCATAGGCGCTCTGCCCGACATACACCCGACGGGTATCATCGAATATATCGCACCCAAGGGCACCGACACCAGCGGCGCCAACACCTTCGACATCAAGGCTGCTCTGAGTCTCGACAATTCCGAGGCAGTCCGCGCCGGCTACAGCGCCAACGCTTCGGTAGTGCTTGCCCGGGCCGAAAATGTGCTCACCGTTCCCGAAGGCGTGGTAGAGTTCGCCGGCGACAGCACTTTCGTCTACGTACTCACCGACAGCGTGCCCGAGCAGCATTTCGAGCGCCGTGCCATCACCGGCGGCATGACCGACGGCCTGCGACTGGAAGTGAAGGAGGGTATCGACTCCACTGCCGTGCTCCGCGGCGAAAAAAAACAGTGAAAAGTGAAGAGTGAAAGGGGCTTTGCCCTATATACCCCGGAGTATAATCTGCAATTCAAAATCAAAATGACTGCGCTAAAAAATATATTGCTGGCTGCATGCATCTCTGTGGCTTCGGCGGCTTCCGCCGAAACATGGAGTCTCGACAGCTGCGTGAACTATGCCATTGCCCACAACATCAATGTACAGACACGGCTGCTCCAGGAGGAAAACGGACGCCTGAGTGTTACCGAGGCAAAAGACCGCTTTCTGCCCACTGTCAGCGCCTACGGCAGCCAGAGTTTCAGTTTCGGCCGAGGTCTGACAGCCGAAAACACCTATGCCAACCGCAATACGTCGTCGTTCTCGGTAGGCGCCAACCTCAATCTGCCCATTTTTCAGGGTCTTGCCGGCATACGCCGTCTGAAATACGAAAAAGCATCGCTTCGGGCTCTTCTGGAGCAGACCGAGGCTGCCAAAGACGATGTGACCCTCAATGTGATCACCCAGTACCTTCAGGCCCTATATGCAGGCGAACTGCTGCAGGTAGCCCGCGAACGCCTTAATATATCCACCGCCGAACTCGCCAGGCGGCAGGCGCTTCTTGAAGCCGGCAAAATACCCGAACTCGACATCTACGAGGCCCGTTCGCAGGTGAGCCAGGACGAACTCAACCTCGTGAACTGTACCAACGACAGCGTGATAGCCCTCCTCGACCTTGCCCAGCTGCTGAATCTGCCATCGGCCGAAGGCTTCGCCATCGAGCCGTTGGGCGACAGCGAGATGCCCCTTCTCTCACCGGAAGAAGTGTGGGCCAACGCCTGCGAACGCAACCACACACTGCGCGCCGGACGCTTCGAAGCCGAAGCCGCCGAAAAAAACGTGGCACTCGCCAAAACAGGATATATCCCCACGATATCGTTCTCGGCCGGGCTTGGCACAAACTACTACAAAACCTCGGGTTTCACCAACGAGAATTTCAGCCAGCAGATGCGCCACAACTTTGCCAAACAGCTCGGATTCTCAATATCACTGCCCATCTTCGACGCCTTCGGAACGCGCAACAGCGTTCGCCGCGCGAACGTTCAGGTTCACAATGCCCGTCTGCAGCTCGACGACAGCCGTCAGCGCATCTACAAAGCGATAGTCCAGGCATATACACAGGCCAAGGCCGCCCACGCCAAACGCGATGCCGCCACCGTTGCCGTCGAAAGCAGCCGTGCCGCTTTCGATGCCATGAAAGTGAAATTCGACAACGGCCGCGCCACCCCCACAGAGTACGAACGCACCCGCTCGGAATATACCAACTCCCTTGCCGAATCGGTGCAGGCAAAATACGAAGCCATCCTCCGGGCCCGAATCCTGCTTTTCTACAACAGATAGGTCATGGTTAAAGTATGTTAAAACAAGCAGACAACTTTGGCGGACCACACTTTTTATGATACCTTTGGGGTAACGAACCGAAACAAATAAATTCTATAATATGAAAGGAATCGACAAGAACCTTATCCGCGGATACTTCGATGAACTCCGCATCTCTACCCGCCTCGACGACGACGGCGACATGGTTGTAGTACAGTCCGCCGACGAAGACTTCGGTCACGACGTAGTAATCTTCGTGATGGTCAACAACAACCGTCTGTCGTACGCCGCCGGCGCTCCCGACTACGAGCCCCGTCAGGATCCCTATCATCTGGCCAACCGCCACAACTGCCGCAAGAACCTTCCTACGGCCGTAGTACGCGACGGCAACGTTCGCATGGAGTGCTCTTTCCTGCTCGATGAAGAAGTGTCGAAGGAATACATCATCGAGAACTGTATCAAGATGGTGCTCGGCTCGATCTGGCGCGCATACGTTGACCTCGAGAAAGCCGACTGATACTCAGCAAAAAATACACGGAATGCCCCGGCGACACACGTTCTCGGGGCATTTCATTGCTTTAAAAGGCAAAAAAAAGCCTCGTTCTTTGCATATTGCAAGAAAAAGGCTTAACTTTGCACAGTTTTTTCAGCTCTTAAGCAAATGGGAAAATTCTCGGACTTCAAATTGCCTCTTAAAAGCCTCGGCACAGGGACACACACTTTCGAGTACCATCTCGACAAGCAGTTCTTCGTCAACATGGAGAACACCGATGTCCATGGAGCCGATCTGGGCGTTAAGCTCACCGTGGTCTACAACGGCGAGTACTACGACCTCGACTTCAAAGTCGAAGGCGAAGTGACGCTGCTGT
>CABQCA010000042.1 GCA_902462525.1 uncultured Porphyromonadaceae bacterium | reverse complement strand
TTGTAGAATTCTTCAAACTCATTCACTAATTTTGCACTTGCTTGTTGACTCTACATTCGCACGCGCACGTGCGAAAACCTTTGCCGTTTCAAAAATTCTTTGTACCTTTGTGTGATAATATGGCGTCAACGGCGGCGTGGCCGACACTCCGTTCCGCCCGTTGGGAAACGCTTAACTTATATTTTTTTATCGCATGTTGGAAGAAGATCGCATCTTTAAAATTAATATCGAAAGCGAAATGAAGACGGCATACATCGACTACTCGATGTCGGTGATTGTGTCGCGAGCCCTCCCCGATGTACGCGACGGCATGAAGCCTGTACACCGTCGTGTGCTTTTCGGGATGAACGAGATGGGCAATAACAGTAACAAACCCCACAAGAAATCGGCAAATTGTGTGGGCGAGGTCATGGGTAAGTATCACCCTCATGGCGACTCGTCGATTTATGGCACGGTTTGCCGTATGGCACAATGGTGGTCTATGCGTCACACACTTGTCGACGGACATGGCAACTTCGGTTCTATCGACGGCGACTCGCCCGCGGCAATGCGTTACACCGAAGTCCGTCTTGACCCGCTTGGTGAGGAAATGCTTCGCGATATCGATGAAGATACCGTAGATTTTCAGCCTAACTACGATAACTCCCGCAAGGAGCCGGTAGTCCTTCCGACTCGTTTCCCGAACTTGCTGGTAAACGGAGCCTCCGGCATTGCAGTAGGTATGGCCACTAACATGCCGACTCACAATCTTACTGACTCGATTAACGCCTGCATAGCCTTACTCGAAAATCCGGACCTCGACATCGCCGAACTTTCGAAAATCATCGTCGCTCCCGATTTCCCGACCGGAGGTATCATCTATGGTTACGATGGCGTCCGTGAAGCCTACGAAACAGGACGCGGCCGGATTCTAATCCGTGCTAAAGCCGAAATCGAGAAAAAGGCTGACCATGAGCTCATTGTAGTAACAGAGATTCCCTATGGTGTAAACAGAGCTGAACTTATTCAGTATATAGCAGATCTGGTAGTCGAGAAACGTATTGATGGAATTTCGAATGTCAACGACGAGAGCGACCGCGACGGTATGCGCATAGTGATAACTCTCAAGTCCGATGCAAACGCCAATGTAGTGCTCAACAAGCTCTACAAACTCACGGCTATGCAATCGTCGTTCAGCGTTAATAACGTGGCCCTTGTTAATGGCCGCCCCCGCACACTCAATCTCAAGGAAATACTTCAGGCATTCCTCGATCATCGCCACGAAGTAGTTACCCGTCGCACTCAGTTCGAGCTGAAAAAGGCCCGAGAACGAGCCCACATCCTTGAAGGCCTGATGATTGCTGTGCAGAATATCGACGAAGTGATAGCAATCATCAAAGCTTCGAAAACAGCTGAGGAGGCTCGCAGTACACTTTCGGCTCGCTTCGGCCTGAGCGACGCTCAGACTCAGGCAATTGTCGAAATGCGTCTCCGGGCACTCACCGGTCTCGCCATCGAGGAGCTACAGAACGATATCGATGACATTCACAAGCGCATTGCCGATCTCGAACTAATTCTCAGTGATCCCATCGTGCTCCGCAATGTCATCGAATCGGAGCTTCGTGAAGTCAGCGATAAATTCGGCGATGGCCGCCGCACGGCCATCGATTATACTGCCGGCAATTTCAACGCAGAAGATTTCTATGCCGATGATGATATGATCATCACCATATCGCATATGGGATATATAAAGCGTACTCCGCTGGCCGATTTCCGCGCGCAGAACCGCGGAGGCGTCGGTGTCAAAGGTTCTGACACACGCGACAGCGACTTTATCGAGCACATCTACACGGCTTCGATGCACGACACCATGCTCTTCTTCACCGACAAAGGTCTGGTGTATAAGATGCGGGTCTATGAACTTCCCGAAGGTGCGCGCAATACTAAAGGCCGTGCGCTGCAGAATCTTCTCAACATCGAGCCTGGCGACAGCGTGAACGCATACATCGCTTGCCGTCGTCTCAACGATCCCGATTACACTGCTTCGCATTATCTTGTATTCGCCACTCAGAACGGCATAATCAAAAAGACATCGCTTGCTGAATATGCCAGAGTGCTTGCCAAAGGTAAAAAGGCGCTGCTTATCCGTGAAGGCGATAAACTTATCGGCGTAGAACTCACCGACGGTAACAGCGAAATCCTTATGGCCAACCGACACGGCCGAACTATCCGCTTCCACGAAAGCGAACTCCGTCCGATGGGCCGTGTTTCCACGGGTGTGCGCGGCATGAAGATAGATGATGACGGCACAGATGCGGTTGTCGGTCTTGTTGTAATGAATGAAGAAACCGAAAATACTGTTCTTACTCTGTCACAGAATGGTTTTGGCAAACGTTCTATTGTTGATAACTACCGTATGACACGCCGTGGTGCCAAAGGCGTCAAGACGATGAACATTACCGAAAAGACAGGTGAACTGGTAGCATTCGAAAGTGTCAACGACGACAACGATCTTATGATTATCAATAAGAGCGGTGTCACCATCCGGATTCACGTAGCAGATATTCGCGTGATGGGCCGCGCCACACAGGGCGTGCGAATCATCAACCTCGAAAAACGGGGCGACACAATTGCCTCCGTTTGCTGTGTCGACGCTGATCCGGAAGAAGAAGTCGAAACAATAGCTGCCGATGCCGAAGAACTTCCCGATCTCGCTCAGAGCCCTGAGGCCGACGACGAAGTGATAGATGATGATACCGACGCTGAAGGCGATGCCGAGGCTGAATCAGAAGAATAATACTAACCAACTAAATTATACCTGACAATGAAAAAAATCAGCATTCTGGCCCTCGGACTCGCTGTGTTTGCCTCCGCAAATGCCCAGCTGACAGTGGTCAAAGAAGCCGAAAAAGCCCAGAAAGGCGGTACGGAAGCCGCTAAAGTGGTTGAAATCATCACTCCGGCTTTCTCGAATCCCGAAACTTCCGGTTTAGCCCAGACATACTATATTCCCGGCAAAGCCGCTTTTGGTGAATATGATAAACTGCTTGGTCTCAAGCAGTTCGGCAAAACTAAAGAAGGTGACGACGTAAAGATGGCCAATCTTCTCATTCAGGGTTATGACTTCTATACTAAAGCTCTTCCTCTTGATTCCCTCCCTGATGCCAAGGGTAAAGTAAAGCCTAAATATTCAAAAGATATCGTCGGTACTGTTGCCGGACACTTTACTGACTACTCAAGCGCAGGCGCCGACCTCTACAACAACAAGGATTACGACGGCGCTTACCGCGCATGGGCTATATTCAATGAAATTCCCGAGATTCCTGCATTCCGCGCTAAGCTCAGCAATGTGCCCAACGATACTATCCTCGGTGAAATAGCTTTCAACCAGGCTCTCGCCGCTTGGCAGAACAACCGCAATGAAGATGCTCTCAATGCTTTTCTTTTTGCTAAATCGAAGGGCTACAATAAAAAGCAGCTCTTCGACTATGCCATTGCAAACGCTCAGGCCGCCGGAAAGTCCGACACACTTCTCGCACTCGCAAAAGAAGCTCTTCCTCTCTACGGCAATGAAGACTCCATGTACCTTGGCCAGATTGTGAACTACTATCTGCAGAAAAAGGACTATGACGAGGCTTTCGAAATCATCAACAAGGCCATTGCCGCCGAACCCAACAATGCCCAGTACTATAACGTGCAGGGCGTTCTCTACGAAAACATCGACAAGCGTCCCGAAGCTCTTGCTGCTTACAAAAAAGCAGTTGAACTTGATTCCAAGAATGCAAGCGCCATGTTCAACTATGGCCGCCAGCTTTGCGAGACAGCCTATGCGCTCAACGATGCAGCCCCCACAAGCCAGAAAGAATATGAAGTTTATAAGGAAGAGAAAATCATGCCTCTTTTCAAGGAAGCCGTTCAGGTTCTTGAAAACGCATACACCCTCGATCCTGACAATTCCGACGTGCTGAAGTATCTTGAAAACGTGTACTATAATCTCGGCGACGAGAAGATGCTCAACGACGTTAAAAAACGTATGACTTATTAATCGAAAGAATTAGTATGATATAATGGGGCCGGCCAGGATGGCCGGCCCTGTTTGTTAATATCGTATTATGGAAGAAACAAACAGCCAGTTCCGCAAGGCCCTCGACCGATGCCGGCAGGTGTTTGACGCCAAGCTCGGCGACTATGGCCCATCATGGCGCATTATGCGACCCGAAGCAATCACCGACCAGCTTTTTATCAAGGCCAAACGAATCCGTTCGCTCCAGATTAAAGGCGTATCCGCTGTGGGCGAGGGTATACTTCCCGAATTTGTAGCAATTGTAAACTATGGCATTGTAGGTATCATTCAGCTGCGGCTCGGGTTTGCCGACTGCAAGGATATCAGTGCCGAAAAAGCGCTTTCGCTCTACGATGGTGTGGCCGCTGAAGCCATGAACCTGATGATAGCGAAAAATCACGACTACGATGAAGCATGGCGCGGTATGCGTGTGCTGTCGTATGTTGACCTTATTCTTACAAAAATTGAGCGGACCAAGGAGATTGAAGACCACAACGGCACCGTGAAGGTCTCAGAGGGAATCGATGCCAATTACTTCGATATGATCAACTATGCCGTGTTCGGTATCATAAAACTCACAGATGAAGCTTAGTGTAACGACTGAGATGCGATTGCGGCGAGTTGCCGTGGTTCTGTGCCGGTTGGTTGTGGGACTTACCTTTGCAGTCGCCGGTTGGGCTAAGGCTATCGATCCCTGGGGCTTCGTGATAAAGGTAGGGGAGTACCTCGCCGTATGGAACATAGAGGTTCCTCATGAATTGGTGGTTACAACGTGCATAACACTGGCATGTGTGGAGTTCTGCACCGGTATGATGGTGCTCCTTGGTGCTTTCAAACGATGGTCGGTGTGGACTGCTGCTGTTTTTATGCTGGGTATGCTGCCTCTGACAGCTTACATAGCTTTGGCCGATCCCGTCGACGATTGCGGTTGTTTCGGTGACTTTATTGTTCTGTCGAATACAACAACTTTTCTTAAAAATGTAGTGATATCCTATGCTGTCGCCTATCTGCTGAGGCGCAATGGCAGCGTGCCTGGGCTTATAGCTGTGCCGGTGCAGTGGATAGCGATGGCTGCCTCTGTCGCCTTTCCTCTCTATCTGGCCATTGTAGGATACAATGTGCAGCCTTTGGTCGATTTTCGTCCTTTCAAACTCGGGACCACCATTTTCAACCCTTCCGGATCCGGACAAGAGTTGACCTACATTTATGAAAAAGACGGACAAAGCCGCGAATTCGGTCTCGATGCGTTGCCCGACAGCTCATGGACATTTGTAGATGCCATTGAGAAAGGTAATGTCAGCGAAGAGCTGTCAATAAGTGTCTACGATGAGAATGGAGATGATGTCTCGGCCGAACTGGCCGAGACCGATCAGGATTGCCTTTATCTGGTGGTGGCTGATCCGACGCTCCAGTTTCTGACGCGCGCGCGTTTTGTCAATGAGCTGGCCGACTATGCTTCAAGGCATGATTCGCCCATGGCTGCTGTCATTGGGGTAGACGGCGAAAGCCTGCAGGAGTGGAAAACCCTTGTGAGACCTCGTTTCCCGGTCTACACGGCAGAAGACACTTCGCTAAAGATGCTCGTTCGCGGCACAAGCGGACTTGTGTTTACTCGTGAGGGCAGAATTGTCTGGAAACGTACACTTTCGGCAGTGAGCACTTCGCTGATCTCAGAAAGCGGGGTCGAAGGTAACGTTCTCGAAACTATCCAGCCGGTCGATGACGGTTCCCTTCATCGTTGGGCATGTCTCATCTATCTCGGAGTGATTATTGGTGTCTATCTGCTCGGACAGTCGCCAAAGATATTGCCGAACCGTAAAAAATGAGTATATTTGCAGATTGAAAAACAAAAACCATTAAATAACATACATAAATAACAATGAGAAAGAACATAGTAGCCGGTAACTGGAAGATGAATACCACTGTTCCGGAAGGCGTAGCCCTTGCAAAGGAAGTTAACGAAGCTCTCAAAGGCCTCGACAAAAAGTGCGATGTTGTGATTTGCACGCCGTTCACTCATCTTACTTCCGTTGCAGCTGTAATCGATCAGAACGTTCTCGGCCTTGGTGCTGAAAACTGCGCTGATCACAAGAGCGGTGCATACACAGGCGAAGTTTCGGCTCCGATGGTAGCATCGACAGGTGCTAAGTATGTAATTCTCGGCCACAGCGAACGACGCCAGTACTATGGCGAGACCGCCGAAACTCTTCGCGAAAAAGTGGCTCTTGCCCTCGAGAACTGCCTTACCCCCATATTCTGCATAGGTGAAGTCCTTGCCGAACGTGAAGACGGTACTTTCAACGAAGTTGTAAAGGCTCAGATTGTCGACGGACTTTTCAATCTTTCGGCCGAAGATTTCGGTAAAATCATTCTTGCTTACGAACCCGTATGGGCCATCGGCACTGGTAAGACCGCTACTGCCGATCAGGCTCAGGACATGCACGCTCACATCCGCGCCGTCATCGCTGAAAAGTACGGTAAGGAAGTAGCTGAAAACACTTCTATTCTCTACGGCGGCAGCTGCAAACCCTCCAACGCAGCCGAACTATTCGCCAAACCCGACGTTGACGGTGGTCTCATCGGCGGTGCTGCTCTCAAGTGCGCCGACTTCATGGGTATTGTAAAAGCTTTCTGATTTTGAAGTATAAAGCAATAATACTGACTGCAGCTCTTGTGCCGGTGCTACAAGCACCGGCACAAGACGCTGTCGTATTTTCGTCCGACAGCACGGTTTCGATCGTTAACCGAATCAATGCTTCGGGCAACATAAGAGTAATTCAGCCCGCGAGTCTCGAAGTTTTGCTTCAGAAAAAGCCAGAGGCTCATCAAAGCGAAGAAAACATAGCGGCTGACAGTCGTCAGAACAACGTTCGTTCTGGCTACCGCATTCAGGTTTTCGACGACAACAATCCGCGCACAGCAGCTGCACAAGCCAAGGCTAACGGTCATCGGATGGAGGCTATGTTTCCCCAGTACCGAACATATGTGTCGTTCAATTCACCATACTGGCGAGTTAAAGTGGGTGATTTCCGCACCCGAGGAGAGGCCGAAGCCGCAATGGAGAGCATTCGCGAGGCTTGTCCGGCTTTGAACACATATCTGCGTATAGTGCGCGACAGAATTAATATTACCGATTGATGCCTATGACACGGCTCACCGATGAAGAGCGAGTATCGCAAATCGCACAGCATATAGAAAGTATAATAGGACTTTTGGGAGAGGATTGCAGCCGTGAAGGGTTGCAGAAAACTCCTGTCAGGGCTGCAAAAGCGTTGTGGTTTCTGACATCGGGCTACCGCTCCGATCCCAGGGCAGTGATGGAGCAGGCCCTTTTCGAGCATGATGGTTCGCAGGTGATTATTGTGAAGAACATAGAATTCTATTCTATGTGCGAACATCATATTCTGCCGTTTTTTGGTAAAATCAGCATAGGCTATGTCCCGGCCGGAAAAATCGTGGGTCTGAGTAAACTCGCACGTATTGTCAACGTCTATGCCCGGCGACTGCAGGTGCAGGAACGTCTCACTTCTGAGATTTGCGACTCCGTGAAGAAAACCCTTGGTGCTGCCGGGGTTATAGTAGTGTGCGAAGGCGAACATCTGTGCATGAAGATGCGAGGAGTGGAGAAGCAGGATTCGTCGACTGCTACAGTGCATTACAATGGAGTTTTTGAGAACGATCCGTCGTTGCGTGCCGAATTTCTCGCAGCCATTCGCTGATACTGATTTTTATAAGAAAAAGTTACCGCCATACCGGTTGTCCCGAAATGGCGGTTTTTATTTTATCAGTACGGATCGATTAGCCGAACTTGCTGATTTTGCGCAGCATCGGCTCATTGATAATCTTTATGCGCCGACCGTCTACGATGAGAATCTTCTCATTTACGAAAGTCGAAAGAGTGCGGATGGCATTTGAGGTTGTCATGTTCGACAGGTTTGCAAGATCCTCGCGGGCCATGTAGATTTTCAGAGTCGAGCCGTCATCTTCGTAGCCGTAGTTGTCGAGAAGTACCATTATAGCTTCGGCAAGTCGTCCGCGGATATGTTTCTGTGTGAGGTTTACTATTTTGGTGTCGGAACCGCCGAGATTGTGCGAGAGTTCGCGAATGAAGAACCATGCAAGCTGTCTGTTTTCCTGAATGATGTCGCGTACCAGAGTCATCGGTAGCGCGCCCAAAACCGACGGTTCGATAGCCGTGGAGCTTGATACATATTTTTCTTCAGCGAAAAAAGCTCTGTATCCGAAATATTGTACTGGACGGATAAGACGAAGAATCTGAACACGGCCGCCGACGCCTTCTTTTGTCTTTTTGACCTTTCCCTTAAAGAGGCACCAAAGATATTCGGGGTCATCACCTTCGGCGTAGATGACCTGATTCTTTTTGTAGTTATGAATAACGAGGTTTTCTGCCACCAGACGCTTTTCGTCGGAGGTAAGAATCGACCATATGTCGGCCATGTCCTCGTTAATTACTTTTTCAAGAGCTGCTTTAATCATAAAAGGAAGCATTCAGGTTCAGCAAAACGGGCTATGGTTCACTCTGCAAGGCAAAATTTCATACCATGTGAAGACCGTCCAATCCGACCCAGAGGGGGCATAGCCGATAATAATTTTAGGTGAAAAGTGGATAATAGCTCCTTTTCACTTGCAAAAATACAAAAAGATTTCCAAATAATGGATAAACAAGTTAAATAATTATGTTTTTCGGCATTTTTTATGTCTGTATCGCCATGTTTATATGGATTACGGTCATATTTTATCTATATTTACTTCAAGTAAATATAGAATAGTCGGCCGACAATTTGCAGTTCTTGATGATATCGGCTCTGTCGATTCGCGTTCCCGAAATTATATTATTGGTTACACATAGTAAGGGCGGAGTCCGCAGAGTACTTGGCTCTGAGGCGACTCCGCCCTGGACTTGGAGCAAAATCCAAATATATTAATCGGGCAAGGCTTCTCCGTCGATCGGTAGAATATTGCCGTCTTCGTCGTAGGTGATTTCACATACTTTGAGGCTGCGGAGCCATGATTTTCCGCCTGAAGGTACACTGTCGTGATGGAAAAGATACCACTTGCCGTTGTATTCGGCAATACTGTGGTGTGTCGTCCAGCCTGTGACCGGAGTAAGAATCACTCCGCGATAGGTGAACGGTCCGTAGGGGCTGTCGCCTGTTGCATAGCATAGCAGATGGCTGTCGCCGGTAGAGTATGAGAAGTAGTATTTTCCATTGTATTTGTGAACCCACGATGCTTCGAAGAATCGGTGAGGGTCGTCGGCTCTGAGAGGATTGCCCTCTTCGTCAATTATTACGATGGGTTTGGGTTCTTCTGCAAACTGCATCATATCTTTAGTCAGACGTACACAACGGCTTGGCAGTGCCGGTTCGTCGCCCTCGGGCAGATAAGCGCTTTCGAGAGCTTTGTTGTTGGCATAGCGCTGAAGCTGGCCGCCCCACAAGCCGCCGAAGTAGAGGTAGTATTCGCCGTCGTGCGGAAGAACACAGATGTCCATCGAGTAGCTCCCGCGTATGGGGTCGGACATCGGTCGGAAGGGACCCTCAGGCCGGTCGGCGACAGCAACACCGATGCGGAAAATATCATTTTTATCCTTAAGAGGAAAGTAAAGGTAGTATTTTCCGTCTTTTTCTGCGCAGTCGCAGTCCCAGAGTTGTCGTCCGGCCCATGGTATGTCGGCAATGTCGAGAGCTTTGCCGTGGTCTGTGACATGTCCTGTCATGGGGTCACCGTCGATAGAAAGCACATGCATGTCTTTCATCACATATTGGTCGCCGTTGTCATTTTCGACGTTTTCACATTCCCGGTCGTGAGAGGGATAAATGTAGATTCGCCCGTTGAATACATGCACACTGGGATCGGCCATATAGTCATCGGGAAAGAGATATCTTTTTGGGGGATTAGTCAGTTTCATAATATATTTTTGATTTATCTTCCTTCACTTTTTATTTTCGGAAAGAAGTTCGTTGGCAAAAGCGGGTTTGAGATTGTAGTTTCTGTCGAAAGCGAGAGGATAGTCTGTACGACCGATCATAGGCCAGTCGTTTCGCCACGACATACCGTCGTAGGTCCCCCACATCGAAACGCGGGATATTACGTCGGAGTGACGCTTGAAGAGGTCTATCCATTGGGAGACACGCTCGTTCCATGCACGAGAAACATCTTCGGGCAGTCCGTCAGGGTAGGGATTGTATTTTTCATCGAGCTGCATTATTTCATCGACATTTGCCCCTGTAAAAACGGTGGGAAGAACTGTAATATCCCATTCGGTAATCATTACCTGTGCTCCGGTGTTTCCAAACGCTTCAATTGATTTTTCGAACTCGTTGATGTCGGGATAGTCCATTCCTATGTGGGCCTGCATGCCGATCCCGTCGATGCGAAGACCTCGTTCGCGCAGATCGTTTACAATTTTCACATATCGTTCGCGTTTACCCGGGCTGGCCATCGAAAAATCGTTGATATAGAGCTCTGCATCCGGGTCTGCTTCTTGGGCATACTGAAATGCGAGAGGAATGAATTCTTCGCCCAGGATATCGTAGAAGGGACTGGGACGATAGGATCCGTCGTCGAGGATTGCCTCATTGACCACGTCCCAGCCTTTTATCCTGCCTTTATAGCGTGTTACTACTGTGGCAATGTGGTGTTGCATGCGCTGTTTCAGAACTTCGGCTGATACATAGTTGCCGGTAGAATCGAGCGGGAACCATGGTGCGAGCTGGGAGTGCCAAATAAGCACATGACCGATAACGGCCATATGGTTTCTTTCGCCATAATCGACGAAGGCATCGGCGTCGTCCCAGAAGTATACACCTTCGGCAGGATTTATTTTTTCGCTTTTCATGCAGTTTTCGGCTACTATGGCGTTGAAATGTTTTGTGACAATGGAGTCTGCTTTCGGGTCGAGGCCGTCGATGTGGTCAACCGGCAGTGCTGCACCGATCAGGAAATCGTTCTTGAAATGTTCTTTCATGGTAGCGGCAGGCTGCTCGGAGTGGCATGCTGCTGTAATCAGGGCTAAAGGAAAAATGAAACGGATATATTTGTGCATTATTTAGTTTTATAAAGTGTTTTATAAATCAATGATTATTTTTATGACGGTTTTCTATTTCGCGGTTGATATTGTCAATTACGTCATCATCGAGTTCATATTTCGAAATAATGAACATCGCCAGAAAAAGCAGTACTGCCGGCAGAATTGCCACAAGCCACAGAATTCCCTGCTGTGCGAAGGGTGTCTGGTCTGGGAGGTCTTTGTTGAAACCTACAAAAGAAAGCACCAGACCCGGAACCACCCCTCCCAATGCCATGCCGGCTTTGTAGAAAATACCGGTCAGAGCGTTGACGATTCCAGAGATACGGCGTCCGTGAGTGTATTCTCCGAATGAAATCACCTCAGGTACCAGCGCCCACATGTAGCCGGTGGCAACGATGATGCCTGTCGATTTTATGAACTGAGCCACATATACCATCCACATGTGCTGGCGTAGCGACTCTATCATCGATATGAGGTAGAGCAGTATCATGCCGAAAATCGCGGTGGCGAGGAAAATATAGAACATACCTTTCTTGCCTACCATTTTTTTGATCGATGGTATAAGCGGCATGAATATGAATGCCGGTATGGAGCCGAGACCCATGAAGACCGACAGCTCGCCGGCAGTTCCGTGTAGATTATAGTTGATATAATAGGCGCCGGCAGAATTGCTGATGGCCATAAGCCCGAACGCCGTGATGAAAAAGAAAGCGATAATCCGAAGTGGCCTGTTGTGCACGAACTCCATCCAAAGGTCGGTCACTTTTACATTCTCTGTTTCCTTGCTGTCCATCACCACACGTTCGCGGCTCTGGGTGAAGCAGAATATCAGCAGTCCCAGTCCGACAATGCCGTATATAGTCATGGTGGCGAACCATGCGCTGTCACTCATCGACATGTCGGTAGTTTTCGAAGGATCTAAGAGCTTGAGGACAACAGGAATGCCCATACCTACGGCAAGACCGCCTACATTAGCCATGAACATTCGTACAGATGTGAGTTTGGTGATTTCCTCGGTGTCTCGGGTGAGCGATGCGTTGAGGGCACCGTAGGGCACATTCACCAGTGTGTAGCACATCGACAGACCCACATACGTCACATAGGCATACAGCAGAGAGCCCGAGAAGCCGTTCCAGAAACACAGAATGGCAAATGCAGTCAGCGGTATTCCACCCAGAATCAGATACGAGCGGTATTTGCCCATCTTCGGATTATGCTTGTCGACGAAGGCTCCTACTATGGGATCCCAGATAACATCGACTATTCGCACTATCAGGAACATAATTGCGGCTACTGCCGGGTCGAGACCGTAGACATTGGTATAGAAGAACAGGAGGTACATGCTCACAGTCTGATAGATCAGGTTTTGGGCAAGGTCGCCCGAACCGAATCCGACGCACTGCAGCATCGATAGCTTGTAGAAGCCATTTGAATTCTGCATGGTATTGTTATTTAGATTGTTTTTCGTTTAGGTTTGTGAGCACGAAAGCTCCGTTGCGGGGAATTGTGATGCGTATCCGTCCTTTTTTATCTGCTGTTACTGTTTTGGCCGAACCTTCGAGCTTTGGCGTATCGGAGTAGAGTGTCAATATCTGACCACACATTTCGGCCGGCAGATCGATAAAGGTTCTTACTGGTTCGTCGGCTGCGTTTACGCCGGCGACGAACCGCCGGTTGCCATGTCGGCGCTCCATAATAAGATAGCGGCCGGGATAGCCGTCGATGAAACGGGTATCGTCCCATGTTGTCGGAACTGTTTTCATGAAATCTATGGCCCAGACCGGGGCATCGGTAAGATTGTTGGGCGCGAGTGCGAAATGTTGCACGGGACTCTGGAAAAGTACAGCCACAGCAAGGGCGAATACATCGGAAGTCACACGGCGTGAGCCTCCGGGCTTATTGTCGGAGTTATAATATTTATTAAGGGCGCTTCCGCCGAAGTCCATGCTTCCTACAGCATTGCGGACAAGCGGGTGTATGGTGGCGTTGAAGGCTTCGGCGTCGCAACTGCCTTGTGAAAAATGCAGATTCTCGCTTGCGAGTACGGCTTCGGCGCTTGCGAAGTTTGGATACATGCGCTCCCATCCTCGGGGTAGAGTGCAGCCATGGAATATCACAAGGATACCGTAATCGTTGGCATCGGCGAGTATGTCGTGGTAGAGGCGCATTGTCTCCTGTTTGTCGCCGCCGAAGAAATCGACCTTTATACCGCGGATGCCGTTCTGTTGCATCCATTTCATATCGTGGCGGCGGGCTACGATGTCGTTCATTATGCCGCGCGGTCCCTGAGGGGCATCGTTCCAGCTTCCGTTCGAATTATACCAGAGATATAGAGCCACACCCCGCGATTTGCCGTATTCGGCCAGCTCGGCAATTTTGTCTCGGCCGATCTGACTGTCCCACAAGGCATCTACGAGAACACTCGAATAGCCCATGTCGGCCGCGAAGTCAATGTATCGTTTTTGCTCGTCGAAATTACAGCTCGGATCCATCTTGATAATCCAGCTCCAGGTTCCTTTTCCGTACTGATATTCGTGCGATGGTTCATAGAGAGGACGCACGACATCGAAAGGAATGGTAGTTTCGGCAATAGGAGCCGGTGTCTCGCTTACAGTAATGGTACGCCATGGCGTGAGTCCGGGGAGTGCTATTGCTGCCGTGGCTGAGCCGAAACCATTGTTTTCGCCCTGCTGGGGATATGCGATGGTGTAGAGAGAACCGTTCCCGCCGGCAAGATGCGATGCGCAGTAGTCGCCGGCTATTCCTGTTTCGGAAATCAGGGTCCATCCTTTGTCTCCGTTTCGGAAGAGGCAGGGAAAACTATAGCCGTTGCCCCACCCGTTCTCGCCGGGAGCCCCGTCGACAGTATAAGGTGTTTCATAGCTCGGCGATGTACGTGCGAAACCGCCCATGGGAGAACTTTGCGGGCATAGGAATGTGGTGGTGCCTTCAGGCATTGCAAAGCCAGTGGCTTCGCTGTTGATTACGCAACAAAGTGTTTCTCCGCGCGGCTTTATGCGATAGCGAAAAGCTACGTTATTGTCGCTGACCTCGGCAATAAGGTCAAAGACCGGACCCGTAGAATCGGCGAAACTGTACTCTCTGCGCAGGGCACAGTAGTCGACTTTGCTTTTTTTGATGTTGGGGAGCGAATATGTGTCGCGAATCGTATCGGCAGGCGTTACTGCAGTGAGCGTAAGCCCCATAGTGAAGTCGCCCGTATTGGTTCGGAGGCCCAAAGGTGACGGTGCTATGAATTCTTCGTCTCCGAGTGTCACTGTGTACATGGGTCGGCCGTCTGCACACTTTACGGAGAACACCGTTTGTCCGTTGGGACTGGCGACATCCGTGCTGGCGCCGTAGGTTGCTGACGGTACCAATGCAATCGCTGCCGATGCCACTATTACTGGTATGTCATGAAGAATATTCATCGGACGAGCATTTTTTTGTTTCCTACGATATATATGCCCTGAGCGAGGTCGCTGCAGGGCCAGCTATCGGCTACTTTGCAGCCTGTAATGTCATATACGCCTGAATTTGTGTCTTCAGTGTCGACGACAACATTGGACACTGACGACGCAGGGTCGTTGTTGGTGGCGAAAACATGCTTGATGCGTATGGGCTTGCCGCCGTAGGCCCAGAACCCTACTCGGTAGATTTTTGTGTTGTCAAGGGGTACTATTCCACTGGCGAGGTTCTTCATCATGCCGTTGAGTTCGGCAATGATGAGTTTGCCGCCGTTGAAATTGCCTTCGTAGGATTTTTCCCAATAGCTCGGAGTGTCGAAAACGCGGAACGACACTCCGTTGCTTTCATTTTCTTCGAGTTCGGCCACCAGATAGCGGTAGCCTGATAGATCGATGGGTTTTGTATATTCCCAGCCGCCAAAACCGTACTGACCGGCCACGAAAGTGTGTGAGGCGGCATCAAAAGTCCCGTTTTCCCATATTGTGGGATCGAATGTACCGAAATCGAAAACGAAATCACCTTCCGACGGGTTAGGCTCGGGAACAAACGGGATTTCCTCGGAATAATCTACCTTTGGATCAGTTATTCCCATGGTGGCCAACATTTCGGTGGCATAACGGCAGCCGAGCACGCGGTAGCCGTGTGCGGTAAAGTGCAGACCGTCGCCTTTCTGCGGAAGATTTGCCGCCGAGATGACAT
>CABQCA010000041.1 GCA_902462525.1 uncultured Porphyromonadaceae bacterium | reverse complement strand
GAAGTTGTGACCACAGAGCAGGGCGGCATATGCGGGGCAATTGGTTGATTATGGCGTTCATGCCTCCGCATATGCCGCCCTGCTCTGTGGTCACAACTTCTCCGGCGAGAAGAGGTACATTCTCCGCTTCGAGGCCAAGATCAGCAAGTAGATCCTCGTAAATTTTCTTTACCTTGTCGCACCAGGTCGGGTCGCCGTTGTTTGTTTCGCCCTGGTGGAGAAGAATGCCTTTTATGACACCGTCTTTCTGGGCTTTGCGGGCACACTCTACGAGGCGTTTGTAGGGCGCATTATCGTAGGCGGCCATAAAAGATTTGTACCAGTCTGCTTCGTTGGCTATGGAGGCGGGGTCGAAATCTTTGTCAAGGTGTACGATATTCGCGCCTCCGATTGCCACAGGAACAACGCCTACACGTACTTCCTCCGGCAGATTCGCTACCATCGTACGGCCGAAATAATCCATCGGAGTCAGACCCGTGCCCTGACGTACCAGCGGAGGCACGGCATCGCACCATACTCCTTTTGTTCGTGCCGGCGACGAGAAATCGACTGCGGGCATCAGACGGAACCGTTCAGGGATATTCTGGCGGTCTGTCGGCTCTATGGCAGCATTCCCCTCCATGTTCGATTGGCCGAAGCAGAGATAAATGTGAAAGTTGGGGTCGGGTTGTGCTGTTGCTTCCGACACGCACAATGCCAGGGCTGTGTATAAGAGAATTCGTGATAGTTTCATGGTTCTTTTTCTGATTAATACTTAATTACGGACGTAGATTTTGCGTCCTCCTGCTATATAGATACCAGGCTCAAGACCTTCAGCCGCTTCTGACGGCAGAACGCGGTTGCGGACAAGACGCCCTGAGAGGTCGTAGACATCAACAGGCGATTCACTCGGTTCAACCTCAACACCTTCTATGCCGGCAGCGTCGGGAGTCATGGCAGGAAATACATCCTTGATGCGGAACGGTTTGCCTCCCATGCTCCAGAATCCTACTATGTACAAATGCGATTTGTCCATCGTGCGGCCCTGGTTGCTCTTCATGTTGTTGAGGTCTATGACGGCGCGTTTCTTACTTCCGAAATCAGCCTGGACAGGGTCACTCCAGTAATTGTTCTGGTCGAAGGCCCTGAAAGAAACAGAGCATGTGTTTTCGCTGTCGAGTTCGGCAATCAGGTAGTTGAAAGCCGAGAGATCAAGGCCTGTAGGGTATTGCCAGCCTGCGAAACCGTACTGGCCGGTGGTGATGGTATGCGATGCGCTGTCAAATGTTCCTGTTTCCCATATCGACGGATTGAGATAGCCGTCGAGGAACGGAAACGCCGTGGAGTTGAAAGTGAGATTCTCTTTGTGATATGTTCCGTTGTATGAATAGCCCACAGTAGCCGTGGCGCGCCCAGGAAGCAACGCCTGGAATGTTTCGTTCTGCCAGTTTATAACCGAAGAATTGTCAATCGTCACATCGAGTTCGGAAGCTACCTGGCTCTCATAGCCGTCGAATTTAGCAACGACAGCCGGGGTGGAGCAGGAGCCTGGCATTACAAGATGTTCGGCTGTGATGTCGCCCGAACGGGGCGAAAGCACAAGCGACACTGCCGAGGGTTCGGGCATTGTATCTCCGGCATATTCTTTGTACCAATGATAGACAGGCCACAGACATGCGTCGGGATCATTGTAGAGTGTGTACTTTCCGTTTATGCCGGCAACGCCGTCAAAGCGTGCGAGATGTTCAGGTCCGGTGAAAATCATCCAGCTGACATTGCCGGTCTTGTCGGCGATATATTTGAAATTGGCACCGAAACCTTCGCCGAGCATACGCCCTGTGATACTTTTGCCCCACGACGCATTGTAATCTTCGGGAGCCCAGTCCATTTCGGTGACAAGAATAGGCGCGATAGCTGCTGCCGGTTCAATCTGGTTGCGCCAGCCGGCAGCGAAAGCCTCATAGCCTCCGCCATAGTTGCCTCCCAGTTCCTGGCTTGGCTTTATGGCATCACTGCCGTACCAGCCGGGATACACGTGAACTGCATAACCTATGTTGTCGCCTTTGACGGGATATTTGGCAAAACCGGCATACTGCGACTGATAGCCCGTGCCCGGAATCCAGAGGATATTGTTGCAGCCGTTGCCGCGCATAAGATCCACTATTTCCTGAAAGAACTGAGTGAGATTTTTGTTGCAGCCGTCGGTGTTTGAGCGATACTGCCCGTCGGTGTCCATTATATTGACAGGTTCGTTTGCAAGCTCGAACATTATGTGTGGATTGTTTTTCAGCCGGGCCTGCGATGATATGAATCCCCACACACGTTTGAGGTATTTGTGATAGGCATCACCAATAGCTATTTCGTGAGGACATACGCCCGGCGGCCGCATCACCACATAAAGACCTTTGGAGATGGCGTACTCAGCCATGGGAATGAACACCGAGTTGAGATATGTCCGGAAACGGTTGAAGTCGAAGGCCGATATGTCGTTTTCGCCTGTTGTCTGGACACCGGGAGTGTTAGACCAATAGGGGTCCATGTGCAGACGCAGCCAGTTCATTTTCCAGCCTGCGGCAAGCAACTGATCTATCTTCTCTTTGTTGTATTTCAGACAGGCGTCTACATCGTAGTTGCTCCATTTGGAATTTTGTTCGTTGAACCAGGGGCTGTATGTCTGGCCGAAACCGTGCAGGTTGACGATATTGCCGTCGGTGTCTTTTAGATAGCGACCGTCGACATGAAGCTCAGGCATATCCATACCCGGCCATGCCGAGGCGCATAGCGGCGCCAGAATGCACGTCAGAAGTGCGATAATGCTGTGGTTTATGTTTTTCATGAATCGAGTTATTTGAATATCCAGTAGTCGAAATTGAACAGTTCGGGGCCTTTTCGGCCTTTGAAAACGAAATATAGATCGTGAACGCCGGGTATTTCGGCCAGGGCTGCCGTTTCTATGTATCGCCACTGTTCCCAGCCTCCGGTCGCCGGCACTTCAAGAACTGCCGCTAACGGGCCGCTGAGGCTGTCGGTTCTTACTTCGATGGTGCCACCGCGACGCCCGGAGGCTACCGCGGCGCCGAAAGTGCGGGGGTGTCCGCTGGTGAAGTTGACGTTTTTTACTAAAATGTAATCGCCATTGTGGATATCGGACACATATACACCGGTTTCGGCGTTCTGACGTGTCGAAACTCCTTCTGACCATGCCATTGTCTCTGCTTCGCGCCGCCCGAAGGGATTGAAGTATTCTATGGGCTGTACGCCTTCACGCGAGGGCGTGATCTGAGGAATGGTACCGTCGGCATTGTAACTGAACGGCTCAACAGCCACGCTGCGTCCGAATCCACCTCCTCCTGGCAGATTCCCCGTGTGGTAAAAGAAATAGGACTGCCCTCTGAAGTCAGTTATTCCTGCGTGGTTGGTGAAGGAATTGGTGCTGTCGGTCTGAGGCATGATGACACCCTTGTAGGTCCACGGGCCTGTCGGACTGTTACTTATGGAGTACGATATGTTTTCGGGAATACCGCCGGCCGCATATATCATGTAGTATTTTCCGTCGCGTTTATAGAACCACGGACCTTCCGTATAGGAGGTGATATATTTTTTGTCTGCTTCCATAGGCACGAATTTACCTTTGCCGAAACCTTCGGGTGTCATTTCCGTGCGCTGAACCTCGCCGTCGAACGACACCATGTCGCGGTTCAATTTCACATAGTACAACTGAGGATTTCCCCAGTAAAGATAGGCTTGTCCGTCGTCATCGATAAAAACTGTAGGATCGATATAATCCCAGCTTCCGTCGGCGAGCGGTTTGCCTATGGCATCCCTGAAGGGTCCGGTGGGCGTGTCGCCTACAGCCACTCCGATGGCCATTGTTCCGCTGATTTTCGAGTGTAGCGGAACATAGAAATAAAACTTGCCGTCGCGCTCTATGCACTGTGGTGCCCATGCTCTGTCATCGGCCCAGACGAAATCTTCGATTGCCAAAGGCGAGCCATGGTCTGTCCAGTTTGCCATGTCGGTGGTGGAGTACACACGCCATTCCTGCATCCAGAAGAAATCTGCATTGTTTTCGTCGTGCCCTGTGTAGACATACAGAGTATCGTTGTGTACCATTGGCGCGGGGTCGGTGGTGAAGCATGTCTGCACCACAGGATTGACTGCTTCGGCTGTTATCACCGTCACCGCTGTCAATGTGATGGAAATTATGGTTTTCATATATTGGCGTTTCAGTCGTTGTTTCCTTTAAAAATAAGCGGCAGGAACCGGTCGAGACAACGGCGCCATGTCAGCCATTCGTGATGTGTGCCCGGCGACACATAGTAGGTATGCCGGATTCCGGCATCGCTGAGCATCCCGCTGATTTTGTCGCTGCCGAAGTTTTCTTCGCTTCCCATGCCGAGGAACAGAGAGTGTACCCGTTTGTTGAATGTTTCGGAATCTTTGAAAACGCCGTCACATACATTGTCGAGACCGTTTCCGAAAAAGAACAGCGCACCGCTGAAAGAACCGATATGGGCGAATTTATCGAGATTGTGGAGAGTTATCTGGAATGTTTCGTGTCCGCCCCACGAGAGACCTGCCATAGCGCGGTTTTCACGGTCGGTACGGACACGGAATGTCTTTTCTATGAATGGTATCAGCTCGGTCAGCATCACGGGGGTGAACGATGCACCGAACTGGTCGCGGGTTTCGCCGGGGCGTGCGCCGTGTATATAGCCGCAGTTACCGTAGTCCATTACCACAATCATGGGTATGCATTTGCCTGCGGCTATCTGGTTGTCAAGAATATTGGCTACTTTGCCCTGCTGATGCCATCCTCGCTCGTCTTCGCCCATTCCGTGCTGAAGATAAAGCACCGGATAGGTTTGGTCGGACGATGTCTCATATTCGGCCGGAGTGTAGACGTAGCACCGGCGTTGTTGTTGTTCCAGCGCGGACCAGTACTGACATTCGCGAACTTGTCCGTGCGGTATATCTTTGTTGAAAGTATAGAACGCGGCGTCTTCGGCGCTTTCGGGAATTTCTATGCCCGATGCCTGACGCCCGCATCCGTAGAAAGTCTCGCTCGACGGATCGTTGACTGCGACGCCGTCGACAAGAACGAAATAATAGTGGAAACCTTTTACAAGAGGATCGGTGGTAACGCTCCAGTTTCCGTCGCTTCTACGGCTCATGTCGTATTTTCGGCCGCAGATGTCGATTTTCACGTCGTTCGCTCGGGGAGCATGGATACGGAATGTGGCTTTCGAATCCTTGTCGACACAGGGGTATGCCGCCTCTGGTACATTTGTTGAGGCCGGGATGCCTTCTGCCGGAGAGATGGCCACAGCGGCCGCTGCTGTCAGAGAGAAAAGAAATGAGAGCGTTGTTTTTTTCATTTTTTAGATTTGGTACTGGTTATGAAGTGAAGGAGCAGGAAAAGAATGATGGCCGGCAACCTGCCGGACGCCGGCCATCAGCCTCAACAACAGATTATCGATTCATTATAACTGTTTTTTTCCCATTGACAATGTAAACGCCGGAACGGAGAGTCGATAGATCGCCTGCAGTGTCAAGAATACGTATGCCTTGGAGATTGTAGACACCTTGACTTGCGGGAGTCTCAGCTACAGGAAGAGCCTCTGTACCGGCCTCGATCTGTGTGTAGACGGTCACGTTGGTCATGTAGAATGTACCCACGTATTTGCCGAGATTGAAGAGAACACATGTTGCCGGATGCGCGGCGTTAGCGCCTTCTGTACATTCGCCATAGACGATAACGTGGTTCCATTCGGGAGTCACGGAGGCTTTGGTCAGCGCACCCTTGCTTTCGTAGTAAGGAGTGCCGTCTTCTTCTCCGTTGGCCTGGTAGTTGACTTCGATTCCCTTGGCTGCGTCACCTTTGATGTCGAAACCGATGTAGTATGTGGTTCCGGCCTCGAAAGGATAGTTGATGGCCATCTGTACGGCCCAGGAATCCTTGGCTTCGCTATTTGTAAACTTCAGACATGGTTTGCCGTCTTCCTCGACGTTTTCGAATGTTGCTCCCCAACCGCCGAAGGTCCGGTCGGAGGTAGGGGTGTAGTATTCGGCAAGAATTGTGCCGGTGGTGGGGATTTCGACGGGCTCACCTCCGTGGGTTACCTTCACCCAGTCGATTTCGACAGTTCCTTCATGGGTGCCTGGCTGCAGGACAAGGTTGCACGCTGTGCCGCCGATACTTTCAAATACGGCGGAAGCTTCGGTCCAGTCGGAAGTGACGTTGATTGACGAGTTCACTACTTCGCCTTCACCCCAGCCCCATCCCATGTTGAGTGTAAGAGTGCCTGGAACCGATGCCTTGATTCTAACAGTAGCAGTATAGGTTTCGCCTGCCTGAGTAGGAATCTGGTCGGCGATGAAGAACTGATACCATGATCCGGGATATTCGGCTGTGAGGATGCCGTTTTCGATAGCGGGTTCATAGCCCATGACATAGTATGGAAATTTTTCAAATTCCGAGAATGACTTCTCATAGTCCACGATTTCTGCGGATACTGTGAAAGTCAGTAGTGCAGCCGTGACAGATAGTAAAAATTTTTTCATGCAGTATTAAGTTCTATTTGCGGATTGGTTTTTGGATATTAATCGGGGAAATATAAAGTCCGGAGGTGAATCCGCCACGGATGGCGTCCTCCGCCTCCGGACTATAATACGACGTTATTCTTTATTGGCAAGTCCTTCGGCTATGCCGGCATAGGCGGGCTTGCGGTTGTAGCCGCTGTCCCAGATGCCTACGGGCTGGTTTGCACGCCAACCGGATTCTTCGGGAGCGTCGGTCTGGCACCAGAAAGTGATACCGAACTGCTGTTCGACAGGTACGATTTCGAAATATTTGCGGATTATGAACTTGTAGTAATCCGACATGAGTTTGTGCTGTTCGAGAGTTACTTCGGCGGTAGGAACGTCGTTACCGTTCTCGTCTACCAGTCCCATGTCGAACTCGGTGAGACGCACCAGTTTGCCGGTGGCGGCCATTAGTTCGAGCATCTTTACGACATGGTCCGACTTGCTCTTCTGTGTTTCTGGATTCATGTAGTAGCTGATGTGCATCTGCGAGCCTATGCCGTCAATTTTGGTGACGCCGTCGCTTTCCCACTGTTCGATCCATGCGATGAGACTCTTCAGTTTCTTATTGTCGTCCCAGTCGCTTTCGAGGTTGTAGTCGTTGATGAACAGCTTGAGTTCGTTGGGATTACCACCGTTTTCCTCAAAGTACTGACGGGCATACTTGACGGGGATACGAACGAAGTCGTCGCCCAGATAGTCCTGCCAGTAGAACTTGGAATCGGCGTTGGGGTCGTTTGCGGCGTGCTGGAGGTCGTAGCGGGCACCACCGCCGCCTGAAATAGCTTCGTTGACAACGTCCCATGCTTTCACATATCCGTGTGTGGCTGCCATCATACCCTTTACCCAGCGTTCCATCTCGGCTTCGAGAATTTCGGCTTTTTCTTCTGGCGTGAGGGGTATTGTGTTCATGCTCTCTACTTTGCATACGCGTACGGAACGAACGTCGAGAGTGGCATCACAGGTCTGTGGCTTGAGGATAACGTCGTAGTCGCCTCCGACTATGTCGTTGAACTTCAGACGCACTGTGTTCTGTCCGGCGCTTACTGGGACACCGGTGCTGATCGACTGTGCGTCGCCGCCCCAGCCGTTCTGAATTGTCAGCTGTATGCCGGAAGAGGCGTCTTTCGAGGAAGTGATGTCGAGGTATACCACATAGTTGCCTTCGGTGAGTTTGTTTTCACCGCCGGGGAGGATGAAGAATTGATGCCATGCTCCGTCGGGCACATAGTGAATGCAGCCGTCGATAACCGGAGGCTCGCAGCCCATGGCATAGAAGGGGAAGGGACCGTCGGTATAGGTCTTGAAGGTGACTTCGTTCTCCACTTCGACAGCGGGGGCTTCTTCGTGAGTCACTTTCACCCATTCGATTTCGAGTTTGCCGTCGAAAGTGCCGGGCTGGAAGACGGAGAAGCCGCCGGATGTTCCCATAGGAGCCATCTTTACGCTCGCTTCGCTCCACTCGTCGGTGAATTCAAGTTTGCCTTCCTGAAGTGCGCCCCAGTTGCCGAGCTGTACATTGACCGACCCGGGCTTACTGCCGCGTATACGGGCGGTAACTTTGTATTCGCGGCCTTCCACGAACTGCAGGCCGTCCATTACAAAGAACTGATACCATGATCCGGGATATTCCGGAACGGTGAGGATTCCGTCGATGATTGCGGGTTCGTAACCCATCACATAGAATGGGAATTTGCTCATGCCTGCATAGGTCTGCTTGGCATCTTCGACTTCATTGCTTTGGTCGGGATCGACTTCGAGTTCGCGGTCTTTGATAAGGCGGTTGAGGTATTTCACATTCTGCTGTTCGTGCCAGCAGAATGTATGACCGTAGATCTGGACACCGGCTTTTTCGGCATTGTCGACGAATTCTGTCACGGTGTTGAAATTCATCGAGCCGTCATCGCCTACCACCGAGGCGTACTTCATGGCATTTCCGGCAGTAAGAATGTCGAAGTTATTGTTGGTGAGCAAATATACGAGACCTTTCTTATTGTAGTCCGATACCCCTACGCCTGTACCGAGCAGGAAATTCGGGTGGGCGCTCCGGTCGACATAGCTTTTGAGATCTGCATAGGCATCGAGGTATTCATAGTCGGCGACGCTCTGAGGCTTCTCGATCTGGTATACGTCGATGTCTGTATCGGCGCAACCGGCAAGAGCTCCGGTGCCGAGGACTATGGCAGCCAGTAATTTTATATTTTTCATTTTAGGTCGGTTTTTACTTTACGGTAAATTTGAACTCTACAAGTTTGTTCTGACGGCTTTGCATGACCATGCGTTCGTCGGACGTCAGTTTGTAGGTGGCGTGCTGACCGGTCTGGGCGTTGTACACATAGTCGATAGAGAATGTATAGCTGAGTTCCAGAAGATCGCGGTCTTTATCGCCCCAGGCCTTGGGTTCGCCCTTGTACGTCCACTTGGCAGTGCCCGATGCGGAGCAGCCTTCGCTTTCGGTGCTCACTGTGCCTTCGCCGTTTTCGCCGATGGTTATGAGCAGTTCGCAATTGAGTGTTTTTTCGCTTTTATTGCCTTTTTCATCAATTACCGGAACGGTAGGTGTGAATGTGTAGGCTGAAGTTGTCAGGCTCTTGGTGGTGAGATAGCGGAGAGTGCCTTTTTCCCATAGTTCGGGGAGGCGCTTGACTGTGCTGGTCTCACCGTTGTTCTCGATTACATCGGTTCCTTTGCCTGTCCAGCAGCCATGATACTTGTTCTTGTAGTTTACGGCATAGAACACGTAGTCTTTAGGCTGTACTGCCCAGTGGTCGGATATGAGACGGTTCGGATTCTCGATTCCGTCCTTGGCTTTGCCCTGAAGAATGGAATCGGCCGAAGTAGTCAGGCGCACGGGAATCACATAACGGAGTCCGACGGCTTCGGGGTCGGCGAAGAAAGCGTCGGAAAGCTGTACTTCGACGCCGCCGATTACTTCGCCGCGGTTGATGACCATCTTGTCGCCTTTTATCTCATAGTACGATGCCGGCATCGCTTTTACGGGAGTTCCGTCTTCGAAGTAGACGTTGTCGCACATAGAGTTGTCGACAACGAAGTCGGCCGAGTGAGTGCTTGTGTTCACGTTCACGCCTCCCAGCGCAGCCTTGATGTAGAATTTATGGGCGTTGTCGAGACTTGTGTCATATTCGCCGTCATCGCCCAGGGTTATGGTTCGCAGAGGCGACTGTTTGGAGAAATATATAGTCTGGTAGTCGAAGTCGTCGAAATCGATGTCACTGTTGTGGCAGCCGGTCATGGCGGCACCGAGGACAGCTATTATGAAAATTGACTTTTTCATGAATCTTATCTGTTTTGTTTGTTATGGGAGGGGATTACCAGCCGGCGTTCTGCTTCAGTTCGCTGAATTTGAGAACCTCGGTATAGGGTATGGGACCGTAGTACATGTAGTCGCGGTAGTTGCGTGTCTCAACGTCGAATGGTGTGAACACACCATCGGTGATGTTCATGCCGCGTGCGGTCTCGTTGAGGTCGGCTTTCCAGCGGCGCAGGTCGAAGAAACGGAAGCCTTCAAAGCAAAGCTCGATGCGGCGTTCGTTGCGTATGAGCTGACGCATCTTCTCTTTGTCGGCCTTGCATTCTTCGAGGTATGCGTCGCCGTTTTCGAGTCCGATACCTGCACGCAGACGGATTTCCTTGATTACATCGTAGGCCGAGAATGCATTGCTGCCGGTGCCCGTGGGACCCCAGGCTTCGTTGGCTGCTTCGGCATAGTTGAGGAAGAATTCGGTGTAGCGCATGCGGGCCATGTAGTGCGCCTTGCCCTGGCTGGCATTGGGGTCGCAGTTCACGTCCTGACGGAGGTGCTTCTTCATATAGTAGCCAGTGCGGGTCGAAGTCGATATTTTGTTGAGAGCATCGTTGTCGCTACCGTCCGCTGCAGTAGTAATCACTTTGTTGTTATTGCCTGCTTTCGCACCGTCATAGATAATGTACTGAGCGAGACGCGGGTCGCGGTCGGCGTAGGGATTCTGGGCCGAGTAGTTGCCTTTGGGGTCGGTGATGGGGTAACCGTTAGCCATGGGGAAAGCGTCGACAAGGTTCTGGGTGGGATTGACGCGTCCGTTGCCGTAGAGTGTGGGCGGGAAGTTTTCCTTTTCCAGATCGTTGTTGTTTGAACTGCGTTCGCCGCGCCAGATTATTTCGGCAGGGCTTTCATAGTCCGACAATTTCTCGATGTCGGGGTCGCAGTACCATGTGGCGCCTGTGGGGTCGAGGCCGTACACGCCCCCGGCATAGTTCACTATTTTTGCGTTTGCGTCGGCGGCCTGTGCCCAAGTGCAGCCCGAAGCCTCAAAAGCCGGGCTTGCGGCCATCAGAGCAAGACGGCCGAGGAAAGCTTCGATGATCTCACCGTCGATACGGCCGGTGAACTTGGCGCCGAAGACACGCTCGAGCTGGCCGTCGGTGATACCGGGATGTTTGGCGCGTATCTGGTCGAAATAGGCCGAGCCGTAGCGGGTAGGCAGTCCTTCGAGAGCTACCTTTGCATCGCGCTCTATGGCCTGCAGGCACTCTACGAAGGTGTTGCGCGGCACGTTGAAGTTGCTGCCTGAGTTTTCGGAAACTTCCACTACAGGAATGCCAAGAAGGTTGCCGGCGGCATCGATGCCGGCATGCGACTGCAGCAGGTAGAACATGTGGATGGCGCGCAGACCGTGTGCTTCGGCTTTGAAGCGTTCGGCGAAGAGCTTGTTAACGTCCTCATCCTTCGACCAGGTGACGCGGTCCATGTTTTCGAGGAAGATATTGCAGTATTGTATGGCCGAACGGCAGTTTTCCCAGCGGTTGATGGGGTTGTTCTGCGAGGTCCAGCGTCCCGAGGCCATGATGCGGTAGCCGTTGTCGGCGCTGTTGCTTACGGCATCGTCGGTAGCTACTTCGCTGTACGGGAATGAACCGTTGTTGGGCAGATAGATGTATACTGCGCCGAGCATGTTCTCGGCATAGCTTGAGTTATCCTCGAGAAAGTCCAGCGGGAGGTTGTTCTCGGGTGCCGGTTCGAACACATCGTCGCAGCCTGTCAGGGTGGCAGCCAATGCGAAGAGTGCCGGTATTATGATTTTTTTCATATCGTGTTTCTATGAGATATTAGAAATTGATTTTCACGCCGAGGTTGTAAGAACGCATCTGGGGAGATCCTCCTACGTTTGTCTCACGGTATTTGCGGTGGCTGCAGGCCATGAGGAGGTCGTTGCCGTTTACATATACATCGAGACCCTTGACGAATTTGTCGCGGAACCAGCGGGCTGGGAAATTATAGGTGAGCTGCACCTGATTGAGATAGAAGGCATCCGAGGAGAATGTCCAGAAATCGGAGGTTACGAAGTTGAGTTCGCCGCTCTGGGTGGTGAGGCGGGGATAGGTGGCAGTGGCTGCTGTTTCCGGTGTCCAGCGGTTGCGTACTATATCAGAGTACTTGCGTTCGCCGTAGACCCATGCGTAGCTGTTGTTCATGATTGCCGTGCCGCCGGCGTTGCCCGAACCGGCCACGAAGAGGGTGAAGCCCTTGTACTCGGCGGTAAAGTTGAAGCCGTAGGACCAGGGAGCGCCCCAGCGACCGATCTGAACCTGGTCGCGCGAGTCGATGATACCGTCGTTATTCATATCCTCATATTTGAGGTCGCCGGGTTTGGTGTTGTTGTTGATCACTGCCGAAGCGGCTATTTCAGCCTCGTCCTTGAAGAAACCGAGGCAGCGGTAACCGCGCATTGCATCGACGTCTGCGCCTTCGCTACGCAGCCAGTCGTATTCGACAGTTTCGCTTACGCGTTTGTTCTTCGCTGTGGTGTACATCACATTGGCACCGAGCGACAGCGTTACGTCGCCGAAGCTGTGGGTAGCAGTCAGGCCGAGGTCGAAGCCGGTGCGGCGCTGCTTGCCGTAGTTGATCCAGGGTATGAACGAGCTGTTGGGCCAGCCGGTGGCGAGGTAGCTGGGATAGAAGTTAGTGGCCTGAACGGGAAGACCGTCGATATCTACGGTAAAGAATTCGGCTGTTGCCTTGAGTGTGCCGTTCCAGAGCGAGGCGTCGAGACCGACGTTGAATTCTTTGCGTTTTACGAATGTCAGATCGGGATTGGCGCCCTGACGCGACACGAAAGTCTGTATGCCTTTGTGTGCGTCGTTCCAGCCCCACCAGTCGCCGTCGGCGGTGAACTTATTGTCGTAGAGGTAATATCCGTTGATGTCTACGTCCTGAAGTATTTTGCCATAGGTGACATTGAGACGGAGTTCGTCGACAACGTGCGAGTCGCGGAGGAAGTCTTCCTGGCTGATTCTCCAGCCCAGACTGCCGACGGGTGAGAACCCGTTGCGGTGACCTTCGGCGAATTTCGCCGAGTGATTTATAGCACCGTTGAATTCGGCGTAGTAGCGGCTGTCGTAGTTATAGGCTGCACGCAGTGCCAGCGAGGCGTTGGTGGTGCGGTGGTACTGACCGGTGATGGTGCGTTTGTAGCCGTGGGCTATGAGGTTGGCTTCTACTCCGTGAATGTCGTCGAAGCGGTTCTTATAGTCGAACTGACCGGAGAACATGAGTGTCTGACGCTCGGTCGAGGCGCTGATGTTTTGCACACCGCTGCTGAGGTCGTTGCCGAATTTGTTTATCTCTGTTATCATGTCCTTGCCGCCGTAGTGCGACCACGATGCCTGATAGGTGGCGTAGGTGTTGTTTATCGAGGTGGTGTAGCTTGTGTTGTAGTCGACTGCACCGCGGGCAACGAAGCGCAGACCCGGCACAACCTTATCGAGACCGATGCGGATGCCGGCGTCGAACTGCAGCTGACGGCTGGTCCACTTCGAGTAACCTGCGGCGTACATTGCCGCAAAGGGATTGGTCTGGTACTGCTGGGTACCGCCCAGCAGGTATTTGCCGTCTACGATAAAACGCGAGTTGTTCACCAGTACCCAGGAATTCTCGTCGCCTTCTTCGATAGCGTCGATAGGAATGAGGGGTACCAGCGGCGAAGCGCCCGGAACCGTAGGACGCATCGTGGCTGATTCGCTCCAGAAGTTGGAGAGGTCGGAGCGGTTGTCGTAGAAAGTGGCGCTCGTATTCACCCAGCCTGTCACCCAGTCGTTGAGACGCAGGTCGATGTTGCCGCGCACGTTCAGGCGTGTGGTGCCGTTGTTTTTGCCTTCACCGAAGTTGATGATGTCGTCGGTATGGTAGAGGCCTACAAGGGCATAGAATGTGGCGAATTTGCCTCCGCCTGTAAACTCGGCCTGACCCTCATAGCGCCACGAATGGTCGCGCAGATAGTCGCCGGAGAAGAAATTGATGTCTGGATACCGCCAGGGATTCACGCCCGAGGCATAGTTGTAGATGTCGACATCGGTGAAGGCCTGTGAAAGACCGTCGTTGGCGCGGGCCTCGTTGTAGAGCGTCATATACTCGGGCGCGCTCAGGTATTTGGGATAGCGTTTGGGTGTATATAGTTCGACATTGCCGCGTACCGACACTTTCAGACCGGTGTCGCTGCCGCGTTTTGTCGTAATGAGGATTGCTCCTTTCGATGCCGTGCTGCCGTAGAGAACTATTGCCTGGGCACCTTTGAGGAATGTGATGGATTCGATTTCCTCGGATATCACGTTGTTGGCGTCGCGGGGAACACCGTCGACGAGCACAAGGGCCTCGCCCATATTCCAGAGCTGACCGTTGTAGCCGGCCACGAGGCTCTGCATGTTAGAAAGGCTGTATGTGGAGTAGCTTTTCTTCTGAAGTTCCCGGACGTTTACCTCCGAGACACCGCCGAAAATTTCGTCGGGCGAAGCGCTCCGGAAAGCCAGCTGCACCTTGTTGCCGGTCGAATCGGCTTCGGTGGTGTTGTCGTCGGCCCACACGCCTGCGGGCGAGAGGGCTGCAGCGGCCGCCAATGCGCTATATATCAGTTTGTGTATTTTTTCCATTGATGTGATTCTTTAATTGGTTTATCACCAGCCGGGGTTCTGGCCGAATTCAACATACATTTTGGAGTCGTTGACCTTCAGTGGCAGCCAGTAGTGTTTTTCGGTGAAGTTGCGGGTGAGGATCACTTCCTCGTGGAAACCGATTACTTCGTTTTCCTGGGGATTCTTGGTGTTTACGCCTTTGGAGGAATCTTTTTCGATATCTTTGAGGTCGCCGACACGCTGGAATTCCTGCGAGGTCTTGATGTTGTAGGGATACTTGTCGAGGAGGAGCCAGCGGCGCAGGTCGTTGAAGCGGTGAGCCTCGAATGCCAGTTCGACGGCACGTTCGCGGCGTACTTCGCTCATGAAGGCGTCGATAGAGCCGGTATATTTAGCGTTGACGGGGTCGACGCCGGCACGGGCACGGATGGTGTTGATGGCATCAACAGCATTGAGGGCGCAGTTCGACGATTTTCCTGTGGGCACGCTTGTAGCCTGTGCTGCGGCTTCGGCATACATCAGATAGATGTCGGCCAGACGCATGTAGGGTACGAGCAGGTGGTTGTTTGCGCCCCAGTTCGAGGCACCGCCTTTGTCCCACTGATTGAAGTCGTCACGCACGAACTTGTAGTTGAGATAGCCTGTGCGGCTGCCTTTTATCTGATCGCGCATTATGCCGTCGGTATAAAGGGGCGCATAGCGTATGTTGTCGGCAGCCTTGTCGCCTCCGAGCTCCAGACGGCAGCCGTCGAAGCGGATGTCGTGATAGAAACGCGGGTCGCGGTCTTTCCAGGGATGCGATTTGTCGAAGTGCGAATCGGGATCATCGAGAGGCAGACCGTTGGCCATGCCGTAGTAGTTGACATAGTTTGCGGTTGGCTGGAAGATAATGCCGCCTTCGGGGTCGAGGAACTGGGTGCCGTAGCATCGTGTCTGGCCCCAGTTCGAGCGGTTCCACTCGATAACGGGATTGCGGAATATAGCTTCAGTCGAACCCGGCATGAGGCCGCTCTTGCCATGTGTGAGGAAGAGT
>CABQCA010000040.1 GCA_902462525.1 uncultured Porphyromonadaceae bacterium | reverse complement strand
CTCCGCGGTTACGACAACGGCGCCCTCACACCCTGGCGCTCCGAAGGCTACGCCTACACCCGCATGGGTATGGAACTACACTTCCCGCTTATGCTCCAGCAGTCGACAACCATCTATGCCCTTGCTTTCCTCGAAGCAGGCAATGCATGGACTTCCGTCGGACAGTTCAATCCGTTTGAGCTGAAACGAAGCGCCGGCGCCGGTGTCCGTATCCAGCTGCCTATGGTAGGCCTCATGGGTATCGACTGGGCTTACGGTTTCGATCGCGTTTTCGGCGAAAAAGGCGGAAGCCACTTCCACTTTATTCTCGGTCAGGAGTTCTAAACCGCTTTACGCCCAAGGCCGCAATAAACCTTTTAACGTTTTGTGTGTCTATAATAAAAAACCACTTAACTAACAGATATGAAGAAAATAGCTCTCATCCTCCTCGCCGCAGTGGCAACAGTGCTCGGCGCATCGGCTCAGAAGTTCGCACTGGTCGATATGGAGTATATATTCAAGAATGTGCCGTCCTACGAAATGGCCAACGAGCAGATCAACCAGCTCTCGCAGCGCTGGCAGAAAGAAGTCGAGGCTGTCGGTAAGGAAGCCGAGACAATGTATCAGACATATCTCTCCGACAAGGTGTTTCTCACCGAAGAGCAGGCCAAGAAGCGCGAGGAAGAAATCGTGGCCAAAGAAAAATCGGCGACTGAGCTGCGTTTCAAGTACTTCGGACCCGAAGGCGAACTCGCAAAGAAGCGCGAAAGCCTGCTGCGTCCCATTCAGGACGAAGTGTACAACGCCGTCAAAAAGGTGGCTGAAGAACGCGGATATCAGGCTGTCTTCGACCGTGCGTCGGCTTCCGACATTGTCTATGCATCGCCCCGTATCGATGTCAGCAACGAGGTGCTGGCTAAATTGGGATATTCCAATTAATTTAGCTATCTTTGCACGATAAATCGAATACTAAAAACTAAAACTCTAAAATATGTTCAAAAAAATCCTTCTCGCCATAGCAGTGGCACTCCCCATGAGCGCTATGGCCCAGAAATTCGGTGTTGTAGACCTTGAATCGGTATTCACCTCTATGCCCGAGACCACTGCCATGCAGACTCAGCTCACCGAAACCTCCAAAAAATACGAAGACGAATTTGCAAAACTTCAGGAAGAAGTCAACAAACTTTATACCGATTTCCAGACAATCCAGAACGACGCCAACACTCCCGAATCCATCAAGGAGCGCCGCATGCAGGAAATCCAGGACCGCTATGCCAAAGTGCAGCAGTTCCGTGAAACCGCTCAGCAGGACCTTGCCAAGCTCGAACAGCAGCTTTCCGCACCCATTCAGCAGAAGCTTACCGATGCCATCAAAGCCGTAGGCGCCGAAGGTTCGTTCACCGCTATTCTTCCCAAAGACGGTGTGTTCCTCTACACCGGCACCGATGTCACCGACGTCACTCCTCTCGTTCGCACCAAACTCGGCATCTGAGCCGTTTCAACGATTATTTTTAAGGTTCTCAAGGTCTCTGATGGTTTCAGAGACCTTGTTTTTTTGCTCATGGGGAACAATTAAGGGAGGCAGAGTGTTTCTATTGGTGAATTATTAATATTTATATCCGATGAAAACTTTCCGCTTCTTCTGCCTTTCTGCCGTGGCTTTGGCCATGGCCATACCTTTTGCCGCCTGCAGTGATGACGACGACAAGCCGTCGGCAGGCGTGCCGCAGTCGTTTGTCGAGGCCCTCAAGGCTATCGAGCCTGATGCTGAAAATGTGAAATGGGAAACCGAGGGTCCCTGGCGTGTGGCTGAGTTCGACAAAGCCGGAGTGGAATGTGAGGTGTGGTTCGATGCCATGTCGGCATGGGCCATGACCGAAAAGGATTTCGGCCGCGACTGGTTCCTCGTTCCCGACAATGCCGTTAACAATGCTTTTGCAACATGTGAATACGGCACATGGACAGTCGATGATATAAAGTACTATCTTCGCTCGTCCGACGAATTTTACGTCGTTGAGGTGGAGAAGACCGGACAGCCCGACATGGATCTGTTCTTCTCCAAAACGGGCGAAATGTTCAAGGCTGCAGAATCGTCGGCGGTGCCCGACATGCGCCCCGACACTGTTGTCAACCGATAAAAACTCACTGCCATGATTCCGGCCAGTTTGATGCCTCTGTTGTCGGCCCCGGCAGGTCATGTCGTCGATATCACTCACTTTGTCGGCGACAGTGACGGTCTTTCGGCTGTCATCGCCCATTTCATAATGGGAATAGTCGACTGGATTCTCGGTGTATTCGGCCTCGACACCGACGTCAATATAGTTACATTCCTCTATGCGTCGGTGGTGTTCTGCATTGCCGTTGGCGTTGGCTGGGCTGTGCAGTGGGTGGTGCTCAAAATAGTGCAGGCTGTTGCCCGCCACTGGGATTCGGCGCTCTACACCGCGCTGCGTTCGCACCGCTTTTTCCACAAGGTGTGCCGAATCATTCCGCCTCTGGTGTTCCTGATTCTCATTCAGTTCACGCTGTCGAAACACAATGCGCTGTCGGGTGTGCTTACCAAATGCACACTCGTCTACATGGTTTTCGTGTTCACAGTCAGTCTTTCGGCGCTGGTTTCGGGAATATGGGAGAATGTGAATGCGCGGGCCAACAAGAAAAAGCTGCCTCTCACAGGCCTTGTGCAGCTTGCCAAGGGCATACTCTGGATTATTGCGCTGATAGTGTCGGTGGCGATTTTGCTCGACAAGTCGCCGGCTTCGCTTCTGGCCGGCCTTGGAGCCTTCTCGGCTGTGCTGATGCTGATTTTCAAGGATAATATTCTCGGTGTTGTTGCCGGTGTGCAGCTCTCGGAGAACGACAGCCTTCATGTGGGCGACTGGATCGATGTGCCGGGCTCGAATGCCAACGGCACCGTACAGGAAGTGTCGCTCGTGGCCGTAAAGGTCCTCAACTGGGACAAGACCACCACTACGGTGCCTCCTTACAATCTCATCAGCAACGGCTTCACCAACTACCGCACCATGCAGAAAAGCAATACACGCCGCATACAGCGGTGCTTCATGATCGACGCCGACAGTGTGCTGCCGGCCACCCCCGAAATGCTCGACAACATACGCCGCGTGCCCATGATGGACGATTATATATCAAAAAAGCTCGAGCAGCGTGCCGCCGGCGGCACCGCCGACGCCAATAATCCGGCAGGCCTCGTCAACGGAACCATCGACACCAATCTCGGACTCTTCCGCGCTTACATGAAGATGTGGCTCGACGCCAATCCTGACATCGCTCACGACAGCGACTGCTTTGTGTGCTGCCTGCCGCAGACGGCCGCCGGCATACCTTTTCAGGTCTACTGTTTCACTGCCACATCGGCATGGTTTGCCTACGAGGCTATTCAGGACGCCGTGATGGAGCATGTGGCCTCAATGCTGCGTTTCTTCATGCTCTATACTTTCGAGAATCCTTCGGGACGCGACACCATTGTCGACGGCTACCTCAGTCCCGGCGGCGATATCGACGATGTCTATGGCGTACCATATCCCTTCTTTCAGAACCCTGAGTCGCCCGACAGTCCCGCATCGACACGCACCACACCCAAGCGTGCGCCGCGAAATGCCGCCTCTTCGACGTCAGCGGCTCAGTCCGACAATACTAAAACTACTAATAACTGATAATTATGAAAAGACTAATTCCGGCAATGATTGCAGCTCTCTGTGCGCTGCCCGTCCTGGCTTCCGAACCCGGCAACGACTCTATTCCCTCGCGTGCCGTGATTCTCTCGGGCGACCAGACACGCCCCGAGCACCAGAGCAATATCGCCCTGATGTATTCGCGCGAAAACCTCGCCTTCGAGGATCCTGCAGCCCCGCGTTTCCTGTTCCTTGACAAAAAAGGTGAAGTGGCTCTCGGTATCGGTGGCTTCCTTAAAGCTGTAGGCGAGTACGACGCCGACGGGGCTGTGGATAACAACGATTTCTATACCAACATGATACCTGTGCCCCTCGACCCGGCACAGCGACAGCGTTTCGGCGCTACGGCGGCACATTCCACTATCTTTCTCAAAATGGTTACCCGTCCTACCAAGGTAGGTCGCGTGATAGTGTATATTCAGACTAACTTCACAGGGCCGTCCTACGGTCTGCGTCTTAAGCAGGCATATGTCACTGTCGGCCACGTGACTCTCGGCAAAGCCCGAAGCACATTCGCCGACGGGCCGGCCATGGCGCCCACCATCGACGACCAGGGTCCCTCCGGACAAGTGACAGCCAAGAATATGCTTGTGCAGTATATTTCGCCGTCGTGGCGTGGCTTCTCGTTCGCCATTTCCGGTGAAGTGCCCGACGCCTCATACACCACCGGCTCTGCAGCCCGATCTATCTCCCAGCGGTTTCCCGACATTCCGGCCTATGTGCAGTATTCGTGGGAAAAAGGTTCGCACGTCCGTCTGTCGGGTATGCTACGCGAACTCAGCTACCGCAATCTCAGCACGCAGAAGAACCATTTTGTCACCGGTTACGGTGTTCAGTTCAGCGCTATTGCAGCCGTCACGCCGGCCTTCAGTGTCTTCGGTCACTACACCTATGGCAAAGGTATCGCAAACTACGTCAACGACCTCGCCGATCTTGACCTCGACCTTATTCCCGAAGGCACCGACGGCAAACTCCACGCTCCGGGCGTGGCCGGCTGGACTGCCGGCGTGCAGTATAATTTCACGCCTGATCTTTTCGCCACAGCTTCCTACAGCCGGGCACAGCTCTACGATACGGGGGGGATGCCGTCCGACACTTATCGCTACGGACAGTATATCGCCGCCAACATTTTCTACAACGTATGGGGCGACCTGCGTGTCGGCGCCGAATATCTCCATGGCACCCGTAAGGACATCTCCGGCCTCTCGGGACATGCAAACCGCATTGAGGCCATGCTTCAGTACTCCTTCTGATGGTTGAATGTTACATATATCTCTCCCCGAACGTCCCGTCATGCACCGTCATGCCGGGGCGTTCTTTTTTCGAAGTGAAAGGTGGAGGGCGTGAGAGCGAACATTATGCTGCTTCTGGCGTTATAACTGAAGTCACTAACAAAAAAACGCATTGTTTTATGGACAAGAAAAGCATAAAAGGAACACGGACCGAGCACAATCTGCTCGCATCTTTCGCCGGTGAAAGCCAGGCCCGTAACCGCTATACTCTCTTTGCTGAAAAAGCCAAGGAAGAAGGATACGAACAGATAGCAGCTGTTTTCTATGAGACTGCCGACCAGGAACTGAGTCACGCCCGTCTCTTCTTCTCGATGCTCGAAGGCGGTGCGGTGGAAATCACTGCCGCATATCCGGCAGGTGTTGTCGCCGACACTGCAACCAACCTTGCCGAGGCCGCTGCAGGAGAGCATGAGGAATGGTACGATCTTTACGAAAAGTTTGCCGCAGTAGCCCAGGAAGAGGGTTTCCCTCATGTCGCCAATCTCTACAGACTTATCATCAAGATCGAACAGATGCACGAGGCCCGCTACCTGAAACTGCTCGAACGCCTTAAAACAGGCACTGAGTTCGAAGAAGCCGAGCCCGTGGAATGGTACTGCCGCCAGTGTGGTTTTACTATCACAGCGAAGGCGGCTCCCAAGCGTTGCCCCGTCTGTGGCCGCGACCAGGGCTGGTTCCAGCGCAAAGCCGATAACTATTAAGCTGACAAGCTGACGGGCTGACAGGTTGACGAGCTTTTAAGCTGTCAGAAAATTAGGAAGTTAGGAGGTTAAGCTGACGGGCCGACAAGCCCTTGTACCTCGCTCCTCCTACCTCGTACCTCGTACCTAAAAAATCGGCTCAGTTTTTTACTGAGCCGATTTTTAATCGTTTATTGCATTCCCGAAACCGTCACCGAGGGGTCGATTTTGCTTACGAGACCCTGAAGCACTTTGCCCGGGCCGAGTTCAACAAATTCGGTGGCGCCGTCGGCAATCATGTTGCGCACGGTCTGTGTCCAGCGCACCGGAGCGGTAAGCTGTGCCACAAGGTTGGCTTTGATTTCGATAGGATCGGTGTGGGGCAGAGCGTCCACATTCTGATAAACAGGGCATACAGGAGCGTGGATTTCGGTCGCTTCGATGGCTGCAGCCAGTTCGGCGCGGGCCGGTTCCATGCAGGGCGAGTGGAAGGCGCCGCCCACTTTCAGACGCAGGGCACGTTTTGCTCCGGCGGCTTTGAGCTGCTCGCAGGCTGCATCGACAGCGGGCACCTCACCTGAAATCACAATCTGACCGGGGCAGTTATAGTTGGCGCATACTACAACACCGTCGATACCGGCGCAAATTTCCTCTACCTTTTCGTCGGGAAGAGCCAGAACGGCAGCCATGGTCGACTCTTTGATTTCGCATGCTTTCTGCATGGCCTGTGCGCGGGCGCTGACCAGACGCAGACCGTCTTCGAAACTGAGGGCGCCGGCTGCGGTGAGAGCCGAAAATTCGCCGAGCGAGTGGCCGGCTACCATGTCGGGCTTGAAATCGGCACCGAGGCTTTTGGCCAGTAATACGCTGTGAATGAAAATCGCGGGCTGGGTGACGGCGGTTTTGCGGAGGTCTTCGTCGGTGCCGTTGAACATCAGATCGGTTATGTTGAACCCAAGAATTTCGTTTGCCTTGTCGAAAAGTGCGCGGGCTTCGGCGTTATTTTCGTAGAGGTCTTTGCCCATACCTACGAACTGAGCGCCCTGGCCCGGAAAAACATATGCTTTCATTTGGTTGGTGTTATTGATTACCTTGAAATTTTGTGCAAAGTTAACCCTTTTTCCCTGAATCACAAAGCCCCATCCCGAAATTCTCGCTAATGGACTTTCGCAGGGACGGCGCCTTTTTGAGTTTTGGATTTTTATCGTTAATTTTGTGGCCGATTTCTAAATTTCCGAACCAATGGCGAATTACGACATAAAGAGACTTCACGATAAGATTCTGGGCATTCTGCTGATGTTCGACAAGGTGTGTGCCGAGCATGGCCTGCGCTACTGTATATGCGGCGGCACCATGATAGGAGCCGTGCGGCACAAGGGCTTTATTCCCTGGGACGACGACCTCGACGTGTCGATGCCGCGTCCTGACTACGAAAAGCTTATAGCCCACTGCAAGGAATGGCTTCCTGAGCCTTACGAGTTCGTATGCGCCGAAAACGATCCTCTCTATCCATTGCCGTTCGGCAAGATTCAGGACGCTTCGACAACGCTCATCGAGCGCCGCCATCTCTACTATCTCGGCGGCTGCTACATCGACGTTTTCCCCTTCGATGCTTATCCCGACAGCGCTGTCATGCGCCGTGTGCAGCGTTTGCGATATTTCTATCTCAAGAAGGTGCTCTATCTGCTCCACCGCGACCCTTACCGCCACGGCCACGGCCCGTCGAGCTGGCTGCCGCTGCTGACGCGGAAGATCTACACTATGGCGGATGTGCAGAAAAAGATGCGCCGCGTGATGACTAAGTACGACTACAACGACTGCCGCTATGCCGCCAGCTACACCGACTGTTACGGCCGCATATGCCCCAAGGAGGTCGTCGACACTTATGCCCCCTATGAATTCGAAGGCCACACCGTGCAGGGAATTGCCAACTACGATCCGTATCTGAAGCGTATGTACGGCGACTACATGACCGTTCCGCCCGCCGAGGACCGATGGCAGCACAATTTCGACTATCTCGACCTTGACCATCCGTATCGCGACTATCGCGAATAACGCTCGGAATGTGCCGACTTTTTGCTATCTTTACGCCAAAATACCGAAAATTATGACTATAACGCTTATGATACCTCTGATGATAGGCACCTGGGAGTGGGTGATTATTGTTGCCGTGATTTTGCTGCTTTTCGGCGGCAAGAAAATTCCCGAACTCATGCGCGGCCTTGGCAAAGGAGTGCAGGAGTTCAAGAAAGGTGTGGCCGAGGCAAAGTCGGAGCTCGACAAGCCCGACGAGGAGCCCGAGAAGAAGGATCACGTTGCCGGAAAGGATAAATAGGCATGGCGAAAGCCGACATGACATTCTGGGATCACCTCGATGTCCTTCGGGGGGTGCTCTTCCGTATCGTCATTGTGGTGGTCATTCTGGGCATAGCGGCGTTTATCGCTATGCCGAGGCTGTTCAATGATGTGATAATGGCTCCGTGCAACCCCGGCTTTGTCACCTACCGTCTCTTCGACGCCATCGCCGGTACTGACACGGCTTCCGATTTTCATGTCGAGGTGGTGAGTCTCGAACTCGCCTCGCAGTTTTTCGTACATATGTCGACATCGTGCTGGACTGCGCTTCTTGTCGGCTGTCCCGTAATCCTGTACTTGCTGTGGGGCTTTATTTCGCCGGCGCTCTATGAGCACGAGAAACGAGGTGTAGTCGGAGCCTTCATCTTCGGCACCATCCTGTTTTACCTCGGCATTCTCAACGGATATTTCATGGTCTTTCCGCTTGCTCTGAGGTTTCTGGGCAGCTACACCATCAGCGACAATATCGGCACGATGCTGTCGCTCGATTCGTACATGGACAATTTCTACACCATGCTGCTGATGATGGGCGTGGTGTTCGAACTGCCGGTGCTCGCCATGCTTCTGGGCCGCATCGGAATCATACACCGCAGTTTCTTCAGGACCTACCGGCGCCATGCCATTGTAGTGCTTGTCATTATTTCCGCCATCATAACCCCGAGCGACCCTTTCACTCTCTTCATGGTCTTCATACCGGTCTACGCCCTCTGGGAGTTCAGCGCGCGCCTGGTGCCCGAAGAAAATACCGATGAAAAACACCGTACAGATGAAACATAAATTCCACATAGGCCTTCTGCCCCGGGTGATAATCGCCATCGCTCTCGGCATAGGCGCCGGCTTCGTGCTGCCGCTGTGGATGGCCCGCCTTTTCGCCACTTTCAACGGCCTTTTCAGCACCTTTCTCGGCTTCATAATTCCGCTCCTTATAGTGGGTTTCGTAGCTCCGGCTATCGCCGATATCGGCCGTCGGGCAGGTGCAATGCTGCTTGTCACCGTCGCCATTGCCTACATCATGACTTTCGGCTCGGGAGCGCTCGCCTACCTCACTGCGGCAAACGTCTTTCCATCGCTAATCGATGCCGACAGCTATATGGCATCGGAAGAAATCGCTTCGGTCGGTCCCACACCTTTTTTCACTGTCGACGTGCCGCCGCTGATGAGCGTAACGGCGGCGCTGGTGTTCGCTTTCGTGCTTGGCTTCGGCTGCGCCACACTGGCGTCCTCGCGGCCGCTCAAAGATGTGCTCGACAATTTCCGCGACATCATAAAGCTCGTCATCGACAAGGCCATTATACCATTGCTTCCGGTGTATATATTCGGTATTTTCCTCGACATGACCCTATGCGGCAAAGTGGGCCCGGTTCTCGCAACTTTTGTCAAAATTATAGCAGTTATTTTCGTGCTCCATGTGGCTGTGCTTGTGCTGCAGTACTGCATAGCGTCGCTGTTTTCGCGTAAGAATCCGTTCAGATGCCTGTGGACCATGATGCCGGCCTACTTTACGGCTCTTGGCACACAGTCGTCGGCCGCCACAATCCCGGTGACGCTCGAACGCACCGTAGCCATGGGTGTCGACCGGGATATTGCAGGATTCACCGTGCCGCTGTGTGCCACAATCCACATGTCGGGCTCGACGCTCAAGATAGTGTCGTGCGCTCTTGCCCTGATGATACTCCACGGAATGCCCTACGACTTCGCTCTCTTTGCCGGATTCATCGCCATGCTCGGTATCACCATCATCGCAGCCCCGGGAGTGCCCGGCGGCGCGATAATGGCATCGTTGGGTATTCTGACAGGCATTCTGGGCTTCACCGATGCCGACAATGCAATGATGATCGCTCTCTACATCGCCATGGACAGTTTCGGCACGGCATGCAACATCACCGGCGACGGCGCCATCGCACAGATTGTCGGGCGCCTGTTCCGCAAATAATTCGAAGTATATGATTTTTTGTCTCTAAAATTTGGCGATTAACGATTGATTATTTATTTTTGCGGTGCAAACAGTCGCTGTGCGGCTGTCGCGAAGGTACACTGCCTTGGCAATTCGGTGGCATCACTGAAAGCAGTGGGACGGCTCCCTTCGTCTGACTTGAGATCGTTTTTTTCTGCGTCCCGTCTTGCAGAACTCTTTTTTCAACCTGCCGGCAGCTTGATGGTTGCCTCTGCGTGAAAAATGTGTTTTGCCATATACAGACGCCCGTACTATCAGTCAGCCGGCCAAATAACATTATACCATGGGAGCAAATAATTCAAGCTCGTCAGGCCGTTCAGGCGATTCTCAGCTTGCGGCTTACAAAAATCAGTTAGAGGGTGCGAAGAAGCGTCTTGCCACTGAACGCGAAAAATTGGCTAAAATGCGTGCCAGCGGCAGTCCAAAATCGGCCATTGAGGCTCAGAAGGGTGCTGTAGAGCAGGCTAAAACCTTTGTGGAGCGTGCCAAAAACAGCTATGACAGCTACCGCCGTCAGAAGTAAACATTCAGACACAGGTTCCGGCAGATACTCCCTCTCGCGATGGGACTGTCTGTCGGGTCCGTTCACACGCGGCGGCGTATGCGTCAGACCTAAACGGTCCTGCGATATAGTTGTCGCCCGCTTTACACCTGGCCATTGGAGGAATATTTTCTCTGACATAGATAGCGATATTGCCCTTAACCGATATCTTGCTTCCGAAAAAGATACATGCAAAGCATTCATTCTCGAACGCCCCGATGCATCTGAGCCTTTCGGTTGGATTCTCATCCGTCGGCACGACGATGTGTTGTGCGACAGTATCGAATTTCACGGCGGAGCATGGCATCAGGGCTTTGGCTCTTCGACAGCGAAATTTCTGGCTTCATGTATTGTTATTGATGCCGCACTGTGTATGGGAGTCCGCGTCACCTCCCGCGTCTACCGCCGCAATATCTCCGCTTTGCGCTTCCTTGAGGGAATTGGATTCAAAGTCGTGAACAGGCCCTCGTCGCGTCCGTGGCTGTCGCTGACTCTCAGCCGCCGGCGTTTCTGTAGTTCCGCTGTGGTGAAGCGGCTTTTTCTCAATGAATAGGCGCTGCCCCAAACCATATAATCTTTAAGCAGAGAGGGTGTCGCAGAACCCGGAAATTGTAGGGTCATGCCTTTGGCCTGTTGAATTAATCAGCTGATAACCACGTCGCATCGCAAGGCGATGTCCCTGCGATTCATGAAAATCAATGGTTCTGCGACAGCCTCTTTGGTCTCATTTGAAGATTTTCACAGCGATGCCGGCGGATATATCCCATAGAACTTTCGTCCTATTCAGGAACACTATACAAAAAGCAACCCCTGAGGGTTGCTTTTTCTGTTATTTTTCGCGCATGAAAACGTTGATGGGTGTGCCGGTGAAGTTCCAGTGCTCGCGTATTTTGTTTTCGAGATAGCGGCGGTAAGGTTCTTTCACCCATTGCGGCAGGTTGCAGAAGAAAATGAAAGTAGGCACCTCAGAGCCTTTGAGCATCGTAATGTATTTGATTTTTATAAATTTGCCTTTGTTGCTTGGTGGCGGATAGGCGGCGATGTCTTCCTGAAGCGTGTTGTTGAGCTGTGAGGTCGGAACTACGCGGTGACGGTTCTCGTAGACCTGCACGGCGGTTTCGAGAACCTTGAATATGCGCTGCTTGGTGATAGCCGAGGTGAAGATGATGGGGAAGTCGGAGAATGGTGCGAAGCGGGCGCGGATAGCCTCTTCGTAATGGCGGATGGCGGCCGGCGATTTATCTTCGGCGAGGTCCCATTTGTTCACTACTACAACAAGGCCTTTCTTGTTCTTCTGAATCAGGGAGAAGATGCTTGCGTCCTGGGCCTCAATGCCGCGTGTGGCATCGATCATGAGTATGCACACGTCGGAGGCTTCGATGGCGCGGATCGAACGGATCACCGAATAGTACTCGATGTCCTCGTTCACCTTGTTCTTCTTGCGTATGCCGGCGGTATCGACGATATAGAAGTCGAGGCCGAATTTATTGTAGCGTGTATAGATGGAGTCGCGGGTTGTGCCTGCTATGTCGGTGACGATATGCCGGTCGGCGCCTATGAAAGCGTTGATGAGCGACGATTTGCCGGCGTTGGGACGGCCGACGATGGCGAACTTGGGTATTTCGTCGAGCACGGCCTGTGCGTCGGGATCGGCTTCCGGAAGTTTCGACACTACATCGTCGAGGAGGTCGCCGGTGCCGTAGCCGTTGACAGCCGACACGGGATAGGGGTCGCCGAGGCCGAGTTTGTAGAACTCCGGCAGATTGTATATCCACTCGTTCGAGTCGACCTTGTTGGCAACAAGTATCACCGGCTTGCGCGAGCGGCGCAGTATGGCCGCCACATGGTCGTCGAGGTCGGTGACACCGTTCATGGCGTCGACTACGAAGAGGATTTCGTCGGCCTGCTCGATTGCGAGCTGCACCTGTTTGTTGATTTCCGATTCAAAGATGTCGTCGGAGTTTACAACCCAGCCGCCGGTATCGACGATAGAGAACTCCTTGCCGTTCCAGTCGACTTTGCCGTACTGGCGGTCGCGGGTAGTGCCGGCGGTGGGGTCGGTTATGGCGGTGCGTGTCTGGGTGAGGCGGTTGAAGAGTGTCGATTTTCCCACATTGGGGCGTCCGACGATAGCTACGAGTTGTCCCATTTTTTTGTATGGTGAATTGTTTTTGAGTTTGTAGTAGGGGCGCAATATTTTGCGCCCGCGATGGCAAAACTTTGAATAGTACTTACGTTCCTGACAGCTTAACAGCCTAACAGCTTGTCAGCCTGTCAGCCTGACTACTCGATGTATCCGAATTCGCGGAGCTTGTTTTCGCGGTTTCGCCAGTTTGGCTCTACTTTGACGAAAATTTCGAGATATACGCTTTTGCCGAAGAAGGTCTCTATGTCGTGGCGTGCCTGTGTGCCCACTTTCTTGAGAGATGCGCCCCCTTTGCCGATGATTATGCCTTTCTGGCTGTCGCGCTCTACATAGACTACGGCCATGATGTGGATTGAGTTTTCTTTCTCTTCGAATTTCTCCACTATCACTTCGGTAGAGTAGGGCACTTCCTTTTCGTAGTTGAGCAGGATTTTTTCGCGGATTATCTCGGTGACGAAGAAGCGCGCCGGTTTGTCGGTAAGCGCGTCTTTGCCGAAGTATGGCTCGCCCACAGGCAACAACTCCACTATGCGGCGCATCAGGTTGTCGACATTGAAGCGTTCCTTGGCCGATATGGGAAATATCTCGGCGTTCGGCAGCAGTTCGTTCCAGCGGGCCACAATGCCTTCGAGGTCGGCGCTGTTACTGAGAGTGTCGATTTTATTGATTACGAGGAGCACGGGGATCGGTTCCCTGGCGACTTTGGCGAGATAGTCGGAGTTCTTGACCGGATCTTCGACCACGTCGGTCACATAGACAAGTACGTCGGCATCGGTGAGGGCTCCTTCGCTGAAGGCCAGCATGCCTTCCTGCATCTTGTATTTGGGCTTGAGCACTCCCGGGGTGTCGGAGAACACTATCTGGTAGCCCGGAGTGTTCACTATGCCCATTATGCGGTGGCGGGTGGTCTGAGCTTTGCTGGTGATGATGCTTATGCGCTCGCCCACAAGCACATTCATCAGCGTCGACTTACCTACATTGGGGTTGCCTACGATATTGACAAAGCCCGAGCGATGAAACGGTACTTCGGGCAGATTCTGTTCGTCGTCCGCAGTCAGGGCCTGATTGTTTTTGTTTTCTTCCATGAGGTGATCATACATTAGAATGTATCAATATAACAAAGATAGCACTCAAAAAGTGCTATCTCTGTAAGAGTTTAACGGCCACGGGCCATTACATGTCCCACACCAGATACATGGCGCCCCATGTGAAGCCGGCGCCGAAAGCTGTGAGAATCAGCTTGTCGCCTTTCTTAAGTGTATCCTTGTATTCGTCGAGGCAGATGGGAATAGATGCTGCCGAGGTGTTGCCGGTGTGCTGTATGTTGACAAGCACTTTCTCCATCGGGAAATTGGCGCGCTGAGCCACGGCCTCGATGATTCGCAGGTTCGCCTGGTGAGGTATGAGGTAAGCCACATCGTCGACGGTGAGATTGTTGCGGTTCATCACGTCGAGGCTCGAAGTGAGCATATTTGTCACTGCATGCTTGTAGACGGCGCGTCCGTCCTGGAAGAGGACATTCTCGCGTGCGTCGACAGTTTCGTGGGTAGTGGGTTTCACCGAGCCGCCGGCTTTCATCAGCAGATGGTCGCGGCCCCAGCCGTCGACGTGGAACACGGCGTCGATGATGCCCTTTGATTCGTCGTCGGTAGGCTCTACCAGTACTGCTGCGGCGCCGTCGCCGAAGAGCGGGCAGGTGGAGCGGTCGGTGTAGTCGACCATCGACGACATTTTCTCAGTTGCTACCACTACAACTTTCTTATATATGCCCGAGCATACATAGGCTCTCGCTTCCTGAAGGGCTACGAGGAAACCGGCGCAGGCCGCTTCCATGTCGTAGGAATATGCGTTCTTGAGGCCGCAGCCTTCCACTATCACCGATCCCGTGGAGGGGAAGCGGTAGTCGGGGTTCGAGGTGGCGCACACAAGGACATCGACGTCCTCCGGTGCGGTGCCTGTCGATGCGAGGAGTTTGTCGACGGCTTTGATGCCCATGTAAGAAGAGCCGGCGCCTTCGATGCGCAGAATATGGCGTTTTTTGATTCCCACCCGTGTGGTAATCCATTCGTCGTTTGTATCTACCATCTTCGAGAGCATCTCGTTGTCGAGGATGTCGTCGGGAAGGAATGAAGCGATACCCGAAATGCGAGCGTGTAGCATTGCTGAGTTACTTAGTGTTTGATAGTGAAGACCTCGGAGAGCTGGCGGCGGTGCCGTGTCCCGCATACGGGAACGGGGGCGCCGGCATTTCTCTGCAGCCGGTGCCTCCGGTATGCGGAAGCCGGAGCTTGGCTCCGGATTGCCCGATAAGGTCTTGTAGTGTAATGTGAAAGTGGGACTGTCGGTAGGCAGCCGCTTGTTAGATGGCTTCGTCTTTCACAATAGCCTGCTTGCCGCGGTAGTAGCCGCATTCGCCGCAGACAGTGTGATAGATGTGCCATGCACCGCAGTTGGGGCAGAGTGCCAGTGTGGGGGCCACAGCCTTGTCATGGGTGCGGCGCTTGGCGGTGCGGGTCTTCGATTGCTTGCGTTTAGGATGTGCCATTGTCTTATTAAATTATCTTCTTGGTTTATATTTTATTCGTCGGTGCTGTCGGAGGAGCCGAGCTTGCGCAGGGCGTCCCAGCGGGGGTCGGTGGGCGTTTCGGCAGGGGCGTCGTCCATTGTGTCCATTTCGTCCATGAGCTGGTTCTCAAGGTCGGCATCCTCGCCTGTGGCGCGATGCTTTTTCAGCAGTGCGCTCATCTGCCGGTTGCATTTGCCCTGCGGATGAACGTGCTTTATGGGAATGGCGAGTACTACGGTGTCGTAGATCATATAAGCCACGTTGAGGTAGGCGTCGCCCTGAGGTATCTCAAGCACTTCGTCGTTGTCGTCGTTGTAGTCCTCGCCGTACTTCACCACTATATGATATGTGGCATCGATGGGGAAGATGAGGTCGTCGAGACAGCGGTCGCACAGCAGCGTC
>CABQCA010000039.1 GCA_902462525.1 uncultured Porphyromonadaceae bacterium | reverse complement strand
CGATTGGTTTTATGGCGCCCTAAAATTACTAAATCCTCCTCATTGCCACAATATTATCAGCATGATCTTCGCCACAGATTTCGGACATGGTGCTAACGGGCGATGAGGGTGCGGAGGACGGGAGCGAGGGCGCGGGCGTATCCGAGGAAGCCGGTGTCGGTGAAGTGGCAGTTGTCGACAGTGCTTTCGGGGTCGGCGAGGATATTATCGGCTGTGAAGTAATGTAGGTTGGGGTCGGAGGCGGCGAGGCGCTCGTAGATGGCGTGCAGACGGCGGTTTTTGTCGCGGAGGGTTGCGGCTACTTCGCGGTCGAAGCGCATGGAGGGGAACCACGGACTCTCCACGAGGAGTATCGGTGTGTCGGGCCGTGCAGCACGCAGAATGCCGATGAAACGCTCCATACGCTCGTCAATCATGTCGGGGGTACAGTTGGGCAACAGATCGACAACATAGCACGAGGCGTCGGCCGAAGCCATCAGCTCTGCTATCTCGGGGTCGAGGCGAGCATTGCCGCTGAATCCGAGATTCACCACCTCGCGGCCAAGAATCCGCTGCAGGATATTGGTATGCGCCATGCCCGGACGGGTGGCACACCCGCCCTGCAGTATGCTTGTGCCGTACATCACCGCCGGCTTGCGGCGCACCGGAGTGTCGAGCACAGGCTGTGTGAGCACGGTGCCTGAGTCGATGCCGACATAGAGGCTGTCGACACCGTCGTAGAGCGAAAGGAACAGCATATACTCACGCATGATTCCCGGTTCCATGTCGGCCATTATGGTGGTTTCTGTCACTGCCTTGCGGGCCGGACGGCCGATTCCCATAGTTGTCCAGGCCGTGTCGCCGTCGAGCACATAGAGGTCGACGCCACGGACGCCGGTCGCCGCCATATGGTTCATAGAGAAGTTGTTGCGACTTTTCCACCGCATTTTGATGCGTGGCGAGTCGGAGCGGAAACGCACCGACAGTCCGGCCGAATTAAGGCCGAGGTTCCAAAGCTCCCCACGGATATTGTTCTGCAGGGAATCGGGAAGACGCGAATATTTCACCGCCGCGTCGGGCGCCAGAGTACCTAACAGCGGAAACGAATCAAGACTGTGCCACTCGACGGGAACATTACTCGGTGCGGCACCGCGCAGCGGCACAAGAGCGGCTGAGCAGATTATAAATAAGGACAGTATCAGTTTTCTCATGGCTTAGTGTTTTTATTTCTGCAAAAGTAGGAATTTTATTCCGCAACGTCACTCCGGCATGGCCGAAATATCGCTTATTTTTAGTAATTTTGCAAAAAATTTCAACACCATCGAAATGACGGAGAAAATAGTAATCCTCGACTTCGGCTCGCAGACCACCCAGCTTATCGGACGCCGCGTGCGCGAACTGTCGATCTACAGCGAAATCATTCCCTACAACAAGTATCCCTTCGGCCGCGAAAGCGAGGAAGGCATCATCGGAGTTATCCTTTCGGGCAGTCCCCTGTCGGTGTACGACAAGGACGCCTTCAAGGTCGACCTTCACCGTATCGCGGGCACACTGCCCGTGCTCGGCATCTGCTACGGCGCACAGCTGACGGCCCAGGAGTTCGGCGGAAAAGTGGAGCCGGCTCCATCGCGCGAATACGGCCGAGCCAACCTCACCTACATCGACCCGGCATGTCCTCTCTTCAAGGACATCGAGCCCGGGGCACAGGTGTGGATGAGCCACGGCGATACCATCACCGCCCTCCCCGAAGGTTTTACGGTGGCCGCTTCGACCGACGACGTGCGTTTCGCAGCCTTTCAGGCTCCTGTAAACGACCGTCTGTGGGGGGTTCAGTTCCACCCCGAAGTATTCCACAGCACCTGCGGCATGAAACTGCTCGAAAACTTCTGCGTAGGCATCTGCGGTGCAAGCCGCAGCTGGAGCGCGGCATCGTTCATCGAGACCACCGTCGCCGACCTCAAGGCAAAACTTGGCGACGACCGCGTGATTCTCGGCCTCAGCGGCGGCGTCGACTCTTCTGTTGCCGCAGTGCTTCTCAACCGGGCCATCGGAAGCAACCTCACCTGCATATTCGTCGACCACGGCATGCTGCGCAAGAACGAATTCGCCGACGTGCTCCGCGACTATCAGGGCCTGGGCCTCAACGTCATCGGCGTCGACGCCTCCGACCGCTTCTTCGCCGACCTCGCCGGCGTGACCGATCCCGAACGCAAGCGCAAAATCATCGGAGCCGACTTCATCAAGGTTTTCGACGAGGAGGCACATAAGATTACCGATGCCAAATGGCTCGCCCAAGGCACCATCTACCCCGACTGCATCGAATCGCTCTCGATTACGGGTACCGTCATCAAGAGCCACCACAACGTCGGCGGCCTGCCTGAACGAATGAATCTCAAGCTGTGCGAGCCTCTGCGCCTCCTCTTCAAGGACGAAGTTCGCGCCGTTGGCCGAGAACTCGGAATGCCCGAACACCTTATCAAGCGTCATCCCTTCCCTGGCCCCGGACTGGCTGTACGAATCCTCGGCGAAGTGACCCGAGAGAAAGTGACAGTGCTCCAGAACGCCGACCACATCTTCATTCAGGGCCTCCGCGATGCCGGGCTCTACGATCAAGTATGGCAGGCCGGCGTGATTCTGCTGCCGGTGCAGAGTGTTGGCGTGATGGGCGACGAACGCACCTACGAACGCGCCGTAGCTCTCCGCGCCGTAACCTCAACCGACGCCATGACCGCCGACTGGGCGCACCTCCCCTACGAATTCCTCGCAAAGGTAAGCAACGAAATCATCAACAAAGTCCGCGGCGTCAACCGCGTATGCTACGACATCTCCTCCAAACCCCCATCCACCATCGAGTGGGAATAATCCCTTTAATTTAATTTTGGCGGAAAGACAAAATTTTTGTACCTTTGCAGCCGGAAAAATAAAACTCCACTTAATCAATTAATAACAAATGCAGTACGAAACCGTTTTCATTTTAACTCCCGTTTTGTCTGATTTCCAGATGAAGGAAGCGGTAGAAAAGTTTGCAAAGGCACTGACCGACAACGGTGCCACCATTGTAAACACCGAGGAGTGGGGCCTGCGCAAGCTGGCATATCCCATCCAGAAGAAATCGACAGGCTTTTACAGCCTTATAGAGTTTGAGGCCGATCCTCAGGTAATCCGCAAGCTCGAGACCGCTTTCCGTCGCGACGAGCGTGTTCTCCGCTGGCTCACATTCCGTCAGGACAAATACGCCGCACAGTACGCCGCCAAGCGCCGCGCCCGCCGCGCCGCCCAGCCCGAAGCAGTAACCACAGAAGCAAAGGAGGACTAAACCATGGCACAGACTCAATCTGAAATCCGCTACCTCACACCCATGTCGGTAGACGTAAAGAAGAAAAAATTCTGCCGTTTCAAACGTTTCGGCATCAACTACGTAGACTACAAGGATCCCGAATTCCTCAAGCGCTTCCTCAACGAACAGGGCAAAATCCTGCCCCGCCGCATCACCGGCACCTCGCTGAAGTTCCAGCGCCGTGTGGCTCAGGCCGTCAAGCGTGCCCGTCAGCTGGCTCTCCTGCCCTACGTTACCGACCTCATGAAATAATCTGAAAAGCCGATAGAATATGAAGATCATACTCAAAGAAGACGTCAGCGGCCTTGGATACAAGGACGACGTTGTAGAAGTAAAAGACGGATACGGCCGCAACTACCTCATTCCCTACGGAAAGGCTGTAATCTGCACTCCCTCGGCTCTCAAAGTTCTTGCTGAGAATCAGCGTCAGCGTGCCCACAAGCTCGCAAAAATCAAAGCCGACGCCGAAGCCCTCGCAGCTCAGCTCAAGGACGTCAAGCTCACAATCGGTGCCAAGACAAGCGCCACCGGCACTATCTTCGGCTCTGTCAACAGCATTCAGATTGCTGAAGCCCTCGAAAAACTCGGCTTCAACATCGACCGCAAAATCATCGTCATCGAACCCGTCAAAGAAGTCGGCACCTACAACGCCAAAGTCAACCTCCACAAGGAAGTTGTTGTTGAGGTTCCCTTCGAAGTCGTGGCCGAATAATTGCGGTTTTCCGCAACGGCGGCTCTCTTGCCGCCCGGTGCAGATTTGAAAATAGTCATAACATCATAGCCGTAGTTGGCCGACACCTTTTTTGGGGTGTCGGCCGATTTTTTTGGTATTATCGCAACTTTTTGCTAATTTTGGGCCACCGAACAAATACTGCGGGCCAAGAACGACTTACTTCCTTTTTTTACGCGAAAAAAATCAGTCGTCCGATTGCCCGCATTTTCTTTATTTATCCGAATTTATCCGATGGCTTCCGAAATTAAACCGACCATTCTGCTCATATACCATGACTGCGACCTCGTGTTCTACAAGGCATTCGACCGGCTTGCCGAACGAGGCGGCTATCGCGTGGTCGTGGCCGCTCCCGACGATGCGCGGCTGCCCGATGTACCTCATCTGAGCCGCATCGGCACGGCTGCCATACGAAGCAAGTTTTCCATAAAGGCTCACCGCGCCCTGCGCCGCAACATAAAGGACACCGGCGCCTCAATCGTGTTCTGCGTCAGCACCTCCGCGCTGGCCAACGCCCTATGGGCGGCACGCGGCACCGGCGCCGCCGTCGCAGGCTACCGCGGCACACAGGCCAGAGTGCACCGTTTCGACCCCACTTACCGCATGGCGCTCCTCAACAGGCGCACGGCGGCTATAGTGTGCGAGACCGAGGACATCTGCAGCTACCTTGCAGCCTACATACCGGCCCACAAGCTCTCTTGGCGCCTCAAGCCATACATGCGCGAATGGATCGAGGCACAGATCGCCGATCCGGCGCCTCTTGAAGGCTCGGGACTTCAGATATGCTGCGTGGGCATGATGAAGGACCGCCCCCACAAGGGTCTCCGCCACCTCATCGACGCCATGCACATTCTCAACGGCATGGGCGTCGACTGCCATCTCACAGTAGTCGGTTCGGCCGACGATGCCGACATAGCCGCCGCTCCCGGCAATGTGACCTTCACAGGCCCGCGACCCGACGCCCCGCGGTTTATCGCGGCCGCCGATGTGCTGGCCATGCCAAGCACACGCGACGCCTCGCCGCGTGTGGTTCGCGAGGCCCAGGCCTGCGGCAAACCGTGCGTTGTGTCCGACATAAAAGGCGCCCGCGACCTCATCATCGCTTCCGGCAGCCGCCAGTCGGGCATTCTGGCCACGGCGGCAAGCCCCGAAGCATTCGCAGAAGCCCTCCGACAGCTCGCCGACGACCGCGCCGGGCGCGAAAAGATGGGCGCCAACGGCATTGCCAACATTACAGAAAACTATAATCTCGACTCCTACGTCGACTACCTCGAAAGCGTGTTTGCCGATTTAAAATGAAAAAAAACATATTTGTCAGACTCAAGGAAATGCTGACGCCGCATCCCCTCGGTGCCGGCGCCGTTTTCGGCTGGGTAATCGCTGTTTTCTTTCTGAAATTTCTTCTTTTCGACCTGATATGGGCCTTTGACACCACATTTTCAGGCTTCCAGTACCCGGTCGGCTATCTTACCAAACTTATGTTCGCCACCCTGCTGGCGGCGCCTCTGCTGGCCATACGCCGCAAATGGTATGTGTGGACAATGTCGATAGTACTTGACCTGTGGCTGACAGCCAATCTTATGTATTTCCGCACGTACTTCACGGTTATACCGGCATCAAGCTACGGCCTCATAGGCAACCTAAACGACTTTCAGGACAGCGTGTGGGAGTCGCTCCGATATGCCGACCTCGTTTTCCCCGCCACGACCCTGCTCCTGATAGCCGAGCTGTGGAAAACAAAAGTGCGCACAATTCTGAGGGGTCACCTCAGGCGCCTGTCGATGACCCTCGCCTGCCTCTTCGGTATTCCGGCAGTGATTGTGAGCATCTTTCTGCTGTGCAAAGGCGGCTACAAAGCCGCATATTCCGATTTAATGTACGATTACTCGACCTGCGGAGCGGCCGTCTACACCATTCCGGGCGCAATGTCCTATGAGTGGATAAAAGGAAACGTCGAACTGACACCCGAGGTCCGCGCCGATATCGACGGATGGCTCGGGGCACTCCCGGGCAAAGCCTATGCGGCCCCACGGCGCGACTCCGTGCCCGACAACTGCATCTTCCTGCTGCTCGAAAGCTTTGAGAGCTGGCCCATCGGAAAAGTCATCGAAGGCCAGGAAATAACGCCTAACATCAACCGGCTCCTCAAAGAAAAAGGCACATTCTATGCCCCGAAAATGCTCACGCAAGTCAAAGGTGCGCGTTCCATCGACGCCCAGCTGATAACCCACACAGGACTGCTGCCGGTGAGCTACGGTGCTTACTCCTACCGCTTCGCCCACAACGAGTATCCCTCCATCGACAAGGCCTGGAAAGCCGTACACGGCCCCGACGCCCGCTCGATGTCGTTCACCGTCGACAAGAAAGTGGTGTGGAATGTCGCCGTTGTGGCTCAGGATTTCGGCTATGAGCTCCACGACAAAGCCGACTTCGTGCTCGACGTGCGCACAGGTCCGCGCGGACGCCTCGGCGACCACTCGCTCATGCGTCAGAGCCTCGGAAAGATGAACGACGACGCCATATGGAACCCCGACGGCAACAACTTTCTCCAGATCGTAACATACTCAGGCCACACGCCATTCATCATTCCCGACAGCCTCAAGAAAGTGCATTTCTCCGAAAGCATCCCCGAGCGCCTTCGCCACTATCTTGAAGTGGCGAACTACACCGACCGCGCCGTAGGCGAATTTATCGATGAAGTGAACGGCAACCCAAGGTTCCGCAACACCATGATAGTAATCCACGGCGACCACGAAGGCCTCGGCGCCGAGCGCCGCAACTACATGGCCGACCCAATCGTCGGCCCAAGCATCGACGACGACTGGTACACTCCGCTGATAGTGCTCAATTCGCCCGTCGAAGGCCGCTACGACGGCATGGCCGGACAAATCGACATCTACCCCACTCTGCTCGATCTCCTCGGTCTGGGCGACTATCCGTGGCATGGCATAGGCCGAAGCCTCTTCGATCCGCAACGGAAAGCCGTGGCACTCCACGGCATGAAAGGCCGCATCGTCGGCGAAACCGACTCGCTTTCCGCCAGCGAAAGCAGCCACCTGATGCGCGCCTACGACATCTCCGATCTCATCATATCCACAAACTACTTCCGGCCCTGAAACAGGGTACGCTCCGAAACTATAACAGTCCGAAAAACGTTACAATAACGACTGAAGGTATCCTTAAAATACTACAATGGCTGATTCCAATTTCATAGACTACGTAAAAATACTGTGCCGCTCGGGCAAAGGCGGCGCCGGCTCAAGCCACTTCTACCGCGCCAAGTACGTGCCCAAAGGCGGTCCCGACGGCGGCGACGGCGGTCGCGGCGGTCACATTATTCTCAAAGGCAACCGCAACATGTGGACCCTTCTGCCTCTAAAGTTCCGACGCCACATCTTCGCCGGAAACGGCCAGAGCGGCTCGGGAGGGCGCAGTTTCGGCAAGGACGGCGAGGACGTCGTTGTCGAAGTGCCCTGCGGAACGGTAGTCTTCGACGCCGAGACCGGCGAATTTCTGTGCGAGGTCACCGACGACGGTCAGGAAGTGAAACTGCTGCGCGGAGGCCGCGGAGGCCTCGGTAACTGGCACTTCAAGAGCGCCACAAACCGTACTCCACGCTACGCCCAGCCCGGCGAACCGGCCATCGAGAAGTCGGTGATTCTCGAACTGAAGATGCTTGCCGACGTAGGCCTCGTAGGCTTCCCCAACGCCGGCAAGTCGACCCTTCTGTCGGCAGTTTCGGCAGCGGAGCCCAAAATAGCCGACTACCCATTCACCACCATGGAGCCGCAGCTCGGCATCGTGTCGTACCGCGACAACCGTTCTTTCGTGATGGCCGACATTCCCGGTATCATCGAGGGAGCCAGCGAAGGTAAGGGCCTCGGACTGCGCTTCCTGCGCCACATCGAGCGAAATGCCGTTCTTCTGTTCATGGTGCCGGCCGATGCCGACGACATTGCCAAAGAGTACAATGTTCTCCTCAACGAGCTGCAGCAGTTCAACCCCCAGCTCATGGACAAGCAGCGTGTGCTTGCTATTTCGAAAAGCGACATGCTCGACGACGAACTTCGCACCGAAATAGCCAAAACGCTGCCCGAGGGTGTGCCATCGGTTTTCATATCGGCAGTCACAGGCCAGGGAATCACAGAACTAAAGGACATGCTCTGGCGGGCAATCACCGACGAGAACAACCGCATCGACACCGTCGACATAATCCACCGTCCTCTCGACGGACACCACCGCGTACGCGAGGAAGACGATTTCATATTCGAGTACAAGCCCTCGCCCGACGAGGAAGCCCAGGAGGCCGAGGATCTGCAGAGCATATCGCCCGAAGCGTGGGACGATGATATCGACTGGGACGATGCCGAGTACGAGGAAGAAACCGAAGACGGCGACGAAGAGGATACCCTTTCCGACGACGACATCTTCGGCTACGAAAGCATCAACGACGACCGAAAATGACCGTCGACGAATACTATCGGACGCTCAGACAGCGCCTCGCCGCGGTTCTTCCGAGCGGTGAGGCCGATGCTGCGGCAGCCATACTGCTCGAGGATATCGGCGGCTACAGCCGCACCAAGCTCTTCACCGACGGCGACCGCAGCATTTCCGATTTCATAAGCGCGAAAATCGACGCTGCCGCAGCCAGAATCATTGCCGGCGAACCTGTTCAGTACGCCGTGGGCCGCGCGCTCTTCATGGGCAACAGCTACACCGTTACCCCGGCGGTGCTGATACCGCGACCGGAAACCGCCGGACTCGTCGACATAATCACCGACCGTGCCGCAGGGCGTTCTGACCTCCGCGTACTCGACATCGGCACGGGGTCGGGCTGCATCGCCATCACACTGGCACGGGCGCTGCCATTTGCACGCGTCGACGCCGTCGACATATCGGCCGCTGCACTCACCGTAGCCCGCGAAAACGCCGCTGCACTGCACGCACATGTAACTTTTGAGCGGTGTGACATACTCCATGCCACACCGCCCGCAGCTCCATGCTATGACATCGTAGTAAGCAATCCGCCATACGTCACCGACAGCGAGCGCTCCGGCATGGACGCACGCGTGCTCCACTACGAGCCGCCCTCCGCCCTCTTCGTGCCCGACAACGATCCGCTGCGCTTCTACCGTGCCATCGCGCGATATGCCGCGGCAGCTCTCGTCAGCGGCGGTGGCCTGTACTTTGAGATTAATCAGAATTTCGGACCCCGGATGCAGCAATTGCTCACCGACGAAGGCTACACCGGCATCGAAATTCTCCGCGATTTCCGCGGCAACAACCGCTACGCCATAGCCGTGAAACCATGACACGCGAAGAAGCGCTCACCTACACCGCACGCCTCTGCAACAAAGCCGAATACTGCCGCGCCGAAATCGCAACCAAGCTGCGCACCAAAGGTCTGTCGGCAGGCGACATCGACGCCGTGGTCGACGAACTCGAGCGCCAGCGCCTCGTTGACGACCGCCGCTTCGCACTCGCCTTCGTCCGCACAAAATTCCGGAACCAGCTTTGGGGACGCCGCAAGATAGCCATTGAGCTGCAGCGCCGACGCATCGCCCGCACCGCCATCGACGAGGCCCTCGCCCAGATCACCGACCACGAATACACCGCAGCACTCCGCGCCCTCATCGACCGCAAAACACGCACTATCGCCACCCCCGTCGACGCCCCCGCCCGAGCCTCCCTCGCCCGCACCCTCATCGGCCGCGGCTTCGAGCCCTCCATCGTCTTCTCACTCCTTCCACGCTGACATGGAAAGGCGTTTTCCAAACGCCGGCCCTACAGCAAATTAACAAACGAATCTTGAAACTACAGTTTATAGATTTGTAAGAGAACGATATTTTTGCTATTTTTGCGCCAGAATGGGTTAGAGCCATTTATGGCGCTCAATTTTCCCTATAGCTCAATCTCCTAATTTACAGCTATGAAGTATCTGCTTACCGGCATTGGCAAGTTCGACGGATTCGCTCCTCCGGGCGCCACCGCCATGAGGTGCGCATAGCTACAGCCCTACATTTCCCAAACGTTTAAAACGCTCCGACAGCCCGAGGTGTGTCTTGTCGACGCATCTTCCGGACAGCCCGGGAGCAGAGTGTTCTTTTACATATTGGCCGGCGGTCAGGGGACCGCCTTTACATAATACTCAAAACTATGGGAAAACATATCAGCAACTCTTTTACTGCCTGGAGCCATGTGATGAGTTCCGACGACGACCAGCCCATCGTCATGGACATTTACGCAGGTCTGACCACAAAAGGCGAACTTGCCGTGTCGGTAGATCTTTACGACTACGACGAACCCTGCTACAATTGTTCGACAGCGGCAATCGTCAACCCGGAAGATGCTCGCCGCATGGCGAAGCGCAATAATGTGAAATTCGAGGACCTGCCTCTGTTCATCACCGAATGCATGGAAGAATGGCGCGAGATAATCAATCCGGACTTCCGCCAGACCGTCGACTGCTTCAAAGAAATCACAGAATGTCTTCTCGACGAAAGATGCCGCTTCCGCATCGAGCGCACCTACGGCAAAGGCGGCCACCGCTGCTGCTGATCCACGCGAAATTAAGTGCCTGTTCATAAACACGAAGCGGAGTCTGCACCGGTGGGGTGAGACTCCGCTTCGTGTGTGGTTGTGCGAAGAATTATTTGAGGGCTTCCTTGACTGCGTCGTTGGGAACCATTTCTTCTTTGAAGATGTAAGCGCCTGTTTTGGGCGAGCGAACCATCTTGATAACTTTGCTGTAGGTACGGCCTTCGCCCTTCTGGAGCGTAGCGACGGTTTTCTTTGCCATATCTTAGAGTATTTTATTTGATTTCTTTGTGGATAGTCATGCGCTTAAGAATGGGGTTGTATTTCTTAAGTTCGAGACGTTCGGTGGTGTTCTTGCGGTTTTTGGTAGTGATATAACGCGAGGTACCGGGCATACCGCTGGCCTTGTGCTCGGTGCATTCGAGGATAACCTGAACGCGATTGCCTTTAGCTTTCTTTGCCATTTTCTGTCAGTGTTTGGAGGTTAGAGGTAATAGGGGATTTCAGACTCTTTGACATAGCCTTTCTCGCAAGCCTGACGAAGAGCTTCGTTGAGGCCGATTTTGTTGATGATGCGCAGACCTGCAGCCGAGATGGTGAGGCTGATCCATGCGTCCTGTTCTACCCAATAGAACTTCTTGGTGAAGAGATTCACATTAAATTTGCGTTTGGTGCGGCGCTTCGAGTGCGAGACGTTATTACCCACCATCGCTTTTTTGCCGGTAATCTGACAAATCTTTGACATGGCTGTTAATGGTTTATCGTTTTCTTTTTATCTTTTTTAGCATCAAGTCATTGCAGCCTCCATCACAGTCTCATATCGGCATCCGGCTGCATCTTTTCCGGACGCCTTTCAAGGACGGGCCACAAATCAGAGTGCAAAGTAACGACTTTTTTTGCAAACTGCCAAATAATCATGTGATTTTATGATTAAAAACTTTTCGCAACCGATTTTTGCGGAATTGGCTCCGGCAATTATTTTTCACTTTTGACACTTTTGTCGTTCTATATTATTATCTTTGCGCGATAATTATGATTCTCACGATGGAGGGTACAGTAATACGCAACACGGGCTCGCAGTACATTGTGCGTCTCGACGACGGCTCCGAGCTGCCGTGCAAGGTGAAAGGCCGCTTCAGGATAAAGGGCATCCGCACCACCAATCCGGTGGCTGTTGGCGACCGTGTGGTCACCGGCGTCCCGGGGCCCGACGGCGTGGCATTCATCACCGATGTCGTTCCGCGCCGCAACTACATAATCCGCCGGTCGACAAATCTGTCGAAAGAGGCCCACATAATAGCGGCAAACATCGACTGCGCGGCCCTAATAGCATCGTTGGCGCACCCGGCGACTCCCCTCACATTCATTGACCGCTTTCTGGCTACCGCCGAGGCCTACGCCGTGCCTGCAATGCTGGTGGTGAACAAAACCGACCTCCTCACCGAACACGACGACCGCGAACTGCTCGAAGGTGTGCTGGGCCTCTACCGAATGGTCGGCTATCAGGCTGTAGGAGTGTCGGCCGAAACCGGCGAAGGACTTGAAACTCTCCGCACTCTGCAGGCCGGCAGAACGAGTCTGCTGTCGGGTAACTCGGGAGTGGGGAAAACGACGCTCATCAACGCCCTTATTCCGGGTCTGAACCTGCGCACAGGCGAGATTTCGGCCTCGCACGATACCGGAATGCACACCACAACATTCTCTGAAATGTTCGACCTCCCGGGAGGCGGCGAAATCATCGATACTCCGGGCGTGCGCGGCTTCGGCACCATCGAGTTCGAGCCGGAGCAGGTGGGACACTACTTCCCGGAGATTTTCCGAATATCGGCCGGTTGCCGTTTCGGCAACTGCACCCACACCCACGAACCCGGCTGCGCCGTACAGGCCGCTCTTGCCGAACACCGCATAGCGCAGAGCCGCTTCGCCTCCTACCTCAGCATTCTCGAAGAAGTACGCGACGACGCCGACAAATACCGCAAGCCGTTCTGAGCTTTCAGGCTGACGGGCTGACGGGCTGAATTATTATCGGCCGTCTATTTCCTTTCACTATAACACCTTTCCAAAAATGAACCGTATCATTTCCGCTACAGCAATACTGATTCTTCTGGCCGCAATGGGCTGCAACCGCGAAGAAAACGACATCACGGGCGCACCATCCGAATCAAGCATAACACTCACCGGCGATGTCCGCACACCCGAAGGCAAACCCTTCGCCGACGTAGCCGTAAACGTTGACTTCGTGTACAGTTCGATGCTCGGCACTCTCACCCGCCACAAAGCCAAAGGCAAGACAGACAAAAACGGACGCTACCGTATATTCTTCGAACCGACCGAAAGCGACGATGTTGCCCATACACTTTTTCGTTCGACCTGAGCAAAATACCGGCCGACAGCCATATCCTCCCCGACGACAAAAAAATCGACTTCCGGCTCTCCGCCACAGGCCGCAAAGGCAAAACTATAAACTGCGACATCACCGTTCCGCGCAAGAAATATGTCGAGGTCACAATAATCAACAACGGCGTCACCGTCGAAGAGGGCAACTACGATATCCGCAACATTTTCTCCTACGGCTCGGGCTGGGCCGACGTGACAGGCCTCGCCGACATGACATCGGAGATGATGACATTCGAGCCCGTCGAAATAGCAGAGTCGGGCCGCATATCAGTCATGCTGCCCTGTGCCGTCGGAGTGACAAACAGTATCACGCCTGTCTACCGCGGCAACGCCGAAGTCAGCTACGGCTGGGGCCGTGCCGTGAGCGACACCGTCAGCATAGTGCCCACCGACAAGCCATCGGCCCCGGTCACATTCGAATACCGGCGCCCTGAACGCTTCTGAGCAGCACGTCAGTTTATAAGCGCGCCTTCGATGGCACGGGCCAGCTGATCGGGACACGATGTGCCGCGGCCCCGGCAGTCGATGCCGCGCAGACGTGCTGCGACATCGCAGGCAGAAGCTCCCTCGGCAAGAGCCGACACACCCTGCGTGTTGCCGTGGCAACCACCGGTGAACCGAATATTATGTATTGTGCCGTCGGAGGCGATATCGAAGTCGATGCATTTCGAGCATACGCCCGACGGAGTGAACGTAACGTGCTTTGCGCTGATAGTTTCTGATAGCATAACGATGATTTGCGGTTAAAAAAATCGGGAAACAGATCACTCCATTTCCCGATGCTGTACCCGAAGTGGGGATCGAACCCACACAGCCGTAATGGCCAAGGGATTTTAAGTCCCTCGTGTCTACCATTCCACCATTCGGGCCTTACGCGCCGCAAAGATACGCATTTTCCGCCATTCTGCCAATTTTTCGTTCACAAGTTTATTTTCATCACGGCGACAGATATTTTTATTGCAGAATTATTTCTTTAATTCAGAAATTGGGAGTATTTTTGCATCATACTACACAACTATAAACTACTACTAACCCAAAACGCCAACAACTCTAAGTAAAAAACAGAATATTATGGCACAAAAGAAACTGAAAATCCGCGACCTTACCCTTCGCGACGGACAGCAATCGCTTTTCGCTACCCGCTTGAGCCAGGCCGAAATCGACAAACTGCTCCCCTACTACGAGAACGCCGGCTTCTACATCATGGAAGTATGGGGCGGTGCCGTTCCCGACTCTGTAATGCGCTACCTTGGCGAATCGCCCTGGGACCGTCTGCGCATCATCTCCAATGCCATGGATTCGAAGTCGAAGAAGCCCAAATCGCTGCTTTCGGCTCTTTCACGCGGCCGAAATCTCTTCGGTTACGTACCCTACCCCGACTATGTGCTCGAAGGCTTCTATAAAGAGGCTATTGCCAACGGCCTCAACGTGATGCGTATATTCGATGCCCTCAACGACATCGACAACGTCCGCGAATCGATACGACTCATCAACGAACTCGGCGGCATCGCCGACGGCGCCGTATGCTACACCGTCGACCCCAAACCCACCGCCGCGCCCGAAAAGAAAGGCTTCTTCGCACGCCTGTTCGGCAATAAGGAGGAAGAGCCCGAGAAGATCTTCACCGACGAATACTTCGTGGGAAAAGCTGTCGAAATGGAACGTCTCGGTGCCAAAATCATCACGCTCAAGGACATGGCAGGCCTGGTGAACCCGCTCCGCGCCGCTTCGATCATCTCCAAGCTTAAAGCCGCCGTCAAGGTGCCCGTCGACTTCCACACCCACTGCACCCCCGGCTACGGCCTCGCCTCGAGCCTGATGGCTATCCTCAACGGTGTCGACATTCTCGACACAAACATCTGGTGGTTCGGCGGCGGCTCGGCAGCTCCCGCAATCGAGCTTATCTACATCTTCTGTAAGAAACTCGGCATTGAGATCGAAGCAAACATGGAAGCCGTCGGCGAAATCCGCAAGCACCTCCTCGGCGCCCGCCGTTCGCTCGCTGCTTTCGACCTCCACAAGGACCACATGCAGCGCGACTTCGATCCGCTCAACGACAAACTTCCCGCCAATGTCGACGCACTCTTCGACACAGCCATCGCAGCCGCTAAGAACGGCGACGAGGAAGGCCTGCTCGACGCCTGCCACGGTATCGAGGAATACTTCGGCTTCCCCAAGCCCAACGAAATCGTCAAGAACGCCGAAGTGCCCGGCGGCATGTACTCCAACATGGTGGCTCAGCTCAAGGCCCTCGGTGCAAGCGACCTCCTCGAGGACGCCATGAAGCTTATCCCCATGGTGCGCCGCGACGCCGGCCTGGTGCCCCTCGTAACACCCACCAGCCAGATCGTAGGCTCGCAGGCAGTGGCAGTGGCCCTCGACCGCAAGAAAGGCAACCCCGACTACTCCAACCCCTCGAACCAGTTCATTTCGCTCGTCAAGGGTGAATACGGCCACACTCCCGTGCCCGTCGACCCCGCTTTCCGCGAGAAAATAACCGGCAGCCCCGTCGAGAAACCCTACGACGTAAGCACCTACAAAAAACCCGCCAACCCCACCGTCGCCGAATACGGCAACGTGCCCCTGGCAGCCAACAAGGAAGAAGAACTGCTGCTCGAACTCCTGCCAAACGTGGCCAACACCTACCTCCGCAAGCTCCGCGCCGACGAGTTCAACGCCCGCAAGGCCGAAGAGGCACCCGCTGCCGCAGCCGAAGCCAAGAACGAAGCCAAGGAAGAGGACAACGCTCCCATCACCGGTCCCACACTGCGCGCGCCCATGGGCGGACGCATCATCGAGGTCGATGTCAAGGCGGGCGACGCCGTAAAGAAAGGCCAGGTGCTCCTCGTCTACGAAGCAATGAAGATGGAAAACGACGTAGCGGCCGAAAAAGACTCCGTCGTGAAGCGCGTCTTCGTCCGCCCCGACGATGTAGTCGGCACCGACGCCGTCCTCATCGAATTCGAATAAACCCTTTCCCCGATACCGAAAAACGCCCGGCTTCCCGGGCGTTTTTTCGTTTCAGTTCACAAGAGGCGTGGCTTCAGGCAATAGCGACATT
>CABQCA010000038.1 GCA_902462525.1 uncultured Porphyromonadaceae bacterium | reverse complement strand
GTGAGGTGAATGTAGCTCAGACATCAAAGTTTTGCACTTCGATTTTGAAACTACACGTGCGCGTGCGAATTAATTCCGAATAAATTCCGGTATATTCTCAAAAACGAAAGCTGCGGTCTCCGTGAGGAAACCGCAGCCCGAACATATGTGTGGTGGTATTAAGTTTATTCAGCTTTGCCGGCACTACCGAGCACATTCACAATTTTGTGACGGTAGAGTTTCTCCATGTTGTCGCGAGCCGGGCCAAGGTATTTGCGGGGGTCGAATTCGGCCGGTTTTTCAGCAAATACACGACGAACGGCAGCGGTCATTGCCAGACGGCTGTCAGAGTCAATGTTGATTTTGCAGACTGCGCTCTTTGCAGCCTTGCGGAGCTGTTCTTCGGGAATACCGATGGCGTCGGGAAGTTTGCCGCCGAACATATTGATTGTGTCGACTTCTTCCTGCGGAACCGACGACGAACCGTGAAGAACGATAGGGAAACCGGGAAGTTTTTCCATGACGGCGTCAAGAACATCGAATGCCAGGGGCGGCGGCACGAGCTTGCCTTCAGCATTGCGAGTGCACTGTGCGGGAGTGAACTTGTATGCGCCGTGGCTTGTGCCGATGGAGATGGCAAGAGAGTCGCAACCGGTGCGGGTAGCGAAATCGATAACTTCTTCGGGATCGGTGTAGGTGTGGTGGTCGGAGGAAACTTCATCTTCAACGCCGGCGAGAACGCCGAGTTCGCCTTCTACAGTCACGTCGTACTGATGAGCGTAGTCAACGACTTTCTTTGTCAGAGCCACGTTTTCTTCGTAGGGAAGGTGCGAACCGTCGATCATAACGCTCGAGAAGCCCATGTCGATGCAGCTTTTGCAGAGTTCGAAGCTGTCGCCGTGGTCGAGATGAAGAACAATCTGCGGGTGCTCCCAGCCGAGTTCCTTGGCGTATTCAACAGCACCTTCTGCCATATAGCGCAGAAGAGTGGCGTTGGCATAGTTGCGGGCACCTTTGGAAACCTGAAGGATAACGGGCGATTTTTCTTCGGCAGCAGCCTTGATAATTGCCTGAAGCTGCTCCATGTTGTTGAAGTTGAAAGCAGGAATTGCATATCCGCCTTCGATGGCCTTCTTGAACATCTCGCGGGTGTTTACAAGGCCGAGATCTTTATAATTTACCATAATATTTATAGTATAATATGTAGTTTTACGTATAGTCGTTAGCCACGGTTGAGAGGGGGACCCTCTTTTTCAGCCGCAAAGATACTAATTTTTTTGATAAGGCAATGTGAAAAAACACGAATTTTCGCTAACTTTGTCGTATATTAAACCGACAACACTATGAACTACGACATTGACCAGTGCTACGATTTTCTGTTAGCGCCACAAGACAGTCCTTCCGACGATTATTTCAATATTATTGTTCCGACATTAAAAGGACAGACAATCCACAGGCTCAAGAAGCTCCCCTTCCAATGTTCGCCAGGCTATAAAATACCCGTCTCCCTCAGTTGCAGAGTTAAAAGTCTTGCAGATGATGGTAGTCCTGTGCTGACACATTTTATAGGTCCCTATGTTTACGATCTTTATCTCGACAAATTTCAGAACGACGAATCATTTGAATGTGAGGTTTTCTATGTGCCTGCCTCGCCCGCCGAGGAACCTTTCATGCTACGCGATAAAAACGGTATTTTCTTCAGGCTGAACGAACCCGAAGGACTTTTGGAAAAGCGTCAGATTGTGCGTTGTAAATTCACAAAACTTACCGAGCGGTATTTCAGCCTCATCCGTGTAGATGAGGGTATAAACATGCCTTTCTTTTCGCCCGATTTAATCGCAGAATCCACCGGCTTGCCGCATGTACTGAAGAGATTTATATTCAGGAATATTCTGAGTCTTCCCGAAATGGGCGGTATAAAGGACGAAATTAGCGCCAAGCAGCCTCGCTGGGTGTTCAATGCTTCGAAGATAATACTCGAGAATCTGTCGGAATGGCTGCACTTCGACATGATAAAGAAACACGGGCATTTGTACCGACGCCTTCTGATGAGTCTGCGCGAAACCATGCTGTTCCTGCTGGAAGGTTCGAACTATCTCAACTCGGTTCATCCCGACCAGCGGCTGCATCTTCAGGACGTACTGACCAAGCGCCTCGAAAGCCTGAATACCTACGACAAGATGATAGAGCTTGTGCTGTCCGGCGAGCAGGATGAGTTTGTGGAGAAAATCTTCGACAAACTCCGCAAATCAGGATATCTGTATCACCCGTCGAAACAGTTGGCCATTCTGATGCATATTTTCCATCTTCAGCCTGACAAAGTGGCAGGTTTTCTGAACCGCATTTTCGAAAGCATTTTCGGACGCGACCTGAGCAATTGGAAACGCGAGCCTTTCCGGCGCGCCTTCATCGAGCAGTTCAACATATACGTCTCGCAGGCCAAGAGCGAAATCGACACATTCCCACAAGCTGAAAGCCGGGAACAGAAAACAAAAATCGAGACCGTCATTCTTGCGATAGCACTTGAAATACTCCTCTCGGAAGAATCGGACGGAACCGACCCCACACGTATCTATTCGCTTTTCTTCCGCTACATCTCGCTGCTCAGGCCGCTGAACACCGAGGCACTTTTATCTAAATCTTTTCTCACATTGCTGGGAGTGAGCCCCAACATGCACCTGGAGTATGAACAGCTCAGGGAGCCGATGATGATGATGACGAAAGCCACCGTGCTTCCTACAACCGACATATTATCGCTCGTACCCGGGCGCCACCGCTATCACGGTCCACAAATTGACATCACGATTTCAGCTGAAGGCATTGCCCTCCGGCGTACCGGTGAAAGCGATGTCACCGAAAAAACGATACCCGACGGGCTGATGCCATGGCTTAAACCGCAGATATATCTCAACGGCATCCGCGGACTTTCAGGCAGCAGACTGACTCGGCTCTCCGAACACCATACATGGTGGCAGGCTATCGAAAATGCTCTTATGGAGCAGAGCGCTCCATCGATTATAACCGAGGAAGAAATTCACAAGGCACCTGCGGCCAAAGGCGACGAAGTATATATCGTCATCGACAGTGTAGACGACTACAACACCTCTAATCCTACTTTCAACTGCCATATAGACGACATCTACTACCTTGACGGGATCGGCACACTGAAACGCGACATGATAGTAGGATTCAATCTCACGCGGCCATCGGAGAGCGTCTACAGAAATTCCGACGGCTCGCAGTACGGGTTCCTTGCCAAAGTGCTCGACATAAAAGCGGATGGCTCATATATCTTCTCACTACGCGACGAGGTGGATAGGGTTCTTCAGGAAAAACTCAGCTTCGACACCGAATACTACGCCGTCATAACGGGAATTAACGCCAACGATTACAGTGCCATAGCGCGCGACGGATTCGGTCTTTTCATCGAAAAAGATCCGGAACAGGAATTTGAAATAGGCGAAATCGTGAAATGCCGTCTCTCCCAGAAGGGCAATCAAGGCTCCATCCGTGCCTACATCACCGATGTGACCGAGTCGCCGGAGGACAAGTTCGACAAATCGACGGCATTCTCTAATATTATGAAGCAGATCCGTGTCAGCACGCCTGAAACCGAAGAAGAAAAGCCCGACGAGGAATACATGCGCGACATTGACGAGATTCTCAAACTCGACGACATCCGCGAAATTGTGGAGATACTGCGTTTCAAGGCCATCGCCGAGTCAGACCTGATAAAAGCATATGATTACCTCCGCTTCGCACGCCTGCTTTCTTTGGCCATAGGCGACAATCAGGCGTCGGAAATACTCGGTACACATGCCTCGCTGCTTACTCACCACCAGTATTTTGCAAAAAACAACAAAATTGAAGCCGAGAATCTCGAAATGCTCCGTGCCGAATCTGCCGGCAATCCGCTGCTGGCTCAGATTTTCAGACGGCTTGAGCTGGTATCATGGCTGGGCAGGAAAGAGCGTAACGCTGAACTTTACCACAATATCAGCAATCCGGCAAACGAGCTTGAAGGCAGCATCGCATCGATGGTACTGTCGTACAATCTCATCCACGATTCCGACGATACCATTGCCGCCAACATTCAGAGCAAAATAATGGAAAAACTGAATGTAAACAGCGAGACAAAGCAGGGTAAATACTACGGTTCGGAATCTAAGTTCCTCGAATTCAAGACATCGCTTGTCTATATGGCCATAGCCACAGGCGAGAAGATGAAAGAGAATCCCGAAGGACAGCAATTCCATATTCTTTCGCGAATCGCAGGCATGCTCAATTCGGGAGGCGGACGACTTTACTTAGGCGTCAACAACGATGGCTACGAAGTAGGCCTTCACGACGATTTCAAATACTTCGAACGCCATCCGCGCTTTAAAATCAATAATATCGACAGCCTCTGCGTCTACATCGAAAATATAATCAATGCTGCTTTCGGCCGCACTACAGCCCGAAAAATCACTGTAGGCGCCGACGACGAGGCCAAGAAAGGTGTTGTTGTAATCGATGTAGCAGAGTCGCTCGACCCAGTGTTTATCGAAGGTCGTCTATTCGTTCGCCAAAGCGGACAATCGACAAGAGAATACCACGATGAAGACATCGAAGATTTCGTGAAAGAGCGCGAGGCACTCAAAGCCGAGCGTATTAATCAGACGACCGATACCCCGCAGGAAAAGACCGTTGTAAGAACAAACGCCTCCACCCACGGAAACACCGTGCAGCCATCGGTTACCACACCGGAAGAGCCAGAGGCAACCGTAGCAGAGGTTCCGGTAATAGCAACATCGATATGGCGCCCTAATGTTCTGCACTATTACGAACCGGGCTACATCGAACCTGAAGGTTACCTTTATTTTAAGGATGGCGGCAAACTGCTCTACTCCACCAACGATCTGTACATGGAGACAGGGACCGACAGCTGCAATCTCGCTCTCGCCATACCCCACGAACTGTCGTCGGGATTTCTTATTATCGCCTATCCGGGTGAAAAAGCTCTGAAAATACCTTTATCTGAAATCTATGAGAAAGGCGAAAACACACCGGCCGACTACAATTCACAGAAAGCGCCGATGTTCGCAGCCCTTGCAAACAAGGACGATGCACTGATATGCATTGTCGCCGACAGCGGCGGCTCATTGTGGCGCCGCGGCATATCGGTGGAGCACATGGAAAACGGACATCTCACAAGCACCCCCCGCAGAATTCACGAGGCAACGGTCGACCACACCGTCCAATGGGAAATAGCCGACAGTTCCGCCAAAGCAGCCATTGCCGACTGCCTTGCAGAAAATCTTAAATCAAGCCGCATAGGCGTGACACTGCGTTCCAAGGAAGGAAGCGAAAATGCAGATTTCAAAATCAGCGAAGTAGTGAATAATTGTAAAAACACCCTTGTCTGATGGAACCGCTTTTCGCTATCATCACTGTCACCTTCAATGCCGAGACAACCCTCGCCCGCACTCTCGACAGCGTCGACAGTCAGACATTCGATGACTACGAACACATTGTGGTCGACGGAGCCTCGACTGACGGCACACTTACCATAGCTGAATCGCGGCCGAACAAGCGGCGACGCATCGTAAGCGAACCCGACAAAGGACTCTACGATGCCATGAACAAGGGTATGAGCCGCACAAGCGGCAAATATCTCATTTTTCTCAATGCCGGCGACAAGTTCCATTCACCCGACACTCTGGGCATTATAGCAAAAGCAATCTTTGAAAACGACATTCCCGGGATAGTCTACGGTCAAACTATAGTTGTCGATAACGAAGGTGCCGTAATCGGCCCCAGACATCTGACAGCACCGGCGGCCCTTACTCTTAAAAGCTTTGCCAACGGCATGCTCGTATGCCATCAGTCGTTTATAGCCTTGCGGCGCATAGCCGGAAGCTACGATACCCGCTATCGCTTTTCAGCCGACTACGACTGGTGCATCCGGTGTCTGCAACATTCCCGCAAATCCGTGGGGCTCGGCGATACCGTGCTTGTCGACTATCTCAATGAAGGCGAAACGAGCCGCAATCACTATCGCTCACTGCGCGAACGCTTCAGAATAATGTGTTACTACTACGGCACCGCCGGCACCGTTCTGCGCCACATCAAATTCCTGTTCAGATCTTTGAAACGAAAAATATGATACTCCTTAACGCTACCTTCTGTGTCGATGAACCGCTGGAAAGCGAACTCGTCGACTTCCTGAAGCAGAAATACATCGGTACTGCGTACGCCGCGGGCCTCTACCGCGGATTGCTCACCAAAATCAGAGCACCGCATGAACTCAACAGTATAAGCGGAAACTACACCGTGAGCTATGCCCTGCAGTTGCGAGCGCCTTCCGACGCCGTCGCCGATAACTTCAGCACACGCATTCTTCCGGAACTTCTTGCCGCACTGCCAGCCGCACTTCAGCAGGCGGTGAACATTTACTGCACCGAACTCGATATAATCCATGATCCAGACAGTGATGGAGAGCGATATTAAGGAATACGACCGGATAATAATAGGCATCGACCCCGGAACTAACATAATGGGCTATGGCATTCTCGGCATAAAAAAAAGAAAACCGGCACTCATAGCCATGGGCGTCATCGATCTTCACAAACTCGGCGATCATTATCTTCGCCTTGGACGAATTTACGAACGCGTAAGCATGCTTGTGGAGCAATACTGTCCCGACGAGATGGCCATCGAGGCTCCTTTCTTCGGAAAAAACGTGCAGTCGATGCTCAAACTTGGTCGAGCTCAGGGAGTGGCAATGGCGGCGGCACTATCGAGAGAGGTACCGATAACCGAATATGAACCCCGAAAAATAAAACAGGCCATCACCGGAAACGGTGCGGCCTCGAAAGAGCAGGTGAAAGAGATGTTGCGTCGTATTCTGAATATCGGCGAGGCAACTATGCTGCCTCAGCTTGACGCTACCGATGCCCTCGGAGCTGCACTCTGCCATTACTACGAATCGGCAAAGCCTGAAATCACACGAAGTTCATCGTCGTGGAAAGACTTTATTAGCCGGAATCCCGACCGAATAAAGTCTTAACGGGAAAGAATCATCGACCGTTCCTTTGCCATGCGGCGAAGGTTGAGAATGGCATAGCGCATACGGCCCAGTGAAGTGTTGATACTCACGCCGGTCTGTTCGGCGATTTCCTTGAACGACATATCGCGGTAATAGCGCATGGTGAGCACTTCTTTCTGTGTGTCGGGAAGTTCTTCGATGAGCGAACGCACATCCTCTTCTATCTGAAGATCTATCATTGTATCCTCAATGGTGTCTTCCGACAGTTCCCGGCGGTTGAGAACATCATAGTCGGCATTGTCAACCGATACTTCGGCTTCATTCTTTTCAGAACGGTAAGTATCGATGGCGAGATTGCGTGCTATCCTCATAAGCCATGCAGAGAACTTTCCGAGGTCCTTATAGCGGCCCTGACGTATGGTTATGATGGCTTTGACAAATGTTTCCTGAAAAATATCGTCGGCTACATTCCGGTCGTGTACAATCTGGAGTATAAAGTTGAACAACTTGGACTTATGGCGTTCTAGAAGAGCATCAAAAGCATTGTTGTCTCCGCCGGCATAAGCTACCACCAACTCTTCGTCGGTGAGTACATTGTATTTCTGCATTTTCTATTCCTGGTTATAATTAGAGTAGAAGTCGGTCTATAGGCAGATTGGTGTTAATTGGTTATTGTCGTATTAATATTTTTCGTTATGCAAAGATAATAAATTCAAATAAGACTGCAAACAATTTTGCCTGCGCTTTGGAATATTTAACTATTCCAAAGCAATAAAACACAAAACGCGCTGTTATGAGCACTAATTTTATGTTTTTTGAGCAATTTTGGATTATTTGAACTTCTACAGACAATATAAAAGACCATACGAACGTTATAAATATGAAAAGTTCATTCCCCGTTGCCTATGGATAAATCGTTTACTCTATCTTCTACAAGCGCACGCTTCAGCGCTTTCCGTCCACGTCCGTTCATTCAGAAGCTTTTCAGCACAGTATGCGTCAAACCAGAAACACTGGCTTTTCTCAAGCAGTATGCCCGTGCATTCTATCCCGGAACTGAATCGAGACGACTTAACATCGTATTAAATTAATTATCCCACACAGAGTATCTTATCTGAATTGGAATCTTCGCCGGGCCGCGATTTATCGCGGCTGCGTTCTATTTCGGCCAAACGTTTGGGTATAACTTTATGGCACTGAGCAAAAATGCATTGGTAGGCTATCCGGCCGGCATTATTACGGGCGTAACCTACGGGCTTAACCCTCTGTTCGCCATGCCGTTGCTCATGGCAGGTGCGGCTGTGCAGTCAATTCTGTTTTTCCGTTATAGCATCGCGGTTGTGCTTCTCGGCCTATATATCCTGATGACACGACAGACATTCAGAGTCGGTCTGCGCCAGGCCGGTATTCTTTTGGTTCTCGGACTTTTGTATACTTCAAGCAGTCTTTTCCTTTTTGAGGCCTATCGTTTTGTGGCATCAGGGCTGGCGACTACTCTGGTGTTTCTCTACCCTGTTCTTGTGGCGATTATAATGCTTTTATTAGGCAAGAAACCATCATGGCCTGTATGGCTTTCGATAGCAGCGACATTCGTCGGTGTCCTGATAATGACCGGCTGCGGCGGCGAAAGCGCATCATCACCCACAGGGATTTGGCTCTCGCTATGCTCAGCGCTCGTCTATGCTTTGTTCATCGTGATAATCAACAGGAGTAAAGTGATTTCGGGCATAACCAATACCTTGCTTACCTTTTATGTCCTTGTGGTTGGTGCAATAGTCTTTTTTACAATAGCAATCAATTCCGGAAGCGGTCTTACAGAAGGCATAGACTGTGCCTCTGACTGGCTTAACCTAACAGGACTCGCAGTACTGCCTACAATAGTTTCGACCGCTACTCTCGCGGTGGCAACCCGTAACATCGGCGCGACCAAAGCTTCCGTGCTGGGAGTCTTCGAGCCAATAACGGCAATACTCGTCGGCTCACTTGCTTTCGGAGAGCCTCTCACTGGCGGCATCATAGCCGGTATCAGTATAGCTGTCGCAGCTGTAACCTTTATGATCTATGCCACCAAACGCTAACTTTTTTATTACCAAAGCCTTTTTATGTCACCTAAAGTGAGAATTATTATTAAACGGGTCGGTATCGGATTTGTTATTATTTTTACCGCAACCATTATTTTTACAGTTTATGCTAATATGGTTGTGGCTCATAATGCCAAAAACAGAATTTATACAAGTATCTGTTCTGCGCCACACAACAAAGTTGCTCTCTTATTGGGCACAAGCCCTTTAAACCGACTGGGACGTCCCAATTCATATTTTACCAACAGAATAAAGACAGCCTCCGACCTATATCATGCCCATAAGATAGATTATATAATTGCAAGCGGCGACAATCGCACCAGACAATACGACGAACCCACGGCCATGCGGAACGCCCTTATGGCCCGCGGTGTTCCCAAAAACAGAATAATCCTTGATTTCGCCGGGTTCAGGACACTTGATTCAGTTGTGAGGGCAAAGGAAGTCTTCGGGTGTGATTCTTTAACTATAGTATCTCAGGCCGACCATATTGCGCGGGCGCTATATCTTGCGAAAGCCAACGGTATTGAAGCCGTCGCAGTTCCCGCTCCACTGCGGGCAGGACTCAGAACACGTATTCGCCTTACGCTGCGCGAATGGCTTGCACGCGACAAAATGATGCTTGACATCTGGTTCGGAAAAAAACCGCACTTTCTTGGCGAAAAGATTCCAATCGGAGAATAATTGATAATTTCCGAATCATAAAGATTTTCTATTTTCACCAAACTATGCCGCAATTCCGTGAAAATATACTATCTTTGCGACTACAACTCGTCAACCCATAAAAATTCATTTTATGAAGAAACACAATTTTTATGCAGGACCGTCGATTCTGAGCGAATACACTATTCGCAACACGGCCGATGCAATCCTCAACTTCGCCGATATGGGCCTTTCAATTCTGGAAGTGTCGCACCGCAGCAAGCAGTTCCAGGCTGTAATCGATGAAGCTACCGCTCTTGTGAAAGAAATCCTCGAAATCCCCGAAGGTTTTTCAGTGCTGTGGCTCGGCGGAGGCGCCTCGATGCAGTTCTGCATGATACCCTATAACTTCCTTGCCAAAAAGGCATCGTTCCTCGACACCGGAACATGGGCCTCCAACGCCATCAAAGAAGCCCGGCTATTCGGCGAGGTTGATGTCGTGGCATCTTCTAAGGACGCCGGCTACACTTTCATTCCCAAAGGTTTTGAAGTGCCTGCCGACTCCGACTATTTCCACTACACATCGAACAACACTATCTACGGCACCGAGATCCGCACTGACCCTGCCGTGCAATGCCCTCTCATCGCCGATATGAGTTCCGACATATTTTCGCGTCACATCGACTTCTCCAGATATAACGCAGTCTACGCCGGTGCACAGAAGAATCTCGCTCCGGCCGGTGTGACTCTCGTCATCGTACGCGACGAAGCCCTCGGCAAGGTCGACCGTCCTATTCCGACCATGCTCGACTATCGTACACACGTGAAAAAGGGCTCGATGTTCAACACCCCTCCCGTGCTGCCCATCTACTCCGCCCTTCAGACACTGCGCTACTACAAACAGCTCGGCGGTCTTGATGAACTCGAACGCCGAGACCTCGAAAAGGCCGCATATCTATACGATGCCATCGACTCTTCAAAGATGTTCACGGGCACAGTCACCGACCCAGCAGACCGTTCGATTATGAATGTATGCTTCGTAATGACGGACGAATATAAAAATCTCGAAGCCGACTTTGTGGAATTCTGCGCTCAGCGCGGTATTGTCGGTATCAAAGGCCACCGCTCGGTCGGCGGCTTCCGCGCATCGCTCTACAACGCCCTTCCCATCGAAAGTGTGAAAGTGCTTGTAGACGCAATGCACGATTTCGAAGGCACTCATAAATAATGAATAGTATGAAAGTTCTCATAGCCACTGAAAAGCCTTTCTCCAAGAAAGCGGTCGACAGTATGCGTGCTGTCATCGAAGGCGCCGGACACGAGGTTGCGCTTCTCGAAAAATACTCCGCGCCGGAAGAACTCCGCGCCGCAGCGGCCGATGCCAATGCACTGATCGTGAGGAGCGATATTGTCGACGAAGCTCTTTTTGCCGCCGCCCCAAGCCTGAAAATAGTAGTACGCGCCGGTGCCGGCTACGACAACATCGACCTCAAGGCAGCTACAGCCGCCGGCGTTGTTGTGGAAAACACCCCCGGCCAGAATTCCAACGCAGTGGCCGAGCTCGTCGTGGGCATGGCAATTATGGCCGCCCGCAATAAATTCGACGGAACCACCGGTATGGAAATTTCAGGCAAGCGCCTCGGCCTGCAGGCTTTCGGCCAGGTAAGCCGTCATGTAGCCCGTCTTGCACACGGTTTCGGCATGGAAATACGCTCCATCGACCCCTACTGCCCCGTTGAAGTGATGGCACAAAACGGTGTAGGCGTGGCAGAATCGCTTACCGACCTATATTCCAACAGCGATATCCTTTCAATACACATACCCGCCACCCCCGAAACCGTAGGGTCGATAGGCAAAGACTTAATCGGCCTTCTTCCCAAGGGAGCTATCCTCATCAACACCGCCCGCAAGGAGGTAATCAATGAGGCCGAACTCGCCCAGGTTCTTGAAGAACGTCCTGACCTGCGTTACTTCGCCGATGTCAAGCCCAAAAACGCCGATGAACTTCAGAACCGTTTCGGCAACCGAGTTTTCTTCACGCCAAAGAAGAGCGGTGCGCAGACAGCCGAAGCCAATATGAACGCCGGCGTAGCCGCCGCCAGTCAGGTAGTGGCATTCTTCGCCGACGGCACCGACCGCTTCCGCGTAAACTGACATTTTTCCATCGCAATAACTTAAAAAATACTAAAAGCCGGAGCAAAGGCCATGCTCCGGCTTTTGTATTGACGACAATAAAGCAAGAAACAGCAGGGAAGATGGTTTTTATACGACATTTTTCTATTTCTGGGCCCCAAAAGTGCCCTTTATTAGAATAAATGTGTATCTTTGCAAGAGCTAACCCAAAAAACACGCATTTTTAATGGACATGCAAATAGACTGGGCGAACCTGCCCTTCGGTTACTATCCCACCGACTACAATGTGCGCTGCGCATTCCGCGACGGCAAGTGGGGTCCCATAGAGATTTCACAATCCGATTCGATAAACATACACATGGCCGCTACCACTCTGCATTACGGCCAGGAAATCTTCGAAGGTCTCAAGGCGTTCCGAGGCGCAGACGGTAAAATCCGCATTTTCCGTCTCGAAGAGAATGCCAAACGTCTCATCGATTCAGCCAAAGGCCTTCTGATGGAACCCGTTCCTGAAGATATTTTTAAAGAAATGTGTATCAAAGCCGTGAAACTCAACGAGCGTTTTATCCCACCTTATGGCAGCGGCGCTTCGCTCTATATCCGGCCTCTTGAAATCGGCATGAGTCCCCGCATCGGTGTGAAGGAAGCCGACGAATACCTGTTTATTATAATGGTGACACCTGTTGGCCCTTATTTCAAGGGCGGTTTCAAGAACACTAATATATGTATAATGCGCGACTACGACCGCGTAGCACCGCGCGGCACAGGCCGATGGAAAACCGGCGGCAACTATGCAGCATCTCTCGGAGCCGGTCACAAGGCTCACGAACTCGGATATTCGGCAGTGCTCTACCTCGATCCTAAAGAGAAAAAATACCTCGACGAATGTGGTCCGGCAAACTTTTATGCAATTAAACACGGAAAATACATCACACCAAAATCCGACTCAATCCTTCCGTCGATCACTAACATGAGTCTTATGACTCTGGTCCGTGATATGGGCATGGAGGTGGAAGCTCGCCATATCACCGTCGAAGAACTGGCCGACTGTTCAGAAGCAGCAGCATGCGGCACGGCAGCCGTATGTTCACCTGTAGGCGAAATCGACGACCTCGACACCGGTGTCAAGTACATTATTTCGAAAGACGGAAAACCGGGCCCAGTCACCACTCAGCTCTACAACACTCTCAATGCTATCCGTCTGGGCGAGATTCCCGACAAGTATGGCTGGAACACAATAGTGGAATGAGCACATTCGACTGGAAAAAAATAATCGACAACAATTATCCCGCAGACCGCAAGGTCCGTGGGATTTTGTTGTCTCACAGTGAATCTGTCCGCAATCTGGCGCTTGAAACAGCGAGTAAGCTGCGCCTTGGCATTGACAACGACAGAATTGAAGCAGCCGCGATGCTCCACGACATTGGCATAATCCTCACAGACGCTCCCGGTATCGACTGCCACGGAACCATGCCTTATTTATGCCACGGAGCCGCCGGCGCCGACCTTCTGCGCGATGCCGGAGCGCCAGAGTACATCGCCCGTGTCGCCGAACGCCACACCGGCGCCGGCCTGACAACGGAAGAGATTGCCTTGTCAGGTCTTCCGTTGCCCCCGGGACGGTGCTATATGCCCGAAACACTGCTCGAAAAACTGATATGTTATGCCGACTGTTTTTATTCGAAAGGCGGCGACGGAAAGAAAAAAAGCCTCGAAAGAGTCATCGCCTCGATGGAGAAATTCGGATCTGAAGTAAAACACCGTTTCATGGAGTTGCATAAAATGTTCGGAGAAGGCAATAATTAATGCTTTTAGGCCGTTAACATATTATATGACCATTTAACGACATGAAAATCTTCCACATCAGCATTCTTGCCGGCATAGCTCTTTGTCTGGCATCGTGCAGTAGCCAAAAGAATAATCTCCCATATTTCGAGGATATATCGACAGTCAAAACAGGGACTCTCGAAACTCTGGACTATCTTCCGACCATATTACCTGACGACGAACTTTCGATAACTGTCAATTCAGTGAATCCTAATGCAACAAGTGTGTATCAGAAACCGTTCGTCAATCCGGCAGCAACGTCCACGCTGGGAAAATCCACCACTCCACAAGTACAGACCTATATAGTCGACAGCGAAGGTGATATCAGTTTTCCGGTCTTAGGCAAGATTCATGTCGCCGGCATGACCACAGAACAACTTCAAAGCTATCTCACCGAAAAAATATCGAAAGATGTAAAAGACCCCGAGGTAGATGTGCGCATCATCAATTTCGAGATATCTGTAGCTGGCGAAGTTAAAACGCCGGGCCGTTATCCACTCGCCCGCCAGAGAATGTCGATTCTCGATGCCCTTGCTGCGGCCGGTGACCTCACCGAATTCGGCGAACGATCAAATATTCTTTTAGTCCGCGAAGAAAACGGCAAACGAGTCTTCGCACACATCGACCTTAACTCGTCGGAGGCTCTAAATTCTCCTTATTTCTATCTGAAGCAAAATGACTACATATACGTGTCCCCAAATGAGATAAAACAGGCAAACTCGAAGTACAACCAGAACAATGCCTATAAACTGTCGGTCATTTCCACCATAGTAAGCGCTTCTTCGGTAATAGCATCGCTTGTTATTGCCCTCACCGTTAAATAACCAATCACTACCCTTACACGCAAAAGCAGATGTCAGCCAAAGATTCAGATTTCATAGACTTTTCGGGGCTTCTTTCACAATATGCTAAAAAATGGTGGCTTTTCGCCATTTCAGTATTTTGCTGCCTCGGAATTGCAGCCTTATATATCTATGTACATAAGCCTAAATATGTAGTAAGGGCAAATCTCCTTATCAATCAGGATGAGAGTCCGAGCGGCGCAGCCTCGATGAACAGCGGCAAGTCGGCTTTTGGCAGCCTTTTCGGTAACGATGGTTTTGTCTACGATGAGATATTTATCATTTCGTCACATTCTACTTACAAAGAAGTTGCAAAAAATCTCGGTCTGGGCACAAAATACTATGTCCGCAAAGCTTTCCTTAAAACAAACTTCGAATTCACCGAATATCCCATAAAAGTCACCCCGGCGGAAGGAATGCTCGACACCCTTTCGACAGGCATTACTTTTGTTGTAAAGGCCGATAAAAACGGAAAGACATCCATAAAAGGAAAAGCGAAGAAAACAGTGTTCACCGACGTGAAAAACGTCGAACTCCCCTACTCTCTGGAATCGCCGTTCGGAACCTTTACTTTTACGAAGACAGAGTACTATCCCGCCGACAAGAACATCAAAGAGACGATAGAAGTCAGCGGCTACGATGCTGCGGCCGAGGCCCTTGATCTGACTGTTGGCTGTGAAATAGCCTCAAAGAAAAGCAACGTTGTGGAAATGGTCATCAACACTCCTTATCCGGCCTACGGCAAGAGTGTGCTCAATGAAATAGTCCGTCAGTACAACAAAAGAAGCATCGAACAGAAAAACGACCGCAACAATCTCTCGGCCCAGTTTATAGAAGGACGCCTCGACATTCTTTCGCGTGATCTCAACAACATCGAACTCGAGATTCAGAACTACAAGCAGAAGAAAGGCATCGTCGATGTCAGCATGGAAGCCAACAAGCAATTCACACAGCAGACCAAGCTTGAAAACTCTCTTCTTGCACTCCGGACTCAGGAAGAACTGCTAAAAATGGCATCGGAATTCATATCCGATCCGGCAAACAACTTTTCGCTGGTTCCTGTCGCCGCCGACGATTCCGATATACCAGCAGGCCTGACCGCGTACAACGAGTTGATTCTCCGCCGTCAGGAGATGCTTACAAGCGCCCGCGGCGACAACCTTTCGCTTCAGCTCCTCGACCAGAGGATCGACGCCATGCGCGACAACATCAAGGAGTCGTTTGCCAAAACTCTCGATAACATTGAACTCAAAATACACGACACGCAGCGGACATTGAACCAGGCCAACGCCCGGCTCGGCTCCGCGCCCGCAGACATACGCGAATACATAGCCCTTGAACGCCAGCAACAGCTCAAACAGAGTCTCTACCTCTTCCTGCTTCAACGTCGCGAAGAAGTATCGATGATTCTGGCAAATGCTTTCCCAAAAGGTACCGTTGTCGACGAGGCCTTCACTCTCAGCAAGCCGCTGGGTCTTGGCAAATCGATAATTCTTGCTCTCGCGCTGATATTCGGTTTTATTATTCCTCCGGTTTATCTGTTTGTCAAAAAGCTTATCACAAATAAGATAACGAGCCGTCGCGATGTCGAGAAAGTGACCGATATCCCTATTCTTGGCGAAATGTGTACCGACAAGCAGGGAGGCCGACTTATAGTC
>CABQCA010000037.1 GCA_902462525.1 uncultured Porphyromonadaceae bacterium | reverse complement strand
CTTGAAAGCCGCGATCCCAATGCTTACCGTTCATGGGCCGACGGAGTCGCCACCCAGCTCATGCGAAAAATGCTGACCCTCGGCCCGTACCCCTCGGGGCACCCGAAGACAGAACAAGCCATGAGCATGCTCGCACGCGCCCGCACATGGGGCCTTTCGCCCTCATGCCTCACCGAACTCAACAACTACTGGACAAAACTACGAAGCGGCAGCAGCAACACCAACACCATCATCATAATAATTTTGGTTGTTATAGGAATATTCATTCTTAACGCTTTTCTGTCGTACTGACCGCATCAGTCGTGATGATAAGGCTCACCGCGGACGATTGTGCCGGCGCGGTAGAGCTGCTCCACAGCGAAGAGACGCACCAGTTCGTGAGGAAATGTCATAGCCGAAAGCGACAACATGCCATCGGCCCGGTCGTAGACTTCCTGACTGAAACCGTAAGGACCTCCGACAACAAGTACAAGAGATTTCGGCAATTCCACACTCTTACGCTGAAGGAACTCGGCCCATTGGCGCGAAGAGTACTGCCGTCCGCGCTCATCAAGGAGCATCAGAAAGTCGCCGGGTGCAAGTTCGGCAAGAATACGGCTGCCTTCGAGGGTTTTCTGAACCTTTTGGTCGCGTGCACCCTTCACATCCGGAAGACAGACCATGGCGAAAGGCCAATAGTGCGGTATGCGCCTGACATAAGCGTCGATAGCCTTGGCAACGACGGCATCGCGCACGGTGCCGACACAGACCAGTTTGATTTTCATTCCACGTAAAGCACAAGCCCCTTGAGGTATTCGCCTTCAGGGTGGTAAATGTTCACAGGGTGATCGGCGGGCTGAGTCAGCTGGTGAAGGATACGCACCTTGCGGCGGCTTTGGGCAGCAGCGCTGAAGACCGCCAGACGGAACTGTTCGCGGTTAACAGCCTGCGAGCAAGAGAATGTGAAAAGGATACCGCCGGGTGCAATCTTCTCGAAAGCCCGTGCATTGAGACGCCGGTAGCCCTGCAGCGCATTGCGCAGGGCACTGCGGTGCTTGGCGAAGGCAGGAGGGTCGAGGATTATCAGGTCGTGCCGACCGGCCTCCATGGTGTCGAGATATTTGAAGGCATCGACAGCCTGCGAGCTGTGTCGGATATCGCCGGGGAAGTTAAGCTCCACATTGGCGTCGGTGAGCGAGATAGCCTTGGCCGACGAATCGACCGACACCACTTCGCGAGCGCCGCCAGCAAGAGCGTAGACCGAGAAACCGCCCGTATAACAGAACATGTTCAGCACACTGCGGCCGGCACTGTAGCGTTGCAGTAGCTGACGGTTGTCGCGCTGGTCGACGAAAAAGCCTGTTTTCTGTCCGCGAAGCCAGTCGATGTGGAACCGCAGGCCGTTCTCTGTGGCTGTGTCGTGGCTGTAAGAGCCTGCAATGTAGTCGTTCTGCGAATCGAGATGAGCCTTGTACGGAAGGGTTGTCTCTGATTTATAGTACACATTGGTTACGCCAAGACCGGAAAGAGCCACAAGTTCGCCGGCAATGATTTCACGGGCGAAATGCATACCGGGCGAGTGGGCTTGCATCACAGCTGTGTCGCCGTAGACATCCACTACGAGGCCCGGAAGAAAATCACCTTCGCCGTGCACCAGACGATAGGCGTCGGTAGCTTCCGATGGAAAGCCGAGTGCCTTGCGCAGGCTGAAAGCGGCTGCCAGCCTGCGGCGATAGAAGGCGGCATCAACCACTTCATCGGCATCGAACGTAAGCATACGGACTGCGATGCTTCCGATCTGGAAATGGCCTGTGCCGACAATACGGCCGTCGGAAGCCACAACCGTCACAAGGTCGCCTTCTTCTATACCATCGTTTTCATCGGGCATTTTTGTCAGAGCCCCGGAGAAAACCCAGGGGTGAAAACGGTCGAGCGATTCTTCTTTTCCGCGACGCAGTCGCAGTATCGGTCCTTGCATATTATCAGGAAATTAGGAAGTTAGGAGATTAGGCTGTTAGGCCGACAGGCTGACAGGCGATCTTGCATCACATTCTTCACCTATTTGATGAAAATGCGGTAGATGTCGTTGCCGTTGGCGTAGAAAAGGAGGGCCAGCAGAAAGAAAAAGCCTATCGTATTGGCGATTTCAAGGAAACGGTCGGAGGGCTTTCGCCGTGTCACGATTTCCACAAGCAGGAAGAGAATGTACCCGCCGTCGAGCGCCGGTATGGGTATAATGTTCATGAACGCCAGAATAATCGACAGAAATGCCGTAATCTGCCAGAACGATTCCCAGTTCCACGCTGTCGGAAAAAGATCGCCGAGAGTGGCGAAACCGCCGAGACTCTGGGCTCCTTCCTTTGTGAACACCAGACCCAGCGACGACACATAGCTTGCGAGCTGGCTTGTACCGATGTCCCAGCCTCGGGGAATGGCCTCAAATATATTGTACTCTATTTTTGTTCTGGGGAATATGTCGACAGGACTCAGCATCTGAATACCGATTGTTCCGCCGTCGGATATTTCAACCGGCAGCGTGAATGTGCTGTCGCCGCGCTCTATGCCAAGCAGGACTGTGCGGCCCTTGTTGTCAGCCAAAGCATTGCGGAACAGCTCGACATGACGAGTCGGAAGGCCGTCGACCGACACTATGCGGTCCATCGGCTCGATGCCGGCCTTGACTGCATTGCCTCCGGCTGCGGTCTTTGCCACCACTACAGGCACACGCACTTTCATGGGAACGACATCGCTGCCACGTGCCACAAGGGTGCGGATAAGCGATTCGGGAATAGCGATTTCGACCGGTTCGCCGTCGCGCAGCACACCTACGCGGGCACCGGGCTGTATCATATCCCATCCGGTGGAATAGCTTGTCGGCTCAAGAGCCTCACCGTTGATGCTCTGCAGAATATCACCGTCGCGGAAGCCGGCCTCAATGAGTTCAGGACAGAAGTTCATGCCTTCGCTCATATCCTGGAACCGCACCACATCGTCGCCCCAGTGAAAGGCTATACCTATATATATACATATCGCAAGCACAAAATTAAGCACCACGCCGGCCGCCATAACACACAGGCGCTGCCACGCCGGCTTCGAACGAAGTTCCCACGACTGCGGCTCGGCGGCGAGTTTCGAACTGTCCTGAGTCTCGTCGACCATGCCGGCAATGGCACAATAGCCGCCGAGAGGAAGCCAGCCAAGACCGTAGACAGTATCGCGCCAGGTGGGCTTACCATCGGACCGCGGCTGGCGGGGTTTGCTCACCTGCCATGTTTTCAGGGGCCGGGGCCATGTGCCGTCCTTACGCTCGCCACGTGCCATGAATTCAAGGGTACCCTTCATCGGGTCGTAGCGCAGAATAGAAAACCATGGATTGAAGAACAGGAAGAAGCGTGTCACTTTCACGCCGAATATCCGTGCGAATATATAGTGGCCGAACTCATGCACCGTAACAAGAATGACAAGCGCGAAAATGAGCTGGGCGGCTTTAACGAGAATTTCCAATTGTTTTTATATTAAATTGTTGACTATTTCTATTGCCTTGAACCGTGCTTCTGAGTTCGATTCCACATAGTCGTCGAGGGCTATCGTGGCCGAGAAGGGCACAACTTCGAGAGTCTTTTCGATTACTTCGAAAATGCGGCCGAAGCGGATTTCGCCGCGAAGGAAAGCGGCTACAGCGATTTCGTTGGCTGCGTTTATCACACAGGCAGTATTGCCACGACGCCCGAGGGCTGTCTGAGCCAGAGCCAAACAGGGAAAACGTCCTGTGTCGGGCCTCTCGAAAGTAAGAGTGGCGAAGTCGGTCAGAGTGAGAGGCTTCTCCACTTTCGGCAGACGGGTATGGTAGCCGAGAGCATAGGCTATGGGCAGATGCATGTCGGGCACTCCGAGCTGCGCCTTAACTGCGCCATCGACAAATTCGACCATAGAGTGCACTATCGACTGAGGATGCACAACAGCTTCGATACGTTCGGGAGCGACACCGAAAAGATAGTGAGCCTCGATTATTTCGAAGGCTTTGTTCATCATCGTGGCCGAGTCGACAGTAATTTTCCGCCCCATGTTCCAGTTGGGGTGCTTGAGTGCATCGGCGGCAGTGGCGGCGGCGATGCGGTCGGCGCTCCATGTGCGAAAGGGTCCGCCTGAGGCAGTGATGAGCAGGCGGCTGACCGAAGCCGGATCCTCGCCGGCAAGACACTGCGCGATAGCCGAATGTTCCGAATCGACAGGATAAATCTTCGACGTCGACTGCGCAAGCATGCTGTTGATGAGTTCGCCAGCCACGACAAGCGTCTCCTTGTTTGCAAGAGCGATGTCCTTGCCGGCACGTATGGCATGTACTGTTGGTATCAGGCCGCTGTAGCCCACGGTGGCAGTGAGCACGATGTCGATGTCGTCGGCCTCGACGCAACGGGCCAGAGCATCGTCGCCGGCAAAGCACTCTATGCCGAGCGGTTCCAGAGCGGTCTTCACCTTCGGCAGCAAATCTTCACTGCCAATCACCACCTGACGCGGACGGTGCACTATGGCGGCTTCGATGAGCTTGTCGGCCTTCGACCCCGCAGTCAAAACAGCTGCATGGTAGCGTTCGGGATGTGCCGCTATGATATCGAGTGTCTGGCTGCCTATCGAACCCGTAGCGCCAAGCACTGCTATATTTTTCACTGTGTCGTTCATAAAATGTTCTTTCGATGCAAAATTACTAAAAAAATTCAATTTCATTGAAACTTTGCGGCGGCTTTGGCAGTCTACATGTCAAAACACCAGAAAATATGAAACGAATACTGACAGCAATCATCTGCGCTACAGCGGCTCTGAGCCTCTGTGCCGGTAATCTCGACCGTCTTTTCGATGAATTCAAAGACGGCGGCAACGTAGAGTATGTGAAGATTCCACGCTTCGTGATGTGGCTCACCAAACTCGGAGGCACCGACGGCGACCGTGTGGCAAAAAAAGTCACAGGCATGAAAGTGCTGACAATACCTGACAGGAACTCATTCCTCGGCAGACATCTGGACCTCCGCATCGAAGAAGAAAGCAACGGCTACGAAGAACTTATCAACGTAAAGGACGACGGCGACCGTGTCCGCATTTTCTCAAAGGTCAGCGGCAATAAGTTCAAGGACATGTACATACTCGCAACCGACTCGTCAGAATGCGTTTTTGTGAAATTTTCCGGCACTTTCACAGCCGATGATTTTAAAGATGTGAAAATCGACTGATGGACGCCGAGGAATTCAAACAGACGGTCTGTGTGCATCTCGATGCCATGTATCGCGTGGCTCTCGCTCTTTGCGGGAGTGCCGACGACGCCTCCGACGCCGTGCAGAACGCCTCCATGAAACTCTGGGAATTCCGCGACCGTATCGCCGGCGTAGCCAATGTCAGAGCTTATTGCATCGCAGCTGTCCGCAATTCGGCTTTCTCACTCATCTCGGCCAGAAAATATGCCGAACCGATCGACAACACATATCCCGTTGCCGACAACGCCTCGGAAGAACAGCGGCTCGATGATGCTGACACCGTGCGCCTCATAGAAACCATGATGGGACGTCTGCCCGACAATCAGCGCACAGTACTGGCCATGCGCGATTTCGAAGGCTGCGAAATAGATGAAATAGAACAGGCTACCGGTCTTTCCTCCGGAAACATAAGAGTGCTGCTCAGCCGGGCAAGAAGAACTATCAGAAAACTATTTGAAAAACAATGAACATACAGACAGAATATATAAAAAGTTTACTGAAGAAATACTACGCCGGCGAGTCGACCCTCGCAGAGGAAGATCAGCTCCGTGAATATTTCGCTTCAGCCGACACCGACCCCGAACTCGCGCCTGACCGCGCCGTCTTCGCCGCGACAGGTGCCGATATCAAGGCTCCCCGGAGCCTCCGCGAGGCTGTGGAAAGGAATATCGCCCATACCCGCAGAAGCACACGCCGCAAACCGCGCCGGGGCCGTATCTGGGCTGCCGCCGCAGTTTTTGCCGCTGCTGTCGCTACTTCTGTGGCATTCCTGACACAAAAACCTGCGGACAATCAAATTACTCCCGAAGAAGCCCGCGAGCAGACTCTCATGGCACTCACACTGCTCACCAGCACCATGCGCAAAGGCTGCGACGCCATCGAACTGAGCGCAAAAACAACCGACGCAGGCTTAAGAACAGCCGAAGAAAAATTAAACGGAATCTAAGAGTATGTTTACTTTTAACTTTATGAAATCTTTAGAAGTTTAAAACATACTCGAAAAATCTATTTAAATCTTAACATAAACCAAAAGTAAACATACTCTAAAACAACTCATAATCATGAAAAAGACTATAATCCTCATCATAATAGCCATAGCCGCGATAACAGCCAATGCCAAAAACTTCTACGAGACTTTCGAAAATATGCCCGGGATAACCACCGTCTATGTGTCGAAAGCCATGATATCGCTTGCCGGAAACCTCAATATGGACGAGATGGATTTCAACAGTCTCGCCTCGAAAATCGACGGTCTATGGGTTGTCTCCGCCGAGGGCGACAAGGCCGCCGCGGTAAGTGCCAAAGCCAAAGAGACTTTTAAATCATCGGACTACGAATCGCTGGTAAAAGTGAACGACGGCGATGAGCATGTCGACATTTCGATGAAAACCGGCCGCGACGGCAAAAACGAATGTATCATCAATGTCAGCGAGCCAGGCGAAGCTACCGTCGTAATCCTTCGCGGCACCTTCACCCTCCGGGACATAATGGCTGCCTCCGGCAAATAGACATAAGGAATTAAGAAGTTTGGCAATCATATACATGCTGCGGCAGCACAAAGCGTCCGCAGCATGTTATGTAAAAAAACGAAGGCAGATATTGCTGATTTGATACTTTTGTTTAACTTTGCAGCGAAATGGCGCCGGCCATGTCTCAGCACCGAAATACCACGAAAAAACACAATTATATTTAACGACTAAGCACCGGATTCCTCTGATTCGTCAGAACCTTTTTTAGATTTTCAGAAGCATTTATTATGAAAAAACAAGAGGAGAAAGAGAGTGTTCTTATAAAAAATCTGATCGATGGCGACAGATCGTCATTCGATAAGATCTACGACATGTATGCAGGTCGCCTGTACGCATTTTCATTTGATTTCTGCAAGACCAAGGAAGAGGCTGAAGATATAGTGCAGGATGTATTTATAAAGCTTTGGCTGACCCGCAGTAAGATAAGAAATACCGACAATGTGAAAAGCCTCTTGTTCGCAATGACCCGTAATGCGCTGATAAAATCATGGAAAACGAAGACGCAAATACAGTTCGAAGGCTATTCCGAAGCAGATACTTTAACAACAGAAGATTCGTCGGAACTTGAATATGCCGAAATGAAGTTGCTTGTCCGGCACTACATCAGTATGCTGACTCCGACGCAGCGCAAGGTAGTGCAAATGTCACGGTTCGAACATAAACAGAACAGCGAAATAGCCGAAAGTATGGGACTTACGGTTCAGACCGTGAAAAATGCACTTTCACAAGGGCTAAAAAGCTTGAGACTTAATCTGGGCAGTTTCTTCATCATCATTATTGCAAGCCTGTAGTTTACACATAACATAACAAAAACACATAGCAATGGACGACTCCAAACACAACATACACAATCACATAGAAAGCGCTTCACCCGAAGAGGAAAAAGAACAGGAGAAAATACTGTCGCACATGTGGCAGACTTTTGTTCGAAGACGCGAGAACGCCGACAGCGACGATCTGAAAAGAATAAAGGCGAGGATTGATGCTTTTATCGACGATTACGAACGGAAAAGGATGCTTTCGGGCAACCGATGGAATATATGGGGAAAAATAGCGGCCGTTATTATTCCCATGCTGCTGCTCGGTATGGCGGCAATGTTTTTTACCGGTCGGGAAAGCGACAAAAGAGAACTGAACATGGCCAGCATCGTAACAGCAAACAGAGAACGCGCGACAGTCATACTGCCCGACGGGACTGAAGTGACGATGAATTCCGACTCGAGGCTGTCGTACAGTCCTTATTTCACTAACGATTCCATCCGTTCGGTCACTCTGTCGGGCGAAGCATATTTCAATGTATCGAAAGATGCGTCGCATCCTTTTGTGGTATCGATCGAAAACCTTAAAGTACGCGTGCTCGGAACTTCGTTCAATGTCAAAGGGCGGCAGGACGATTCCGAAGTAAAGGTAGCTCTTATCGATGGTTCTGTTGAACTCGTCTCGCCCGACAGGCATGTTGTTCTGAAGCCCAAAGAAGTGGCTGCCTACAATCGCGCGAACAATACCTTCGAAATTAAAAGTTCAGGCTGCCATCTGGCAACAGGCTGGCTCAGCCATCAGAAGTCTTATGTCAATATCCCGCCCGACTCGCTCATCAGGATTATAGAGAGCAACTACGAGTTTGTGTTTCCCGACGTAGTAAAACGGAGCATCGACGATGCCTTCACAGGCACACTCCCCGACGACAACCTCAACGAGGCTCTGCTGATTCTGAGCGAAGTGTACGATTTTGATGTCAGCAAAGCAGGTGTAAATCTACCGGACCGAAATTGAAAAAGTGTAAAAATATGTTTTAAAACATAAGTTTTTTTGGTACGATCAATATTAGATTGACTCTTAGGTATAGTAACACATACCAACCAATCTAATATTTATGAACAACTATCGTCCATTTCTCAAAGGCATAATCATTTTAGTGATTATGTTGCTTGGTGGCCTTGGTTCGAGAGCACAGTCGGCATCGACAGTTTCGCTCGATCTGAAAAACGCCACATTGGAAACGGTACTTCAGAGAATCGAGGAGCAGACTCCCTACCGGTTCTCGTACCAGAACTCCGTTCTCGACAAAAAAGCCGACATCTCAGTTAAGGTCGAGAATGTCCCTGTGAACGATGTACTGAACAAGGTACTTTCCGGCCGTGACCTCACCTTTACAGTAGTATCACCTAAATCTATTGCCATTGTAAAGAAATCCGATGTATCCAAAGGCGCTTCGAAATCTCCCGCAAAACAAGTAAGCGGTGTAATCACCGATGAAAACGGAGAACCGCTTCCCGGCACTTCAGTCGCCGTTGATGGCGAGCAGGTATTTGCCGTAGCAGATGTAAACGGCAATTATACAATAAAGGCCCGGCCCGGTCAGACACTGACTGTGTCGATGGTGGGCATGAAGCCCGTAAAAATCAAGGTTTCCGATAAGGCTGTCTATAATATTGAAATGCAAAGTACCGACGAATCTCTCGAACAGGTGGTAGTAGTCGGTTACGGTACCGTCAAGAAAGCCAATCTGGTAGGCGCAGTCGATCAGATTGACTCCAAACTGATTGGCGAACGCGGTCACAACAACATAGCCCGCGCACTTCAGGGCCAGATACCGGGCGTGAACGTGACACTTAGCGACGGTAAACCCTCACGAGGCTCGTCGATCAATGTCCGCGGTACCGGATCTATCGGCAGCGGCGGCAGCCCGCTGGTGCTTATCGACGGTGTTGAAAGCGACATCAGCTCGGTCAATCCTTCCGACGTGGAAAGCGTATCGGTACTCAAAGATGCATCATCGGCTGCCATCTACGGCGCCCGAGGCTCTTTCGGCGTGATTCTAATAACTACTAAGAAAGGTGTCGCCGGCAAAACAAAGGTCAACTACACCGGCCGCATCTCTATAAACGAACGTATCTATAAATGGGAGGACCAGGTGGAGACAAACGGTCTGCAGTGGTTCGACAATTTTGTAAACGCTTACGAAGCCAAGGAAGAACAGGCTCCCAAGGGAATCAACAATGTATTTCCTATCAACAGCGGCTACCGCGATCGCCTCGAAGCATGGGAAAACGACCAGACTCTTCCATCGGTAGGCCTCAGCCCCAACGGCAAAAAATATGAATACTACGGCAACAACAACTGGTTCAGCGAGTTCTACAAAAAGAGCAGTCTTGCCACCGAACACACGCTCAGCGTTTCGGGCGGCAACGAGAAGTGCCGCTACTATGTGTCGGGCCGCTATTCCTACGACAACGGTATCTATAAAGTAGGCGACCAGTACTTCAAGAACTACAACACCCGCGCCCGCGGTGAAATCCAGTTGAGCCCGCAGGTAAAACTCGAAAACATCACCAGCCTTACGATCAACGACTTCAAGGAACCGATGGTGATCTACGACGACCAGCATCCCCTGCGAATGATCCAGCATCAGGGCTATCCCATGCAGCAGGCCAAGAACCCCGACGGCACATGGACAGAGTTTGCCGTTTACTCCGGATACGCCGGTTTCGTTGAAGACAACTCCTGGCAGAAAAAGAAGATTACATATCTTCGCAACCAGACTGCCCTCACCTACGAGCCAATCAAAGATCAGCTTTTCTTCAAAGGTGATTTCTCATGGTGGCACAAGTGGCAGACAACCGAGTCGAGAAACTCCATAATGGAATTTTCGACAGGTCCCGGTCTCGTCGGCTCCCGCGGCTCGTTCTCGAAATTCGACCGCTACACCTACAACACCGAGTACTACTCGGCAAACGCCACTGTAAACTACATTCCCAAGTTCAGAAACGAGGACCACTATCTCAACGTTCTGGCCGGCTTCAACGTCGAACATCAGAAATATAACTACTACCGCATGTACCGCCGCGGCAACCTTTCCGACGATTATACATCGTTCAACCTCATGGACGGCGACATGCTCACTGCCAATTTGGGCGAAAATGGCAACGAATGGGCTTATGCAGGCATTCTTTTCCGTGCCGACTACACTTTCAAGAGCCGGTACCTCGCCGAAATCAGCGGCCGCTACGACGGTTCTTCCAAATTCCCGAGCGACTCGCAGTGGGGCCTCTTCCCGTCGGCATCGGTAGCATGGCGTTTTTCGGAGGAAAGTTTCCTCAGCAGCGCCCGCAGCTGGCTCAACAACGGTAAACTGCGTCTTTCGGTAGGCTCGCTCGGCAACGGCAACGCATCGCCCTACAGCTTTATGTCTCTGGTTTCTCCTGCTAAAACAGGTGTGCTGATCGACGGCGCCAAGCAGACCTACGCCTATGTTCCTGGCCTCGTTCCGTCGGACCTCACATGGGAACGCGCCACTACATATAATGTCGGCCTCGACCTCAGTACGCTCAACAGCCGACTTGACTTCCAGGGCGACTATTATATCCGCAAAACTACCGACATGTACACCGCCGGCCCGACATTGCCGGCCGTTCTCGGCGCAGGTTCGCCCAAAGGCAACTATGCCGACATGCGCACCAACGGCTGGGAGCTCTCCCTTACATGGCGCGACCAGTTCAGCCTTGCCGGAAAGCCATTCAGCTACAGCGTGAAAGCTATGGTCTGGGACTACTACTCCACCATCACCAAATTCAACAACGATACCAAGAGCCTTTCGACCTACTACGAAGGCCAGCGCTTAGGCGAAATCTGGGGCTATCACATCGAAGGCCTCTACGAACACGAAGATCAGGTGACTGCCCGTACCACCGGCACAAAGGTCGGCGATTATGACTACTCCCAGCCCCGCGGACCTAAGCCCGACGGCACTTATGCACCCAACGGAAAGGTCAATCAGGCGTCCGTGGCCAAGGTGTCGCAGAAATCCAACAAATATATGCCCGGCGACCTTATCTACGCCGACCTTAACAATGACGGCCTTGTAAACACCGGCAACAACACCGCCGACGATCCCGGCGACCGCCGTGTCATAGGCAACAGTCTGCCCCGCTACCAGTTCGGCCTCACACTGACAGCCAACTGGAACAGAATAGGCATCAGCGCCTTCTTCCAGGGTGTGGGCCGCAAACACTGGTATCCCACTTCCGAAGCAGGCTTCTTCTGGGGCAAATACGGACGCCCCTACGGCTACGACCTTCTTGAGCACAGAGCCGAAAACGTATGGTCGGAGGACAACCCCAATGCCTACTGGCCCCGCGTGCGCGGTTATGCCGCCAACACCGGCAACTACGAGCTTACAACCGTCAACGACCGCTATCTTCAGAATCTGGCCTATGTGCGTCTGAAAAACCTGCAGATCGACTACAGCTTCAGCAAGAAAATCTGCAAGGCCCTCTATATGTCCGATCTACGCGTCTACGTGCAGGCCGAAAATCTGTTCACTATCTCGCCGTTCTACAAACACTGCAAGACTATCGACCCCGAAGGTACCGGACTCGGCGATGCCGACTTCTCAACCTCCAACGACCGCGGAGCCGGCACAGGCTATCCTTTCATGCGAACCTGGACTCTGGGTCTGTCACTTTCATTCTAAAACAGAAACACCATGAAAAAGATACTGATATTATCAGCTGTGGCTTTGGCCACGGCATCATGCTCAGATTTTCTCGACTGCCAGCCGGAACACTCTTTCGGCTCCGAGAGCTTCCTCGCAAACGAGGCCGAGCTGCGTCTTTACTCGTATGGCTTCATCGAGAAGAACATGCCGACCATTGGATGTATGGCATACAACATTCAGCGGCACAATCAGGTGGCAAGCTGGGGCGGCGATGAACATTCCGACCTCGGATTCAACAAAAACAAATGGAACTGCCTCGACCCCGATGTCTTCGGCACACGCCAGCAGGGCGGCTGGAGCACAAGCAACTGGGGAGCGCTCCGTGCCACAAACTACTTCCTCGACAATATCACCCGCGCAAAAAAGAATGTCGACGAAGCTGTCTACAACCACTACGAAGGTGTAGGACGCTTCTGGCGCGCATGGTTCTACTACGATATGGTGCAGGAATTCGAGAATGTGCCCTGGTACGAACATGAACTGAAATCCGGCGACAAGGAAGGCCTTAACAAGACACAGGACAGCCGCCAGTTCGTAATGTCGAAAGTTCTGGAAGACATCACATTCGCAGCCAACAACTGCCTGACCGACGATAAGTACTACAAGAGCCGCACGCAGATCAACCGCTATGTGGCCCTGGCTATGAAAGCCCGTATATGCCTATACGAGGGCACATACCGGAAGTATCACACCGAACTCGGGCTCAATGACAGCGACGAGTGGCTCCGCGAAGCCGCCTCTGCCGCCAAAGAGCTGATGGATTCCAAGAAACTCAGCCTTGTCAATGATTACAAGTCGCTGTTCACATCTTCGTCGCTTGCAAACAGCGAAGTTATCCTCGGTGCCTCGTACGACAATGAAATCCGTATGCACGACATGACATGGCAGATATTCTCACCTACGGCCGGCGGCAACTGGTCGATGCCCCATCCGTTCATCTGCACATATCTGATGACGGACGGCTCGCGCTACACCGATCAGGACGGATACGAAAAGTTTGAATTCAAAAAAGTGTTCGAAAACCGCGACAAACGTCTTGCTGCCACTGTCCTGGGCCCGGAATACAAAAAGATGGTAAACGGCACCATGACTCAGGTATCACCTATGCTCGGCATTACCAAGAGCGGCTATCAGATGATAAAGTGGGCCCTTACCGGAGGGGGCGCTTTAGAAAGCCAGTCCGTATCTTATAACTCGGCGCCCATTTTCCGCTATGCAGAAATTCTCCTTACCTACGCCGAAGCAAAGGCCGAACTGGGCGAAATGACATCTGAAGTCTGGGAATCGACTATCGCTTTGCTCCGCAAGAGAGCTGGTGTCGACCCCAGGATGCCCGAAACCGCCGACCCCTACATGGCCAGTTACTTCCTCAACAGATGCACCGACAAATATCTTCTCGAAATCCGGCGGGAACGCGGCTGCGAGCTTGCATGGGAAGGCCTGAGATACCAGGATATCCTGCGCTGGAAATGCGGTGAGATTCTTGTTCCCGAAGGTGGCTGGAAAGGCATCTACATTCCGAAGATCAACGAGCTCTATGACCTCAACGGCGACGGCACTAACGACATCTGTGTCTACGACGGCGCGAAACCGTCGGACGACAAGAATGCAACCTATCTCAAAGTCGGCAACGGCGTGAAACTGTCGGATGGCGACAGCGGCTATCTGATGTACGGCGCCGACTACAATCTCAAATGGTACGACTTCATGTATGTGCGTCCTGTTCCCAACAGCGCCATTCAGATCAATCCGAATCTTAAGCAGCGTGAAGGCTGGTCCGAAATCTGATTCGTAAAGCCTACATGTCGCATTGCCGGGGAGGAGGCGGCAATCACCGCCTCCTCCTTTTCCAAAAACCGAATCGAATATGCATATCTATAAATCAACTATTAACAACTGTCGTTTTTTAAGTCTGTTGATCTTTGCCTGGGCCTTGATGCCGCAGATTCTTTCTGCGGCCAACCCGGAAAGAATAAAAATTGAAAAAGGCCCCTATCTTCAGGCTGTCGGCGAAAACGAGTTCACCGTCTGCTGGCGCACAAACATGAACTCGGTCGGCTGGATTGAAATAGCACCGGCCGACGGCACACATTTCTATAAAAAAGTACGTCCCAAACATTTCGATTCCACTTTCGGCCGGAAAAACATAGGCCGTTTTCACAAAGTACGGATTACCGGGCTTGAACCCGGCACCGCTTACCGCTATCGTGTGATGCAGAATTCTGTTCTTCTCGACGAAGATTATACCCGTATTATCTACGGAGAAGGGTTCGGCAGCGATATACTGTCGCACAAACCGTTTCAGGTGACCACTCTCGACCCTGCCAAAAAATCGGTGAAATTCGCTGTCGGGAATGATTTTCATGAGAAGGACTCTCTGCTTCGCAAGGCTTTCGCAAAAGCACGCGACAAAAAATACGATTTCGTGATGTTCAACGGCGACATGACCACCCGTATGAAAAACGAAGACTATATTTTCGACAACTATCTGCAAAGCGCTTCCGAACTTTTCGCCTCGGACATACCTCTGTACATGAATCGCGGAAACCATGAGAACCGCGGCTCGTTCGCGACCCGTTACATGGATCTGTTCCCCACTCTCACGGGAGCGCCTTACTACACCTTCCGCCAGGGCCCCGTCTTCTTTCTGGTGATTGACAGCGGCGAAGACAAACCCGACAACGATATAAGAAATCTCGACATCATGTGCCACGACGAGTTCCGTGCCACGCAACTCGAATGGCTCAAAGGTGTTCTTGACTCCGAAGAATTCAAAAAAGCGCCGGTGAAAATAGTCTTTATGCACATGCCGCCGGACGGAACCCCCGGCTCATGGTACGGCACGCAGGAACTGAACGACAAATACATGCCTCTTCTGAACAACGCCGGCATCGACCTAATGCTCTGCGGGCATTACCACGCATTTAAGTTTGTGCCTGCCGATACAAAGGGCTATAACAATAAATTTCCCATTATCATTCACGACGATGCCGTTCTGCTCGAAGCCGAGGCCGATGAAAATACTATAAAGATAGTAACCTACGACAAGAACCAGAATCCGGAACACCGTCACGAATTCGCAGTATCAAAATAATAATCACAGAATGAGAAAAGCGGCACTGATAATACTTGCAGCACTGATATCGCAGGCAGCGGTGTCAAAAGAGATTCCACCGTACAAAAATCCTGCCTTACCGACCGAAACCCGGGTGGAGGATCTGCTCGGACGCATGACTCTTGAAGAAAAAATCGCGCAGATGAGCCATATCCACTCATGGCAGATATACAACGGCCAGGATCTCGACAAGGCCAAACTGAAAGAAAAATGCAGTAGCTTGCCTTACGGCTTTTACGAGGGATTTCCCCTTACGGCCGAGAGCCTCAGGAAAAATTTCCGTGAGGTACAGAAATACCTGGTCGAGGAAACACGCCTCGGCATTCCGGCTTTCCCGTGCGGAGAGTCGCTCCACGGTGTAATTCAGGAAGGCTGCACGGTCTATCCTCAGACAATAGCTGTGGGAAGCACATTCAACCCCGACCTTGCCCGCGAGATGACCCGGCACATATCAGGCGAACTCAACACGTTAGGCATCAAGCAGGTGTTCGCACCGTGTATGGACGTTGTGAGGGATATCCGCTGGGGACGCACCGAGGAGTCGTTCGGCGAGGACCCGTGGCTGTGTTCGGTGATGTCGCTGGCTCAGGTAAGAGGTTATCTCGACGGCGGCACATCGCCGATGCTCAAGCACTACGGACCTCACGGAAAGCCGAACAGCGGACTCAATATCGCATCGGTGGAATGCGGAACACGCGATTTGTTCGACGTTTATCTCAAACCTTTTGAGACAGTGGTCGAAAACACCCCTGTGATGGCGGTGATGTCGAGCTATAATTCATGGAACCATGTGCCTAATTCAGCATCGCATTTTCTGCTGACCGACGTGCTGCGCGGCAAATTC
>CABQCA010000036.1 GCA_902462525.1 uncultured Porphyromonadaceae bacterium | reverse complement strand
AAGGCATTTTCGCCACCCTCACGGCTGCCGACCCTCAGGCCCGCTGGCTGCAGATGACATGGAATTTCTACTACGACCGTAAACACTGGACGAAGCCGCGCATGAAGGCATTTCTCGAAGGCGTGGAGGGTGACAAGCTGCTGTCGCTCGACTATTTTTGCGACAACGTGGAGCTGTGGCGGCGCAACGACAGCTATTTCGGAAAGCCGTTCATCTGGTGCTACCTCGGTAACTTCGGCGGCAACACCATGCTTCACGGGAATATGCACGATGTTGCCGACAAGCTCGGCAAAGTGGTGGTCGAAGGCGGCTCCAACCTTACCGGCATAGGCGGTACTCTTGAAGGACTTGACTGCAACCCTGTAATGCATGAAATGGTGCTCGCCAAAGCATGGGCGCCGCAGATGACAGCTAATGAATGGGCGACCGTCTGGGCCCGTTCGCGCGGCGGCGACAAGGCTCCGAAGATTGTCGAGGCATGGCAGCTGCTGGCCGACAGCGTTTACGTAGGCCGTACAACCACAGGCAGTTCCAGCCTGACCAATGCCCGTCCTGCTCTCGACAAGAAAAACGGCTCCTATACTTCGCCGGCGTATAAATTCAAGGATGCCAATCTGCGTAAAGCGCTCGATTTGCTTCTTGCCGCCGAAGGCGCCGACGACAATACCGCCTATCAGTTCGATGTGATGAACCTCACCCGCCAGTTGCTCGGCAACGAGTTCAACCACACCCGCGACCGCTTCACGGCCGCTTACAAGGCAGGTGATGTATCCGCTGCCCGCGCACATGCCGCCCGTATGGACAGCATCATCACCGGCCTCGACCGTCTGTTGGCAACCGACCCGCAGTTCTCCCTCGCCACATGGATTGCCGATGCCCGCAGTTTCGGCACCGATGCTGCCGACTCCGACCGCTATGAGCTCAACGCCCGCACCCTGCTGTCGGTATGGGGCTATACCGACAAAAAACTCAACGATTATGCCAACCGCCAGTGGAGCGGTCTGCTGAGCGGATTCTACGGGCAGCGCTGGCACATGTTCACCGACGCAGTCATAAAAGCCATGGAAGCCGGCACCGTTTTCGACGAAGCCGCCACTACTGCCGCCATCAAGGAATGGGAAGGTACATGGGCTGCCTCGAAAGAACCAGTCACGCCTGTTTCTTCCGAAAATCCCGTGACTGTAGCCCGCGAAGTGCTCAAAATGCTGTGAAAGCACAGACCGGAAAAAATTAATTTTGGTAATTCGCGAATTTAAGTTAAATTCGCACTATGTACGAGACCTTCTACCGCTACCTTGCCGGCGAGGCGGCCCGTTCGCCTCTCACCGTGACGGCATACCGCCACGATATCGAGGAATTGCGCCGCTTCCGCAGTGTGGAGCTTGGCCTCGGAGATGCCGATCCGCGCACCACCACCCTTGCCGAGCTGCGCATGTGGGTGGCGTCGCTGTCGGCGAGCAAACTCTCGACGGTCACGATAGTGCGCAAAATACAGTCGGTCCGTGCATTTTTCCGCTATCTGTGCCGTCGTCAGGGAATGGAGACAAACCCTGCCGAAAGGCTTGCCACACCGCGTCTGCCGAAAAATCTGCCTCCGTTTCTGCGACAGGAGCAGACTATGGAAACCATCGATGCTCTCGAAAAAAACAGCGACGATTTCACTGAAGCCCGCAATGCCTTGATTGTAACAATGTTCTATTCCACGGGTATGCGCGCGGCCGAGCTTATAGGGCTTCGCGACGATGCCGTCGACACCGCCCGTGGCGAACTAAAAGTGCTCGGAAAACGTAATAAAGAAAGAATAATTCCTTTCGGCGACGAACTGAGTACTATGATAGAGCACTACCGCAAACTTCGCAGCGACCTTCTGCCGGGAGCACCGACCGAGAGTTTCTTCGTGCGTCCCGACGGACGTCCTGTGTACTACAGAATGGTGTACAACATAGTCCACGACACTCTCGAAGGGACAAATGCCGGCCGTCGCTCGCCTCATGTGCTGCGCCATTCGTTCGCCACCGACATGCTCAACAACGGCGCCGACCTTACAGCAGTGCAGAAGCTTCTGGGTCATGCGTCGTTGTCGACAACTCAACGATACACTCATCTCTCCTACAGAGAACTACAAAATAATTACAAACTTGCACACCCCCGTGCACAAAAAAAGGAGGACTGAATCATGGATGTAAGAATTCAAGCTGTCAACTTCGAAATTGCCGACAAACTCGTCGACTTCATCAACAAGAAGGCCGATAAGCTCGCCCGCCGCAATCCCGAAATCCAGAGCGTCGACGTATATCTCAAAGTCGCCAAGGCCGAGACTGCCATGAACAAGGAAGTGACTGTGAAAATACTCGCTCCCCACACCGGCGAATGTGTGGCCAACAAAACCGCCGATTCTTTCGAGGAAGCCTACGATCTCGCACTCGAGGCCATCGAACGCCAGCTTGCAAAGGATAAAGAAAAAAGATGAATGTAAAAACACTGACCTTAACGGTAGCGGCCACAGCGGCCGCTACCTTTTCGGCTTATGCCGAACCCTATCGAGTGACAGTGCCCGTGAGCGCCGAAGCCAACGGCACTTTTGCGCGTCTTACCGACTATGATACCGGCGCCGTGCTCGACAGCGTGAAAGTAGCCGACGGCGTGGCCGTGTTCACCGGAGAAATCGACGAGCCTATCCTGGCACGTGTAACTGTTGAGGGTGAGCGACTTCCCGGTTTTATTCTTGAAAGCGGCAGCATAGCCCGCGGCAAGGAAGGCGACTTTTTCGGCTCGATGCTCAACGACCAGTTGCGCGATTTCGGCAGGCAGATGCAGGCCATATCGGCGGAGTTCAAGAGCGCTGCCGACGACGCTCAGCGCGAGAAGATCTACAGCCGCTACACCGCCGCGCTCGACAGCGCCACCACGGCAAATGCCGACAACGTGCTCGGCCTCTTCTATTTCCTGCAGGGCGATGCCGCGCAGCTCGACGCCCCGGCTCTGAGGCAACAGCTGACACGCTATCCCGATTTCGCAAAGTCAAAGCGTGTGCAGGGCATGCTAGCCAACGCCGAGAAACGCGAGGCCACTTCGCCCGGTCATAAATACCTCGACTTCGAAGTGGCCTACGACGGTAAGACCACGAAACTCAGCGACATGATTAATCCTGAGCACTATACTCTCGTAGATTTCTGGGCCAGCTGGTGCGGTCCGTGTATCCGCCAGACAAAAGTGCTCAAGGACCTCTACAGCAAATACCGCGACAAGGGGCTCGATGTAGTAGGCGTGGCCGTATGGGATGAACCCGACGACACAAAGCGCGCCATCGGCCAGCACTCTCTGCCATGGCCCTGCATCATCAACGCCGGGCAGATTCCCACCGACCTCTACGGCATCACCGGCATACCGTGCATTATCCTCATAGCCCCCGACGGCACCATTCTCAGCCGCGACAAACAGGGCGATGAACTCGTTGCCGACGTCGAAGCCGCCCTCGGTCTCGCAAAATAAGCGGAACCGTTATTCAAGTTATTCCGTGTTATCGTTTTTCATGCGATTCGGCTAAATGAGGGAAACGATAACACGGAAAAAAGCTAAATCAAAGCAAAACTGAATGAGTCTCGGAGAGAGACCCCTCGTTCTGACAATTGTTTCTGGCAAACCAAAGGGTGAATACCGGTTCTAACGAGGCTGATATTTGTAGGATAAATTTGAGGTGTGGCCGTGGTAAGTTATCTGTTCTGTATTGATAGTTCCGTCGTCATTAAGTTTATATGCGTAATCTGCAGTTTCTCCATTATAGAACTTTATGCCTGAAGGAAAATATTTCGGGGCCAAGCCGAAAAGACCGCTCATTAAAACAGAACCATAAGGACCCCAACACGGACTGAAAATACCGTTTTTATTAGCAATGTCAGAATAGTTGAATGTGCAAGTGCTTTCACTTCCGTCACCTGAGTATTTTTTTAGTTCAATAAGGTTTCCGTCAGACCATGTGAAAATTATATCTTCACCGTTGGTGTCGCTGATTCTTGTGAGATTGCCGGATTGATTGTAGGTTAGTTCCAGAATCCTGGAGCCATTTTTGTCGTAGCAGGTAGCCCATTGGATAAAGCCATGATGGGTTGTTGAGATATTATTCAATGTGGAGATGTCCTTGCCATCACTGATAATCAATTGTAGCGGTGAGTAATTTATATTGATGGTGAAATTGAGTGCTGATGAGCTAAGGTGCGTTAACTTACCGGAATCATCATAAATGAAAATGAATAAATCTTTTCCCTCGCATGAGATAAGCGTTGGTCTGGTTTCTGTTGCGTGAGGCTCATCGTTGCTGTTACCGCATGAAACCAACATTGTTGTCATAAAAATGACAAACAAGAGGTGTGCAGATAACTGTTTGAAATTTTCCATCGGTATTGGTGCTGATGCTGTTTAAGGTTTATAAATATTGGCAAAGATACAAAAAACAATTTTATTGTCATTAAAATTGTTTTCAACATAATTCGTTATATCGGTTTCGGTCTGCAGAACAGGACTTCATTAATTTTTGGCAAAGGTAAGTGTAAAAATACCCTTTTTGTTAAGATTGGTTAAACTTTGCAAAAAGACGTGCCGTTTTTTTATTTGAAGTTTGATTAACGGACGATAGGCGGAGAATGTGAATTAGCGGAAATTGAATTTATTTGCGTATCTTTGCGGAGAATCCAAGACTATGATAAAACTTATGAAGATACGTGTTTTTTTGGCGGCTGTTGCCGTGGCTGTTGTTTCGGTGGTCTCTTTTGCGGCCAATCCTGTCAACGGGCTGTTGGAGAGAATCGATGCCGGAGCGTCGAAAAAGTTTGTGACCGAAGTGAAGGCCTCGGCCGACGGAAAGGATTATTTCGAAGTCGGACGCCGTGGCGACCGTGTGCTGGTGCGGGGCAACAACTATGTGAGCGTCGCAACGGGCATAAACTGGTATCTGAAGCATGTGGCCGGCGTGCATCTGTCGTGGAACGGCATGACGGCGAAACTACCGGCAAAGCTTCCGCTGCCCGACAGTACCATCCGCAAAAGCACCGACAAAAAACTGCGCTATGACTTCAACTACTGCACCTACAGCTACACCATGCCCTTCTGGGATTGGGCCCGCTGGGAGCAGGAAATCGACTGGATGGCGCTCCACGGTGTCAACCTGCCGCTTGCGGCGGTAGGGCAGGAGTGTGTGTGGCGCAATATGCTGTCGCGTCTCGGCTACAGCAAGGAGGAGATCGCCGGTTTTATCTCCGGTCCGGCATTTCTGGCCTGGTGGGCCATGAACAATCTCGAAGGCTGGGGCGGTCCGACGCCCGACAGCTGGTACGAGGCTCAGGAAGCACTTCAGAAGAAGATTCTGGCAAGGATGAAGGAATATGGCATCAAGCCTGTTCTTCCCGGCTACAGCGGCATGATGCCGAGCAACGCCGACAGCAAGCTGGGGCTCGAAATAATAAAGTCGCCTCTGTGGAACGGCTTCACCCGTCCGGCGTTTCTCTATCCCACCGACCCGAAATTTGCCGAAATGGCAAAAATATACTACGAAGAACTGACCGGACTTTTCGGCAAGGCCGACTACTATTCGATGGACCCGTTCCATGAGTGCAAGAATGCCGAAATGTTTGATTTCGCAGCCGGGGGCCGTGCTGTCATGAATGCCATGAAAGCCGTCAATCCCAAGGCAATGTGGGTGGTACAGGCCTGGAATGAAAATCCCCGTCAGCAGATGCTCGACGCCCTCGAGCCGGGCGATCTGCTCATTCTCGACCTTTTCGCCGAGTGCAAGCCCATGTGGGGCATCGAGTCGCCGGGCAAGCGTGAAGGCGGTTTCGGAGAGCACGATTATCTGTTCTGTCTGCTCGAAAACTTCGGTGGCAACGTCGGCCTTCACGGCCGTATGGACGAGCTGCTCGACAATTACCGGCAGCTTTCCACGCACCCCCAGGGTCGCTTTTGCCGCGGCACCGGTTTCACCATGGAAGGCTCGGAAAACAATCCGGTGATGTTCGAAATGATGACCGAACTGCCATGGATGGACACCATCCCTACAAAAGAAGAATGGCTTAAGGACTATGTCAGGGCACGCTACGGCAACTTTGACAATGACGTTTACGATGCATGGACCGTACTTGCCAACAGCATCTACAACGCTCCGATGGGCAATGTGCAGCAGGGCACTCATGAGTCGATTCTGTGTTCGCGGCCTTCGCTGGGCAGTTTCCAGGCGTCGAGCTGGTCTAAAATGCGTAACTACTACAATCCTACCAGAACTGCCGATGCAGCCCGCATGATGCTGGAGGCTGCAGATTCTTTCCGTGGCAACAATAATTTTGAGTACGATCTCGTCGACATCGTGCGTCAGTCGCTGTCCGATGAAGCAAGGCGTGTCTACGAACAGATTGTTGCCGCCTACAAGTGCTGCGACACCGAGGCTTTCGACCGTAACACCGCACGTTTTCTCACTATCCTCGACGAGCAGGACCGCCTTCTGGGCACCCGTCCCGAATTTATGGTCGGCACATGGATAGAGAAGGCCCGCAACCGTGGCACCACACCCGAAGAGAAGGATCAGTATGAGTGGAACGCCCGTACGCAGATCACCACCTGGGGACCGCGCGAGTGCGCCGACGCCGGCAAACTCCGCGATTATGCCCACAAGGAGTGGAACGGAATACTGCGCGACTTCTACCGTCCGCGCTGGGAGGCTTTCTTCGAAGTACTCAGAAATACTCCCTACGGCACATATAAATTCGAACTTCCGCAGATCGATTTCTATGCCATGGAGGAACCGTGGACGCTGGCGCACAATGCCTACCCGACCGAGCCTCAGGCCGACTGTATCGACACCGCCCGTTCGGTGTTTGCTAATGTCTTTGGCGATGGCAGGTAAGCGTCTTCTCTCGCTCGACGTGATGCGCGGAATCACCATCGTGGGCATGATTGTGGTGAACAATGCCGGCGGCCCGTTGAGCTACGGCAGTCTCCGGCACTCGGCATGGAACGGCCTCACACCCTGCGACCTGGTGTTTCCTTTTTTTCTCTTCATCATGGGTGTCACCACCTATCTGTCGATGTCGAAAGCAGGTTTCCGGCCCTCGGCGCCGCTTGTCGGCAAAATTTTGAAGCGCAGCATTCTGATTATACTGGTTGGCTGGGCCTTGCAATGGTTCGGAATGGTGTGCAAAGGCAACCCGTGGGATTTCGCCCACCTGCGGCTCAGCGGTGTTCTGCCGCGTATCGGTCTGTGTTTCGGCATAGTGTCGCTCATGTCCGTGTTCATGAGCCGCCGGGCCATGGCATGGACTGCCGTAGCTTTGCTTGCCGTCTACACCGTTCTGGTGTGCGCTTTCAACGGCTATGCCTGCGACGCTTCCAATTTCAATGCCGTTTTCGACCGTCTCGTTCTCGGCGAGGGCCATATCTACCATAAATCGCCCGTCGATCCCGAGGGCCTTGCCGGCACGATTTCGGCAGTGGCACATACGATCATCGGTTTCTGCTGCGGCGCAATAGTTAAAAGCGAGCGTCCGATGGCCGAACGCACAACCGCGCTTTTCGCCGTCGGCTTCGCTCTTATGGCTTCGGGCTTTCTGCTTGTGGAGTGGATGCCGCTCAACAAGAGGATATGGTCGCCGACTTATGTGCTGGTCACCACCGGTCTGGCGGCGATGCTGCTGGCGGCGCTGATTTATGTTATCGATATGCGCGGCAGGCGACGCTGGAGCGTCTTTTTCGAGAGTTTCGGCGTGAATCCACTGTTTCTCTACGTTCTGAGCGAGATCCTTGCCGTGCTGATGGGCCGTTTCGGAAACAAGCCTGCAGTCTACGAAGTCCTTCTGTCGCTTACCGGCAACCCCTATGTGGCCTCGGCTGTCTATGCCGTGGCTTTCATGCTGATAGTAGGCGCCGTCGGCTGGCCGCTGTACCGCCGCAAAATTTACATCAAGCTGTGAATTAACCGACTCCACCTGTGGAGAGAATGTAGATGCCAATGGTTATGGCGGCAACGGCGAGCGCTGTGTTGAGCCATGCATAGGCCCGGCTGTGCTCCCTATTTCTACAATAGATCAGCATAAAAAGTTCTTATACGGTGAACTCATTTGAGTGAAAAGGCCCGATTTTGCGTATGAATAGCTGTAAAGGACATTCATATGATAAAGAAGTTATTATTCGTTGTTGCCGCCACGGCGGCTCTTACAGTATCGGGAACCGAGCTGACTGTAACGTCGCCTGATGGCCGTAATACCATCACCTTCAGTAAGGAAGGGAAAGAACTTACCTACAAAATTGATGTTGACGGGAACGCTGCTGTGCTGCCGTCCCGCGCCGGACTTGAAATAGACAACTGGGCATGGGAAATGGCTCTCGGCAAGCGTACTCTCGAGCATGCCGACAGCTGGATGGATCTTCTGACAGTCGACAGCGTGACTGTGGACGCACCCGTTGACAGCACATGGACACCGCTCTACGGCGAGCGCTCCACCGTGCGCGACCGCTTCAACAGCGGCACGCTCCATCTCAGCCGCAAGGACAAGAGCGACTACCGCTTCGACGTGCAGGTCCGCGCTTACAACGAAGGCCTCGCTTTCCGCTATTTCTTTCCCGAGCATCCTGCTGCCATTTTCCATAAGGTGGTCGGCGACCTCACCGACTATACCCTTCCCGAAGGCACTGTGGCCTATGCCCAGCGCTGGGCCCAGGACAAGCATCAGCTTCTTCCTGTCGATTCTCTGAACCGCCCCGTGGAGCGTGCCCTGACAATGAAACTGCCCGACGGGCGTTGGTTGTCGCTGCTCGACGCCGATGTCGACGACTGGTGTCTCACCAAATTCCGTGCCCGCGAAGGCAAACCCGGCACTCTCGAATCGTTGATGTATTCGCCGGTCGACATTGTCACCTACTACGCAACACCATGGAAAATAGTGATGACAGCCGATACTCCCGGCGAACTCATCGAGAACAACGATATAGTGCTCAACCTCAATCCACGTGCCGAGGGTGACTTCAGCTGGGTCAAGCCGGGCAAAATAATGCGCTGCACCAAGCTCACCACCGAGGCCGGTATGCGCAACATCGACTTCTGCGCCGAGCACAATATTCCCTATATGCTCTTCGACTGGCTCTGGTACCGCCCCTGCACCAGCCACGACGGCGACGCCACAAAAGTCATCGACGAGCTCGACATGAAGAAGGTGGTCGACTACGGCCGCAGCAAGGGCGTGGGCGTGTGGCTCTATGTGAACCAGCATGCCCTCATGAAACAGGCCGACGAGTTGTTCCCGCTGCTGAAGGAATGGGGGATAGTCGGCGTGAAATCGGGCTTCGTGCAGTATGCAAGCCACCGGTGGGCCTCCTGGCTGCACGACCTCGTGCGCAAGGCTGCCGACAATGGGCTGATGATGAACATCCACGATGAATTCCGTCCGTCGGGATTCTCGCGCACATATCCCAACCTGCTGACTCAGGAAGGAATATGCGGCAACGAGGAATTTCCCGACGCCACCCACAACACTATCCTTCCGTTCACACGGATGCTCAACGGCGCTGCCGACTACACTATCTGCTACTTCGACAAACGGGTCAGCAACACGCACGCTCATCAGCTGGCGGCATCGCTCATTTTCTACAGTCCGCTGCAGACAATTTTCTGGTACGACACTCCCGACCGCTACCACGGCGAGCCGGAGGTAAGCTGGTTCGAGAATCTTGAGACGGTTTTCGACGACAGCCGTGTGCTCTCCGGTGCTCCCGGCCAAGGAATAGCCATGGCACGGCGCAAGGGCGACCGCTGGTGGGTTGCGGCTCTTGCCAATAACGAGGGCGGCCGTCAGGACATTGACCTGTCGTTCCTCGAGCCGGGCCGTAAATACGAGGCTGTAATCTACACCGACGGTGGCGACAAGGTGAAAACCGCCACACACGTGGCCATCGACACCAAGAAGGTGAAAAACAGCGACAAACTTAGCTTCGAACTCATGCCCCGAGGCGGTGTCGCCATAGCCATTCGCCCCCTCTGATACCCTGAAGCGGCTTTTTTTATGGTTTGGAAGCTGACTTCATTGAGTGAGGAAACAGGATGCTGCGTATATATAGGTACAGAAAGCCACTGAGGCTTTCCATAGGTTAAGATAGATTGGAATTATGTACAGATTAATGGTTAATACGATACTTGTATGTGCCTCCCTGGCTGTGACAGCCGGAGAGGTGCAGTTTGTATCGAATCCCGACAACGTCAGCGGCAACCGGTATGTCAACCCGATTATCGACGCCGATTACTCCGACCCCGACCCTGTGGCTGCTCCCGACGGCCGCACTTTCTATATGACTGCATCGAGCTTCCAGTGTACGCCCGGCCTGCCGATTCTCAAATCGACAGATCTTGTAAACTGGAGCATTGTCAACTACGCACTGCCGGCACTCGAACCGGAGCGCTTCTACAGCGCCGCGCCCCGTCACGGCAAAGGTGTGTGGGCTCCCTGCATACGCTATCACAACGGCGAATATTATATCTATTGGGGCGACCCCGACTACGGTATTTATATGGTAAAGGCCACCGATCCCGAAGGGCAGTGGAGCAAGCCCGTTCTCGTAAAAGGAGGAAAAGGCATGATCGATCCCACTCCGCTGTGGGATACTGACGGCCGCGCCTATCTGGCAAATGCCTGGGCTGCCTCCCGAGCCGGTTTCAACAGCATTGTCACTGTAAGCGAGATGAGTACCGACGGTACAAAAATCATCGGGCAGCCACGCATCGTTTTCGACGGCAACGACGGTATAAACCACACCATAGAGGGCCCGAAGCTCTATAAGCGAGGCGATTACTATTATATTCTCGCGCCTGCCGGCGGCGTGGTCGACGGATGGCAGCTTGCTCTACGCTCGAAAAACATCTACGGTCCTTACGAGAAAAAAATAGTGATGGCTACCGGCGAAAGCGGTATCAACGGCCCCCATCAGGGCGGCTGGGTTACTACTGCCTCCGGTGAGGACTGGTTCATAAACTTTCAGGATAAAGGAGCTTATGGCCGCGTGCTGCATCTCAATCCCGTGAAGTGGGCCGCCGGCTGGCCTGTGATTGGTGATGACAAGGACGGCGACGGTTGCGGCGACCCGGTGAAAAACCATGCTAAGCCTGCCGGACTTGACGCTTACACCGCGCAGACACCGACCGAAGACCTTTTTCAGTGGCATGCAAACTACAGGGATTTCTACGGCTTCCCTGCCGTCGGTTCCATGATGAGAATCTATGGTCATAAGCTGTCGTCCCGTTTCAGGAATATGTGGAGTGTTCCCAATCTGTGGCTGCAGAAATTGCCTTGCGAAAGTTTCGAGGCAACGGCAAAAGTACAGATATCGGCAAAATCGGCTTCCGAGGGTGTCTCTTCGGGTCTGATAATCATGGGTTGGGATTATGCCCGGCTCGGACTTACGAAAAGCGGCGAAAATTTCGTGCTGCAGTTCGTGACCTGTACCGATGCCGAGCAGGGCGGACTCGAGAATATAACCGACATCGCCACCATAGCGCCCACACGTGTCTACGAAGCCGGCCTAAAGCCCAACATGGAGTGCGACATCTATCTGCGGGCCATTGTGCGCCCCGGCGGAATCTGCTCGTTCGCCTACAGCACCGACGGTAAAAAGTTTATCGCGATAAAAGAAAAATTCACCGCGCGCGCCGGAAAATGGATAGGCGCAAAAATCGGTTTTTACAGCATCACGCCGGACGGTGTTTCCGACCGCGGCTGGATGGATATTATTGACTTCGATGTAGCGAAACTATGAAAAATACAGCGTTTCTTCTGGCTTTGCTCGCTTTCACTTCGTGCGCTTCCACCTCGACCACACGGTCGGGCGATGCCGAGGTTTTCGACCTCGACGAAGCTATCGAATACTGCGACACACAGGTGCACCGCAGCCTGCGCAATCTGTGCGGCGACAGCACCGACTATTCCATGATACCCCGTAACATTCAGGGCTCCGACACCACATGGGCCTGCCGCAAGGCTACGCCCGACGAATGGTGCTCGGGATTCTGGCCCGGCATACTGTGGTACGACTACGAACTTACCGGCGACTCCGCCGTGCTCGACAAAGCGCGCCGCTACACCGGAGCCCTCGGCTATCTGTCGCAACGGCCTGTCTTTGACCACGACCTCGGTTTCCTGATGATAACCAGTTACGGCAACGGCTACCGTCTTACCGCCGACAGCGACTACAGGCAGATCTACCTCGACAGCGCCGACTCACTGGCTACGCTCTACAACCCCAATATAGGCACAATCCTGTCGTGGCCACGCAATGTGGAGATGTTCGGCGGGCACAACACCATTATGGACAATATGATAAATCTGGAAATGCTCTTCTGGGCAGCCCGCAACGGCGGCGACCACAGTCTCTACGACATTGCCGTGCGTCATGCCGAAACTACGATGGAGCATCACTTCCGTCCTGACGGCACATGCTACCATGTAGCGGTCTATGATCCGGCCGACGGCCATTTCATAAAGGGCGTGACTCACCAGGGCTATTCCGACAGCTCGACATGGGCCCGCGGTCAGGCATGGGCAGTCTACGGCTACACCATGGTCTACCGCGAAACTCATGAGCAGCGTTTCCTTGATTTCGCATGCAAGGTCACCGATGCTTATCTGAGCCGTCTTCCCGAAGATATGGTGCCTTACTGGGATTTCGACGATCCTGCCATTCCCATGGCTCCCCGTGATGCCTCGGCGGCCTGCGTTGTGGCATCGGCCCTGCTCGAACTTCAGGGCTACCTCAAAGGAGACAAGGCCAAAGAATACCGCGATGCAGCAGTCGGCATGCTCGCTTCGCTCAATTCGCCTGCCTACCGCTCGGGCGACAAACGCTGCTCATTCCTCGACCACTCGACCGGTCATCATCCGGCCGGCAGCGAAATCGATGCCTCGATAGTCTATGCCGACTATTATTACATCGAAGCTCTCGCACGGCTCAAAAAACTCGAAAAAGACGGCTCGGCGCTTGCCAGCCGCTGAAGATAGCGTACTTTCGGCAGGGATATGTCCCAGTGGCGTGTCCTTGTCGTTTTTTTACATGTTTTTGCCGTTTTTTTTACATGTTTTTGCCGTTTTTTTACTATCTTTGGCAGCATAAACCAACATAACGCAATGGATAAGAAAACTCTGATATTTGCCATATGTCCGCTGCTGGCAGCATGCGGCGGTAAGGAGGTGACCCTCACAGTGACCAACGACTCAGAAGTGCGGGCCACGCAGATTGCTTCGGTCGACGTACGTCCCGTCCTTGAAAAGCTCGGTTCTGGCTATCTGTATGTGACTGATGCCTCTGGCTCCGAAGTGCCTTCGCAGATTACCTGCGACAGTCTTCTCATTTTTCCGGTCGATATTGCAGCCGGAACTTCGGGCAACTATAAAGTTTTCGCCGCCGATTCGCAGCATGTCTATGATTCAACCGTGTGGGGCCGGCTCTATCCCGAGCGCCGCGACGATGTGGCGTGGGAGAACGAGCGTGTCGGTTTCCGAATTTACGGACCGGCGACTCAGGCCGCAGGAGAACGCGCCTATGGCTACGACATATTCTTCAAGCATCCCTCCGACAGCCTTATCGTACCGGTTCTCTACCGCGACGAAACCGACCCTGCCGTTTGGGCGCGAGTCGATTCGTTGCGTAAAATTGATCCGACGCTCGCCGATGCCTATATCGACAGTTTCTCCTACCATATCGACCACGGGCTGGGAATGGACTGCTATGCCGTCGGTCAGACTCTCGGCAACGGCTGCGCGGCTTTCGTGGAGAACGACAGCCTGCTTTTCGCATGGTGCTACGACAAAGCCCGTGTGCTCGACAACGGTCCGCTGCGCTTCAGCGTCGAACTTGAGTTCGCTCCGCGTGCCATCGGTGCCGACAGCGCAGTGGTGGAGCACCGCATAGTAAGTCTTGACAGGGGTTCCTATCTCAACCGACAGCTCACATGGTTCGACGGCCTCACCGCCGGACACACCGTCGCTGCCGGTATGCCGGTCCGTCAGGGCGGCGAAAGTATGCAGGACGAAGGCTGCGGCTACATCGCCGTACTCGACCGCACCCAGGGTCCTGACAACGGCAACGCTCTTCTCGGCGTGATAATGCCGGGCGCCGTACCGGCCGACAGTCTTATTATGGGCCATAGTCTTCTTCAGAAAGCTTACGAGCCCGGCGATACCCTCACACACTACTGGGGCTTCGTCTGGGACCGCTGCAATCCCGACAATTTTGCTATTCTTGATGATTGGACAAACTATCTCAAAGATGCAGATGCCCGTTTGGCTAAGCCTCTTAAAGTAACAATTAAATGATGGAAATACTAAAATTTCACCCGATATTCAAAAGCGTAATCTGGGGCGGCCGCCGTATCGCCGAATTCAAGGGACTGCCTTCGCAAGGCGACACAATAGGCGAGAGCTGGGAACTTTCGCCAATGCCCGGCCACGAATCGGTAGTGTCGCAGGGCACTTTCAAAGGAGCCACACTTCCGTCGCTTATCGCCGGCCATGGCCGCGAGATAATGGGCGAACGCCTGATGAAAAAATACGACGGCAAATTCCCGCTCCTTATCAAGCTCATCGATTCGGCCGACGACCTTTCGGTTCAGGTACATCCGAACGACGCTCTTGCCTCTGAACGGCACAACTCGCTTGGCAAGACCGAGATGTGGTACTCGATAGCTCCTGCCGAAGGAGCCTACCTCTATGCCGGCTTCTCAAAAAAAATCGATGCTGCAGAATTCCGTCGCGAGGTAGCCGAAAACGAGATAATACCATCGCTTCACAAATACTTCACCCGTCCGGGCGACATATTTTTTCTGCCGGCCGGACGCGTACACAGCATAGGCCGAGGTAACTTTGTGCTTGAAATCCAGGAGGCTTCCGACATTACCTACCGCATCTACGACTACGACCGCCGCGACGCCGCAGGCAACCCGCGTCAGCTGCATGTCGAGGAATCGGTCGGTGCAATCGATTTCGACGATACAGAGGACCTTCCTGCCAAAAACGAACTCGGCAAGGTCGGCGTATTCACCACTCTGGCCGAATGTTCCTACTTCAGAACCGAAGTGGCGCGTGTTGAAGGAATGATGTCCGTCGACCTTGCGCCGCGCGATTCGTTCACCATTCTCGTCTGCACCGAAGGTACTCTCACAGTGAACGGCACCGACGGCCGTATCGACCTTCGTCAGGGTGAAACGGCACTCGTGCCGGCCGATGTGAAGTCGATTGACATTTCAGGCAGCGGAGTTTTTGTTTCTGTCTATATTCCTTAATTCTGTCATGTATAAAAACGACCAACGAACTGTTGTGACCCTCGACGCAGGGGGCACGAACTTTGTTTTCAGCGCAATGCGGGGCTGCGAATTTATAGTAGATCCCATAACGTACCCATCGAACGCCCACGACCTCGATCTGTGTCTCGGCACGATGGTGAAAGGCTTCAGCGAAATCATAGAGAAACTTGATGACAAGCCTGTGGCCATCAGCTTCGCATTCCCCGGTCCGGCCGACTATAAGGCCGGCATTATCGGCGGATATCTGCCCAACTTCCCATGTTTCCGCGAAGGTGTGGCACTCGGTCCGTTCCTGAAAGAGAAATTCGGTATGCCGGTGTTTATCAACAACGACGGCGACCTCTTTGCCTATGGCGAGGCTACAGTCGGCGCTCTGCCCGAAATCAACAGACGCGTCAAAGAAATGGGCGGAACACGCCAGTACACCAACATTCTGGGCTACACTTTCGGAACAGGTCTGGGAATAGGTTCGGTGATAAACGGCTCTCTCAATCTCGGCAACAACGGATGCGTCGAAACCTTCTGTCTGCGCAACAAGCAGCAGCCCGGCATCATCGTGGAGGAGGGTGCTGCTATCCGCTCAATCAAGAGAGTCTATGGCGAACTCAGCGGCAATGCTGACCACGGTCTGCAGCCATACGACATATTTCTCATTGCCGAGGGTGAGAAAGAGGGCGACCGAGAGGCTGCAGTCAGGGCATTCGAATCGTTCGGCGAAGTTGCCGGCGACGCTTTTGCCACAGCCGTGACACTCACCGACTCCCTGATTGTGGTGGGCGGTGGCCTGACAGGTGCAATGAAGTACATCAAGCCTTCGCTGCTCCGCGAAATGCGGTCGGAACTCCACACCGTCGGCGGCGAGAGCGTTAACCGCGTGCAGCCCCGTGTGTTCGACCTCGACGACGAGTATGAATTTGCCAAATTCGTAGTCGGCGATCCCCA
>CABQCA010000035.1 GCA_902462525.1 uncultured Porphyromonadaceae bacterium | reverse complement strand
TCAGCCGACTCCCCTCGGGCGCCCACTATAAGGTCGATGCCGATGAAGGCATCGGGAATAATGGTCTTGACACGTTCTATTTTCGAGGCATAAAATGCTGTGTCGTAGCGGCGACGCATCAGGGCAAGCACTTCATCCGACCCACTTTGCAACGGAATGTGAAAATGAGGCATAAAAGCCCGTGATGATGCTACAAAATCAATCAGCTCATCGGTAAGCAAATTAGGCTCTATCGATGATATACGGTAGCGCTCTATCCCCTCCACAGTATCGAGAACACGACACAGATCGATCAACGATTCATCGCGTCCCTTACCGAAATCGCCGATGTTCACACCCGTTATCACAATCTCGCGTCCGCCTTCAGCTGCCGCCTGACGGGCCTGTGCCACAATATCGTCAATTCTGCCGGAACGCGAACGTCCCCTGGCCTTGGGAATAGTACAGTAGGTACACCAATAATCGCAGCCATCCTGCACCTTAAGGAAGAAGCGTGTGCGTTCACCTCGCGAACACGACGGCATGAAGTCGCGTAGTTCGCGGGCTTCCTGAAAACCATCTTCTATGCCTGTGGTACCGCGATTATCAAGATAATCAATCAGCCTGAGTTTGCTGTTCACGCCGGCCACAAGTGCCACACCGGGCAATTCGGCAATTTCCGTAGGCCTCAGCTGTGCATAGCAGCCTGTTACAAGTATTGCCGCCTCCGGATATTTACGGTTCAGCGATCGTATAAACGAGCGGCATTTACGGTCGGCTTCTGCCGTAACACTGCATGAATTTATCACTATCACATCAGGCACTTCCTTTCCGCAGACCGTCATCACGCCTCTCTGTCTGAAGAGTCTCTCCACCGACGCGGTCTCCGCAAAATTCAGCTTACAGCCGAAAGTATGATAAAGTGCTTTGAGATTAAGGCTCATAACTATTGATTATTTTAGCGATTTCGCACCCGTCATCAGCCGATGTGCAGGCCGATACCGGCAGACAGAGAACACTGCGGGCAACCATCTCGGCAACCGGAAGACTTACACCGGCATAATCGCTATAGCATGGCTGGCGATGAACCGGAGTCGGATAATTGATGTCGGTACCCACACCTTTTTCCGTAAGATAGGCCTGAAACCGGTCCCGGGTGTCGCACAACACGCAGTACTGGTGCCACACGCTCTCTCCGGAAGTCCGCATCTGCGGCAACCTGACGCATGGATTGCTGATATTGGCGTTATAAACAGCCGCAAGCTTCTGTCGCCGGTGATTTTCGGCATGCAGATACGGTAATTTTACATTGAGTACGGCAGCCTGAAGCGGGTCGAGACGGCAGTTGAAGCCTTTATATATATTATGATACCGAACATCGGAACCATAATTTGCAAGCGTTCTCACTGTTCGGGCAAGTTCGGCATCGGAGGTTGCGACAGCCCCGGCATCGCCGAGAGCCCCCACATTTTTCGTAGGATAGAAACTGAATGCAGCCGCATCACCGAGGCTGCCAGTCGGACGTCCGTTAAAAGCCGTGGCGCCGATGGCCTGTGCATTGTCTTCTACAAGAATCAGACCATGTCGCTCCACAAAGTCGGCCAGGGCGTCATCGTAGCAAGGGCGACCGTAGAGATGGACCGTGAGAACTGCCTTTACATTTTCGTTATACCATTCTTCGAGCCTTGAAGTATCCATATTCAGTGTCCCGGCAACGACATCGGCGAAAACCGGCACAAGTCCGGCATCGGAAACAGCAAGAGCCGACGCCACATAGGTATTTGCCGGCACTATCACAGCGTCGCCTATTTTCAGACGCCCGAGTTCTGTCAGGCTCCTGAAAATAAGACGCAGAGCATCGAGACCGTTGCTCACGCCCACCGTATGCTCCGTGCCGGCAATATCCGCAAGAGTATCTTCGAAACGACACACCTCTTCCCCGCCGATATAGCGGCCTGAGAGAAGTACATGCTCCATAGCGGCTCTCAGTTCATTGAAGTAGGGTGCATTGACTGTACCGAGATTAAGAAAAGGATATTTCATCTGCAAGCTTTCATTCGTTTGAATTCATCGATGTCCCGGATATAATCATCCTCGCTATAAGGCAACGATGTCAGCGACAGGCACACCGAGCCCGACGAAAAATTGGTGAGCGTACGCCAGTAGCCCGGCGGTACATACAGGCCATTATAAGGGCGGTTCAAAGTAAAATTCCAATACTTTGAACCGTCGTAAAGCTCAACATCGAAGCTGCCTCCGGCTGCGATAATCAACGATTTAGCTTTGATGTGCGAATGTGAGCCTCGCTCCTCGCCTGCCGGAACATCGTATATCCAATAGGCCCGCACCATATCGAATGGCAGAAATTCGTGTCCGTTCTGAACAAACGACAGATTGCCTCTCGGATCGGTAATCCTCGGCAGTTCGATAATATAAGGTACTTCAGTTTCCACCATTTGCAAGATGTGCTAAATATTTGCCATAATTCGTAGATACGAGCGGTTCTGCAAGTTCGGCGAGCTGTGCGGCCGTAATGTATCCGCAGCGGAAAGCCACTTCTTCGGGCGATGCCACAAGCAGCCCCTGACGTTTCTGGATAGCTTCCACAAACGCCGACGCCTCCATCAATGAATCAACAGTCCCCGTATCCAGCCATGCGAAGCCTCGGCCGAAACAAAGAACTTTCAGCTTGTTTTCATAAAGGTAGTGCTCGTTCACAGTCGTTATTTCCAGTTCTCCACGCGCAGAAGGCTTTATTGACGAAGCAATATCGCAAATACCCGACGGATAGAAATAAAGCCCCGTTACGGCTTTGTCGCTGCCCGGATTTTTGGGTTTTTCGACTATTTCTACGGCATTACCGTCGGCGTCGAGCGTCACAACTCCGTAGCGGCTGGGGTCGGGAACCGTATAGGCGAAAACCGTAGCCAGTCCGGCACCGGCATTGACCACAGCCTGCCGGAGCATACCGGTAAATCCCTGTCCGTAGAAGATATTGTCACCGAGTACAAGACATGCGGCGTCATCGCCCACGAAACTGCGTCCTATTGTGAATGCCTGCGCAAGGCCTTCGGGACGTGGTTGTTCCGCGTATGCCAGATGTATTCCAAAGTGAGAGCCATCGCCGAGCAACCGCTGGAAATGAGGCAGATCCGCAGGCGTGCTTATCAGAAGTATATCTCTTATGCCGGCAAGCATGAGCACCGTCAGCGGATAGTACACCATAGGCTTGTCGTAGACCGGTATAAGCTGCTTCGACACTCCGAGTGTGATGGGATAGAGTCTCGAACCTGAACCGCCTGCCAGAATTATTCCTTTCATTATTCAACGATTACTATACATTTTTTCGTAATACTTGCGATAGTCGCCTTCCACTATATCGCGCACCCATTCTCCATTGTCAAGGTACCATTCGACGGTTCTTCGGAAGCCTTCGTCAGGATTCACGACCGGCCTCCAGCCAAGTTCGGCCATCGATTTGGCTGCATCGATAGCATACCTGCGGTCATGTCCGGGACGGTCGGCTACAAATCGTATTTCCGGCTCCGAGGTGTTTGATGGAAGATGCAGACTCACCATTTCTATAAGTCTGTGCACCAAATCGATATTGCGCATTTCACAATACCCGCCGAAGTTATAGACTTCACCCGGACGGCCCTTTTCGGCGGCAAGAATCACACCGCGGCAATGGTCGTCGACATAAATCCAGTCGCGCACATTCAGTCCTTTGCCGTAGACAGGAAGCGGCCTGCCCTCCTCTATATTGTTAATCATCAGAGGTATGAGCTTTTCAGGAAACTGATACGGACCGTAGTTGTTGCTGCAGCGTGTCACCACAACCGGCAAACCGAAAGTTCGAAAATAAGCCAGCGCCATCAGATCGGCCGATGTCTTCGACGCCGAATAGGGCGACGATGGTTTCAACAGCGATGTCTCCTTAAAAGATTCCGAACCATAGACCCTTACCGGACGCTTAAGGTCCGCGGATAATGCCTCAAGCGGTCTTGGTTCTTCGAAATCGATATCAAGATCTCCGTAAACCTCATCAGTACCTATCTGGACAAACTTTTTCAAATCATTCCCCGACATCACATAGCGCCGGGCACATTCAAGCATATTCTGCGTACCGAGAACATTGCTGACTACAAAAGGTTTCGGATTGTCGACCGAACGGTCGACATGCGACTCGGCGGCGAAATTCACTATATAATCAGGCTTTATCTTGTCCAGAAGGTCTGTCACAAGCTCTTCATCGCCTATATCACCTTTTATAAATTCTATTGTACCTTTCTCGATTTCCTCCCTTAGCGACGAGATGTTACCTGCGTATGTCAGGGCATCGAGCACCACTACCCTGCCAAGTCCTTCGGCAAGGAGCAATTTCACGAAGTTGACGCCGATAAAACCTGCGCCACCCGTCACGAGCCATGTATTCTTATTTTTCATCGTTCTGAGGTGTCTGTTGCAGATTTGCAAGCTGGTCACGGGCTGCGGCAAGCATGCGTTCGTACTTCTCACGGTGAACAAGAGCCAGCCTTTTTGCCTGCAAAGCTGCTGAATATGCCGCACAGGCAGCAAGCTGATCCTTGAGGTTCTTGCTCAACGGTATTTCAATTTTGCCTTTGGTACCCAGAAGATAACATTTGGAAGCAAGGGCATGATTTACAAGCCATGATCCCATTCCTTCAAGATCTTCGGGCGTAAAAGAGGCTATAGTGGAGCCTTCTACATCTATCACTCTGCCCGGTGCTATGACCGCAGACTGAATGGTCTCGCCGTCGGCAGTGAACTGCACTGCATTCAGCCCTATGGAACGGCCCTGCACATTGGCCACGATATAAAAATGTCCGTCGTCCGACACTCGCGGCTGTATACCGGTGGAAGTCATCACCTTATCAGTTGCCGACTTGGGAATATAATAGCCGTCGAGTCCGACGTTGCTGTCAATATGCTTGAAATCGTTTTCAAGACTCTGCACCCTGATAGTTGCCTCGGCAAGAGCCTGGTCGCCGGCCGAGATACTGTCCATAGCAATACCTTCCATAGCCTGGGCTCGCACCGTCAGCCCCTCGCGGCGAATTTCGGTCTGCTCACGGTAGCGGCTATTGATGGTATCGAGCAATTCCAAAGCCTTTTGATAGTTATGATTAGTAATTTCGGTCCGGCTTTCATCCAACAGAGCCGCTGCCTCCTCACGATCGCCGTTTCCACAGGCTGCCAGAGCCGTAAGAAGAACCGATACTATAATTGTTTTACTTTTCGCGCTGAACATTCTTAACGCCTTTTATTGTTTCTATTTTCTTAATCAGTCGGTTTAACTCATTGACATCCGACACGCCGACGCTCAGTGTGCCTGAAAACAGACCATCGTGCGAATCAATGGCAATGCCACGCAAAGATACTGATTTTTCTTTATTTATTATCGATGTTATGTTGGTCACTATACCTATGTCGTCCTTTCCCACCACACGGAGTGTCGCCGGGAACTGGCTGCCGACCTGGCCGCTCCAACGTGTGCGAATTATACGGTAACCGTAGCGCTGACGTATGTGGGCGGCATTGGGGCAATCGTTGCGATGGATTTTAATGACACCCTCCGCAGATATGAACCCGAATACAGGGTCGCCGTAAATAGGATTGCAACATTTTGCCAATCGGTAGTTTATGCCTTTTATATCATCGCCGATAACCACGACATCCGTTCCTTTATCGGTCGAAACGCTTTCCTCTGATGGCTGAGGTAAAACATATGTGGCAGCCGACACATGTTCACCCTCCTCGGCCTTGGCAAATTTTTCTATGCAGGCCAGATATGTTTCCACCACATCGTTCACATCAATTTCTCCGGCTCCCACAGCACTGTTGAACCCAATGGCATCGCGGTAGCCCATCTTGGTGACAGTACGCGACATTGTGGCTTCGTCGAGTTCTATCTTTCGGTTTGCGAAGCGGCGCTGGAGCAATTCCTTGCCTATCTCGGCCGTGCGGTGTTCTGCCTCCTTAAGGACTGCCCGGATCTTCGACTTAGCCTTGGATGTCACCACTATCGACAGCCAGTCGCGGCTGGGTTCCTGACGCGGAGAAGTTAAAATTTCAACAGTATCGCCGCTTGCAAGACGATGGTTTATCTTGCGGTTACGCCCGTTCACCTTTCCGCCGACACACTGGGTGCCGACACGCGAATGAACGTGAAAGGCAAAGTCGAGCACCGTAGCGCCCTGCGGCAGTTTGTAGAGATCGCCCTTGGGAGTGAACACGAAAACTTCATGCGAATACACATCCATCTTGAAGTTCCGCATCAGCTCCATAGGGCCGGTTTCGGCTGCCTCGAGAATATCGCGCACGTTGTTCATCCATGCGTCGAGGCCGTTCTCGCTCTTTATGCCTTTGTAGCGCCAGTGCGCCGCAAGACCTTTTTCGGCGATAACGTCCATGCGGTGCGTGCGTATCTGCACCTCGACCCAGCGCTCGGCCGGCCCATAGACAGTGATATGCAGGCTCTCATAACCATTGCTTTTAGGGATACTTATCCAGTCCTTCATGCGGCTGGGATTGGGACGGTACATATCCGTAACTATCGAATAAGCGAGCCAGCACTCGGCCTTTTCGCGTTCGGGAGGACAGTCGATCACTATGCGGATAGCAAAGAGGTCGAATATATCGTCGATTGTATTGTGCTGTTTTTTAAGCTTGTTCCAAATGGAATATATACTCTTTGTCCGCCCCTTTATTTCGAACTTAAGGCCTTCTGCTTCAAGTTTTGCCTTGAGAGGAGCGATGAAGTCGGCGATGTATGCGTCACGGAGTTTTTTTGTTTCACTGAGATCGTGTGCTATGCGACTGTAGACATCGCGGTTGCTGTATTTCAGCGACATATCCTCCAGTTCCGACTTTATGGCGTACAGACCCAGACGGTGTGCCAGCTGGGCGTATAGATAATTCGCCTCGTTGGCTGTTTCTCGCACGAGATTCTCGGCTGGATGATGATTGATGGCGCGCATGAGGGTCAGACGATCGACTATCATTATGATAATCACTCGGATATCCTGCGCGAACGTGAGCAGAAGTTTACGGAAGTTCTCACTTTCTACTGCTGCGGCTTTACTGTAAATGGTGCTGACCTTGGCAAGGCCATGAACCATTCCGGCAACATCGGCGCCCCACTCTTGTTCAAGGTCGGTTTCAGTAATGGCCGAGCTTCGCATCAGCGGCGTCAGCAGTATGGCTATCACCATATTGCGGTCAGGGTCTATGCTCCGGCAAAGAGCGGTAGCGGTATCTATCGACGCCATAAGCGCATTGAAGCCGAATCGGTCGCGGCCGGGGAGCAACGTCGGGTCTGCTTCCGCATAGGCCTTGCGCACCTTTGCGAAATCGCTTTTTTCAAGCGCTTTGCCGAGGCTATGGACCAATGTAAGACATTTCACGGGCAATTTCGACCGCTCCTCTTTGTTCAAAAATTCTTCCATTCGCGTATTTCTTGGAAACAAGTCCAAAGTTACAAAAAATCTTCTATTATTCGGCTCCGGACTCCAAAAACATCACGCTATTTTTGAGACGTGACATCCGAATCCGACATCAGATCGGCGGGCAACTCCCTGCTCATGCGGGCGAAAACAAGAGTGATCAAAGCCAGAACAGCGATTACAATTGCCGTAGAATGCAGTATGTCGCCGAGACCGACAAGCGGCGAAACGACAGCCCCGAATATATAACCCGCAAGACCGATTAGAGCCGACGCATCGCCGGCATGTGCACGGCCTTCATTCATCGCCAGAGTATTGCCTATGGTGAACAGCATGCCCAGGCTGAACAGCATCGGAAGATTCAGAAGTTCGTACACCCAGATGCTGTCTACCAGATAGAAGCACGCAAACTGGGCTATGGCGACAAGCATCAGCAGACGACCCGCTACTACTACCGATTTCTTCAACGGCTTGAACCGCAGAGCCGTGACCGATCCTAAGGCCGTGAACACGGCGTTGAAGCCCATAAACAGACCGAACTGCAACGGGGTATAGCCGTAATGATCCTGAATTATGAACGGAGCCGACGAAATATAAGCGAAAAGAATACCCAGCGCGCTCCCTTTCAGCATCACATGAATAACAAAATATTTGTTGCGCGCAAGCACCACGTAATTCTTGAAAGCCACACCGAAGCGGCCTGACACTCGGCTGCTCTTATCAAGCGATTCCTTATAGAAAGGCACCATCAGCAGAAGCATGATACCGAAACCTGCCAGTATCCAGAATATTCCCTGCCACCCGAATGAATCTGCAACTATACCGCCAAGTATAGGAGCGCTTGCCGGAGCAAAGCCATTGATAGCCCCGACAAGAGCCATGACTTTCGCAAGCGTCTTACCGGTATACATGTCGGTCGGTATGGTGCGGGCAAGGAAATAGCCGCCCGATGCGCCAAGTCCCTGCACAAGACGCCACCATATGAAAACATGAATCGTTTCAGACCATACGCTGCACACGGCTCCGATGCAGAACACTGCCAGAGAGCCGATAAGAATAGGTTTTCGGCCGAATCTGTCGCTTAGGGGCCCCAATATTATCTGTCCGAGACCAAGCCCGATCATACCGAAAGCCAGACCAAGCTGGACTGTCGATATGGTGGCATGGAACGAACGCACCATATCGGGCAATGTCGGCAGATACATGTCATTGACAAAGGACCCGAATGCGCTCAGCAACACAAGATAAACAATAATAAATACATAGTATCGTCTTGCCTGTCCTGTCTGGCCGGCTTGCCTCAAATTAGAATCTGTAAAAGCAGCCATGTTTACATTAATCAATATCGCTATTTGTAAACAACAGCCGCTCTACGAAAGTTTGCCTCTCCACAGCACACAGCGGGAGTCTGCCATCAACCGTATTCAATATTCGCCGGTGCCGCGGCAGTAGCTGCAAGTTTTCTCTCCGGAGCCTCCGCACGCTGTGCAGATAGTGGAAAAGTAACCGAAGCCTATCGACCCCGTTCCGAAGCAATAGGGACACGAATTCTTGCCATTGCCATTGCAATAACGGCAGTCTCCGGTCTGATGCACGCTTATACTCGCCTGTCGGTTGTCTTCCTTCACGGTTATTGTACCGCTGCGCGATACACCCCCGTTGTAATCGAATGAAACATTGAAACCGCCCGGAACGTCGGTGTCGACACTGCAAATGTCGCCCGGATATGTTATATCCTGAGTGACACCATCACTCTCTATGGCTATAAACACAGTTTTACCTTCCCGGTCAACATTTACAGATGTCGGGTTAACATTCAGATATGTTGCCGCGGCAAGCTGACCGACAGGCAGTTGCGATACGATCTTCCCCGATTTTACGGTTATATGATCCTCGCGAGTTTCACCGGTAGCATTCGACGAAGCTGTCAGGATTAGATTGTCACCGCTCTCCGAACAATCAATCCAGTAAGGTGAATACGTCACTTCCCATATCACGCCGTCGTAGTCGATGCTCACATACTCACTGCCGCCACCCTTGCTGAAAACAACGGCCTCGGTATTGAACGTAAGATAAGTTGTGGAGTTGATGATATGGGAAATCCACAGAACTGCGGCCACTATCACAACAGCAAGAACTATGAGCACACGCTTTATAACATACCATGCGCCCTTTTTATCATTCTGCCCGCGGTGGCCTTGTACAATCTCCGGACCTGAATATGGCTCCAGACGCTTGCCGCATTCCGTGCAGAAAGTCAGACTGTCGTTATGAGTTATATGACCGTCAGGACATCTTTTCATACTGTTCCATTTTTGAGTTTCGACACCTGGTCGAGGCCCATATTGATAAGAATCATCACCACAATCCAAACCAGCACTATAAGGACACAAAGCTTAATCAGACCAGGAAAAAGCGGAGAGTCCCAAAGGCCGTGAAGAACGATGGGTATGAGAAAGATTTTGAGAAAACGGCTGTTGGTGAGCACCGACGACGTCATAGGGCCGGATCCTTTGGCTATGACCATAGCCGCTGCAGTGATGGCAGCCCATGCCACATGACCGCCCGGTGCGAGAAAAGCACGCAGATAGACAATAGTTGTAAGCGAATCGAGCGTATCGCCGCGCACATAGGCATACCCCGACGACTCAAAAGCGGCGAAGCCGCCCCCCACGCAGGCTCCGATCAGAAGTGCAGGAAGGATATAATCGGTTTTGGCCGATTTGAGAAGCACAAACACTATCACAGCTTTGCCACACTCTTCGATCACGCCCACCATCATCGCGCTCCATGTAGAACCGAGACCCGCATCAAGAATATCGAGGTCGAAGAAGAAGAGCGTAACAAGCAGCGATGCGCAACCTCCGATAAGGAAATAGATGAACACCGAGTAAATGCTGATGTTTCTGAACGCATTTACTTCCATAAAAAGAATGATTGTGGCAAACGGTACTGCAAACGAGCCCATAAGAATCATACCCGGTATACAGTTGGGATTGCCGAACACAGTCACACAAAGGTACAATAAGAAATATGCCGCAAGAAAGCACACCAGCACTCGGCTGTAGAGCCACGGTTTTGGCCAAGTTTCCGACACTTCGCCAAGTGGCGGCGTTGTCTGCGCGGTTCCACAGATGAAGATTTCCTCGGCCTCTTCGCGGGAGTGCGATTTGAATACATTGGAAAACAGATCTTTCCAATTAAGCTGCACACTTTTGTTGTGCCCCATGTAGCCGCTCAGACCGTCGACAAGCGACGATGCCGTCGAATTGTGCGATGAGCCTGTCACGGTAGTACCACCACCGGAATAAGCGCTGAAGTCCTTCGACGACCCCCTCCCGATAAATGCACCGCAATGAGGGCAATACGACGAACCTTCCGGCAATTCTTTTCCGCAATTTCCACAGAATGACATATCAGAACAATGATTTAATGTACGAAATTACTGCGCCGGCAACAATAAGAATACCGACAACCATGCAGATGAATCTGAAGGCCTTCCGTTCCGACTTCGATTTAATTTTCACCCACCCCGGCACAAAGAGCCAGAGCACAAGGCCAAGGGCAACCCAGATAACAGTTCCGACCATTCAAAAGAAGTTTTTTAGTTTATTATGCTTACTGCTGCACTTTTACATGAATCCTTTCACTGCTGTCACGAGGCGAACCGGCAAGCGACACAAGGCAGTTTTCAATATCGAGAATTGCGCCCGGAGTCTCGAAGCCGGCATCTATCTGCGTAGCAAGCAAGTCAGTATTGTTAAAGACAGAATCGAAAATCTTGACAGTCACCACTTCAATACCGAGAGACTCTGAAACCTCGCGAATACCATTGCGGTACTCCATGAACGGCTGCACGAATTGTGCCGGCATATCAGGTACAAGATACGACAGACCGGCCATCGACTCGTTGAACACCACCAGTGCGTTGATATACTGCTTCAGATAGTTTACGAAGAAATATGTGCGTGTGAGCGATTCGAGTTCCTCGGGCTGATTCGTAGCCGAATATGAAGTCAGAGGTGTACCTTTGGGTGCGAAACCCGTCTCGACAATCATGCGGACATCTGTATAAAATTGCTGAAGGTCGATTTCGGCAGACTGTTCGCCGAAACGCGCCACTGCCTTGAAAATGAAATACGGATCTTCGACATCGGCACTCAGTGCCGTGTTGGCCGATGCCTGTATCTTTTTCGACAAAGAAAAAAGATTCTCAATTTCGCGGCAATAAGGCTGTGCGAATGCTACATCGCCAAGCGATGCCGAAACCCTCGCTATTTCTTTGTTCATGCGTTCAACTTCGCGCTTGGCCTGCTCGCTCGCCAGCGTTTCCTGTTGCAACGACCGTTCTGTCTGTGCAAGAGCATTTTTAGTATCTGAAAGTTCTTCTTTAAGCTGCTCTTCAGCCTTCTCGAGGAAACTGATACGTTCGCCGCACTCAGCCCTGGCTACATCAGCCGCCTTTCCGGCCGCAGCCTCGGCCTGAGCTATTCTGTCTTCGGCCTGACGTGCGCGAGTCTCGCTTTCTTTTATAAGTTTATCTGCCTGAGCGCGAACTTCCGCAATCGACATCTGAGCTGATTTTTCGAGGCGGGCCTTCTCTGCGGCTATGTTATCCTGGGCGGCAGCCCGTTCATCTTCAAGTTTCTGAGTGGTTGCCCTGAGATTTGCCGAAAGTGCGATGTTCTTCTTTTCAAGCTCTTCAATGGTATTGCGAAGTTCTGAGCTATCCTGCACCTGAGGTTTTATCCCGGCATGAGGCTCGTTATCGCTTTGAGCCACAACAAGAGGCTGGGCGGAGACTGCCGGTCTCGATCCCTTGGGGGCAACATATGGCGCACGGCCTCTTCTGCCCTTGCTTTCTTTACCATGCAGCAGTTTTGGAATAAAGATGGCTGCCGCCGCTCCGGCTATAAAGGCTATCACGCCCGTCAGAAGTGCCAGAAGCACACCGTTTCCGGGGCTTTCGGCGGTTGGTGTCGCAGCCATCGACGGAATTATCGACGAGCCAAGAAACAAGGCGATTAAAATCATTCTCTCTGTTCTCATAGTATCAAAATAGTTAGAAACGACGTTTTTTCTTTGCTCCTTCGACCTGCACACTCTCCGTTTTAGGCTTATGTTCGGGCTGCACTGTAATCGAGTCCTGAACGGGTGTGAACAGACGTGTGCTCTCGTCAGCTTTTGCGGCAATTTCCTTGTTGTCGTCAAGCGACGAAAGTGCCGCAAAGGAATAAGCCTCGCTGTTGCGGTCGCATATATCAGTATCCGCCGCCTCAAGTTCTTTCACTATGGGTTCGCTTTCACCTGCCACATAAACTTCGAACGAGAAGTTATTATTGTAGTCGACACGCACCTTGATTGACTGCACATTGCCGGTTATACGTCCCGGTGTGATCTGGTAGAGCTGATTCATCTTGTGCTGAATCTTGTCATTGAATATCGTGTCGTAATTATGACCGAGCATCTGGATAAACTCGATGACTGAAAGCGGCGGATACATTGGAGCTACCTCGCGTTCCACCGAACCGTCTTCTTCGAAGAGAGTATTCTTCGGAATCACAGGCACGAACTTCGATACATTGCCCACCATATCGATATATCCGAATGTCGACGTAACCTTGTTGTGAGTTAGTTTTACAAAACGGCTGAACATGGCATACCAGCATGCGCCGCGGACTACGGCCGTCTTCACGGCCTCTTCACGGCTTTCACGGGCTCCTTCGTAGTTCCATTCCATCACGTTTTTATGATTTCTGGATACCGCACGGAAAACAGTCTCCTTAACACCCGGATAAAGCACGCTTCGTCCGGAGAAAATGAGAACCACATCCATGTTTTCCATACCGTGCAGCAGTTCGTCGACAGCATCGCCGACACTGCTCATCACAAGGTCACGCATCGGAGCGCCTATGTCCTCACGTCCAAAATAGCTTTTGTCGTTGTCGGTCATCTTTGCCGGCAGTGTAAGCCCCCATTTCTTGGCTTCCGAGAAGAGGTGCGTCCAGAATGTATCGGGCATCACAGCCCAGTTGTCGGCGCTCCGGTCTCCATTGGTGGCGCGGATATAGTCAAGTTTCAATTTCTGCACAAAGGCTATGACAGCCTTTTTATTTCGGCGCCGGTGTTCTTCCTCGGTTACACAGGCGGTCTTGAGTGCCTGTTTCATCGACGGCATACCGTAGAGTATCTTTATGAGCGCGAAGTCGATGTTATCGCCACCGACTGTATAACCGATTCGTGAAACAGTATCGACATCAATACGGCTGGTGTACTCGTAGCCTCCCTGCGACTTATCGGTGGTGACATTGATACGGAATGCTGTTGCATTGATTGTTGCTCCGCCCATGTCGAACACCACAAAAGTTTTGTCCTTGATAGACGGAAGATTCCGCCAGTTAAGGTTGAGATAGTACATCATCACGCCTTCAGCCTCGTAGATATAATGCACCTCCTTGAAGAGCCCGGTTCGTTTCACTGTGTCGACCATGGCCTGTACCTTATTGACTGTGTAGTTGTTGGGCACGGCTACGATTGCACGGGAAGGGGTCAGACTGCCGTCGGCAGCGAGCAATCGGTTTCTGACATCGGTCTGTACTTCTGTGTCGTTCTTTATGAAATTGCGGAATTCATGACAAAGACCTTTCACCAGAAGGTGAGCAAGATCTTCGCCCTTGATGGAACGCACCTGACCGCCGGGACCTTCAACATCGAGCTCGTTACGGTAGCCCAGCAGTTTCTTGATTGACTGGAAACTGTTTCGGCCCCACAGAATATGGGCAAGGTTGCCGAAATAGAAATCGCCCTTGTTCGTTTCGACATCGAAAACCTCCATGTCGGCCGGTGCCACTCCTTTGAAGAAACGGCTTTTCTCATCAATTTTAATTTTCGAATAGAAGATTGGATTCAGTCGTTCGCGACCCGCACTGTCTTTCTCCTTATTGTAAGCAAGATGCACATTGTTCGTCTGGTCGAGCTGACCGCCGTAGCCGTAGGCCACACATGAGCCCGAAGTACCGGGGTCGAATGCCATCCAGATGTCGACATTCTGCAACTCGGGACGGACAATAAAGGTGTATTTTCGCTCCTGTTCCGGCAGCAATTTCACAACGGTCCCCTTGCTATCCTTTACAGAAATTCTCACATATACCTTGACACATAGCACATTGTGATCCAGCCGGTCGAAATCGGGTTTCTTGCCGTCGCTTACAACCGAGGCCACAACAGCCGTGCTGAAATGGCCGTCGGCATCAAGAGGAAGCTCATACCATGAATCTTCGGTCGGTCTCAGTGCGCTGTCTGCAGCTATGCTGAAATCCTCGTTGTCGCTGATATCGCATACTCTGATCTCCGCCATGGTGGTGTATTTCGTTCCTGATCCGGGAAAACCCACATCCACACTGCCTGTTACCTGGATCTTTTTCTGAGTATAGCCTTCACGGAAGTACCAGCAGTCGTAGTCCTCCACAACATTGTCCTCCACGTTCATGTAGCGGGTGTTCGAAATCGGCTCTATGTTGAAATTAAAGTCCTGAACAGCAACATCTCCGCCGGCCGACTTGCCCCTCATCACAAAAAAAGCGACGCCACCCAAAGCAAGCACTGCTACTATAATAATTGACAATACCATTGTATTTTAACGTTCTATAAAGTAATAATTATGGTTTATGATTCTAAAAATGATTTGCGGTAAAACACATCTTACTGCAAAGATATGAAATTTCGTTTGTTTACGCCTAATTATTCACATCTTTTTATCACTAAAAAACCTATTTTTCACAAAAAAACCTGCGTATTGCTTCAACGAAAACATACGCAGGAATAATATTATTATTTTATATTCAGATGGAAAGGCCGGTGCGCTCGTAAAGTCCGAAAAACAGATTCATGATGTGAACGGCATTGCCTGTCACACCACGGGTCATAGCATCGATAGAGGCGTTGATAGTAAGTGTATCGGACTCCTTGTCAAGCCGGATAAGACATTTGTTGCTGCCCCTGAGATCTTCAGCGAAAGCCCCCTTACCGGGCACAAGATAAGCAAAGTTATGGTCCTCGTATGTCTCGTTGTAAATGCGTTCCAGTTCATCGAACTCCAGAATTGTTGTCACCCGGACTTCGGCATCAAGGCGCTCATAGGTGGTGTCTCCACCCCTTCCCACAATCACCTCTGAATCGAATGAAGACTCAACCATCTGAAGCAGCCGGCGCGCTTCCGTAGCAGAGGCATCGAGGTCGACTGCTTTGCCGCTGATTCTGACGTGCACATCTGATTCGAGCACTCCGAACTTAGCCAAAGGAAACAATGCAAGTTCGATAAGCATGGCGGCCGCCGACGGATTGACAGCTGCACGGGCTCCGCGCACCAGCGCTTTGCGGTTATACTCCGGAAAACCATACTCCATACCGTCGGTTTCCTTAAGAAGCCGGGGAGTTTTTCCAAGCACAATTACATGGAAATCCGGATCTTCTTCATAATGCAGGCGGACATCGTCGGTGATATTTTCCTCATCTATCACAAAGAGGACATCAATATTATCGAGTTTCAGATTACGCTCAAGGGTAAGCTTCGTCTCACCGGTGTACACCGGATAAAGTTCGGCCAATGGCATCGCATTACCTGCCGGCGATGCAACGGCACGCAAATCCACATCGGGATGCCGGAGGAGCAGACGCAGCAGTTGCTTTCTCACAGGACTGTTCAACTCTGCTGGGCCGTATATTCCTACTTTTATCATCGAATCAGACTCGGAATGTTATATCGTTTATGGTTCAGAAATTCTGTTTGTTGACGGTGACTGGGATCATACCTTCAGCCCGGGAAAAATGTCTGCCATTATTCTGTCGCTTGCTCCGATATTGGCGGCAATGTACCGGCCTGCAGCGACTCCTGCTTTCCGGCGGACATCGGCGTTCATCAACGAGTTCATCGTTTCTCCGAAAGTTATTTCCGAATCGACACTAAAAGCTCCGCCGCATAGTATGAGATCACCTGCTTCCTTGAATTTGGCATAG
>CABQCA010000034.1 GCA_902462525.1 uncultured Porphyromonadaceae bacterium | reverse complement strand
TTCGAGCCGCTTCGCACGCAAATACCGCTGGGGTACCTTCCCCTCGTTCTCGGCAGGCTGGGTGATTTCGCAGGAAAAATTCATGCAGAACATCGATCCCCGCACAATGTCGTTCCTCAAACTCCGCGCATCGTGGGGTAAGCTCGGTAACGAACGCATCGGCAGTTCCTACTTCCCCTACATGTCGCTCATGACCTTCGGCAACTCCTTCTTCTATGAGAACGGCGAAGTCGTTTCCGACAAGACAGCCTCGCTGCGCGCTCTTGCCGTGGAGGACATCTCCTGGGAAACAACCACCTCGACCGACATCGGTATCGACGCCTCGTTCCTCAACAACCGCCTGCGTTTCACCGGCGACTACTACTGGAAAAAGACTACCGACATGCTTCTGGCCATCCAGATTCCCTGGTCGATGGGCTACAGCGATCCCAACACCAACGCCGGCAAGATGTCGACCCACGGCTACGACCTCGAAGTGAGCTGGAACGACCGTGTGGGCGATTTCCACTACGGAATCAGCGTGAACCTTTCGGACTTCATTTCGAAAATCGACTATCTCAACAACAGCGACATCATCAGCGGCGGCAAGGTGAAACGTGCAGGAGAACTCTTCAACGCCTGGTACGGCTACATCTGCGACGGCATTTACCAAACGCAGGAAGAAGTGAACAATTCGGCCCGCCTCAACGGCTCGGTGACTGTCGGCGACCTTAAGTACCGCGACATCAGCGGTCCTGACGGTGTGCCTGACGGCGTTATTTCGTCGGAATACGACCGCGTGCCCCTCGGCAACTCGCTGCCACGCTACCAGTACGGTGGTACAATCAACATGGACTGGAAAGGTATCGACCTCTCCATCGCATTCCAGGGTATCGGCAAGCAGAACGCCTATCTCGAACGCGCCATGGTAGAACCCCTGCGCGACAACTACTGCAACATTCCCGCCATCATCGACGGCAAGTACTGGAGCGTCTTCAACACCGACGCCGAGAACCTCGCCGCCAAATATCCGCGCCTTACCAACACTACCAAGAACAACAACTACGCCACTTCCGACTTCTGGATTTTCAACGGCCGTTACTTCCGCCTCAAGAACGTGACCATAGGCTACACCCTCCCTGCCGAATGGACAAAGAAAGCCTACATTCAGAAAGCACGTTTCTACTTCAGCGCAAGCGACCTCTTCACAATCGACAACTTCCCCAAAGGCTGGGACCCCGAAATGGGTGTGAGCGCTTATCCAATCACCACTTCCCTCGTGGTAGGTCTCAATCTTAAGTTCTAACCATTCACAAAGAAACAATGAAGAAGATACTATATACAACGGTCCTCGCCGCCATGGCTCTCAGTTCCTGCGAAACCATGGACATCGAGCCTCTGGCACAGGGCAACAGTTCGTCGTGGTACTCCAACGAGACCGAGCTGCAGATGGCCGTCAACGAATTCTATATTCTCGGCTACTGGAACCAGCCTCTCGAAGGCTCCGAGCAGTGGACCGACAACTTCACCTACCGTCAGCAGAACCGTAACCCGGGCAGCAACGGTACCGTGCTCGACGGCACCATGAACGGCCAGCAGTGGGAAGTGTACAACCTGTGGCAGCAGAGCTACAAGCTCATTGCCCGTGCCAACACCCTTCTTGCCAACTACCACAAGGCCGAAGGCACCATGACCGAAGAGAAGCTAAACCGCTTTGCCGGTGAGGCTTACTTCTGCCGTGCCTGCAAGTACGCCGAACTCACCTGCTACTACGGCGACGTACCCTACATGGAAGGCACCGAGACTATTTCGGAGGCCGAGCAGAAAGGACGCCGCGACAAGAACGAGGTGAAGCAGCTTGCCTACGACGATTTCGACAAAGCCATCGAATATCTGCCCGTGAGCTACGGTACCGCCGCACAGCATGCCACCAAGGGCGCAGCTCTGGCCATGAAGGCCCGTTTCGCCCTCTATCACGGCGACTATGCCATCGCAGCCGACGCCGCAAAGCGTTGCATGGACCTGAAGGTTTACTCGCTCGAACCCGATTTCTCGAAACTCTTCCTTCAGAGCACCAAGGAAAATCCCGAAAAAGTGTTCTTCATTCCACGCTCTCTCGCAAACGACGTGATTCTCGACCAGTGGTACGTGAACAACGGTCTGCCCCGTAACGCCGGCGGCTACGGCTCGGACAATCCTTCGTGGGACCTTTTCGCAGCGTTCCTCTGCACCGACGGTCTGCCTATCGACGAGTCGCCCCTCTTCGATCCGCGCAACCCATTCGCCAACCGCGACCCGCGATGCACCAAGACCATCGTTGAGTTCGGCACCGAGCACTGCGGTTTCGAGTACAATCCCCGTCCCGACGTGACCAAGGTGATGAACTATACCACCGGCCAGATGCAGAGCAACGCCGACAACCGTGCCGTCAACCAGTACGCGTCGTATAACGGCCTGCTGTGGAAGAAAGGCATCGACATTTCGTGGACTGAAAACGGCAAGAAAGTGGAGCGCGACTATGTGATGATGCGCTACGCCGATGTGCTCCTCATGTACGCCGAGGCCAAAATCGAACTCGGCGAACTCGACGAATCCGTCACCGAGGCTATCAACAGCGTCCGCGCCCGTGCTTACGGCGTGAACCGTGCAGCCACCGACGTCTATCCGGCAGTCGAACTCGGTACTCAGGAGGCCATGCGCAAGGCCGTGCGAGTGGAACGCCGCATGGAGCTGGCCAACGAAGGTCTCCGCTACATGGACCTTATCCGCTGGAAACTTGCCTCCAAAGCCCTCAACGGCTACAATTACATCAATCTTCCTCCTGCCGACCTGCTCAGCAATATTGTCAACAAGGGTCTGTGGTTCTGGGGCATGACTCCGCAGATCGATGAAGACGGTCTTGCCGACTTCTCCGCCCTCTACAATGCCGGCTACTGCGGCCTGGGCGCCAAGCGAGTCTTCCCCGACCGCCAGTACCTGTGGCCGATACCTACCCACGACATCGAGCTTTGCCCGAATCTGCGCAACAACCCCGGTTACTAATCAAACAACGATCGAAATATTATGAAATATAATAATATAATCAGCAACACAGCCCGCCTGACAGCCATAGCGCTGCTGGCCGGCGCTGTGACGGCCTGCGGCGACGAGGACATCGACAATTCCTATTCGCGCACCAATGCCGTGATACAGCTCACTACATCGAGCGACTACGTGGTGCTCGATGAGGCCAACCCCGATGCCGTGGCGCTCACCGTTGAGTGGAATCCGGCCATGGACTACGGCAACGACTACATCACCACCTACAGCTACAAGTACGATGTGTCGGAAAGTACCAAGCCATCGATCAAGGAATACGAGGACGACGGCAACTTCAGGCGCACATATACCAACAAGGACCTGCAGACCTTGCTTGTGGACCATTTCGGTGCCCTCACAAGCTCTGTCTACACTCTCAACCTCAATGTGACGGCCGATTTCAATGGCCCGCGCACCGTCATTCCCGACATCGCCACGGCACAGGTCCGCGTGAAGACCTACGGTCCCAAGCAGTTCCGTGCCGATAGACTCTACATAGCCAACGGCGACAATACCATTGAAATCCAGCCTACATCGGCTACGTCGAATATTTATTCTTACATGGGCAAGCTCACTGCCGGAGCCGTTTCATTCCCCGTTGATTATGCCGGCGAGGAAAATGCCATCGCACCTGCGTCGGGCACTGATACTCCCGTTACAGAAGACGAAATGGCTGCAGCGATGGTCGACCGTGCCGGAGCCGCCAGCTGGATTATCTCCGAGGACGAGACTTATCGCGTGACTGTAGACCTTAACAAGAAGACCGTGAAGATTGTTGTTGCCGGCGCTGTGCTCGACATCGATCAGCTCTTCCTCAGCGGTTCGGCGGTAGGCTCCGACGACATCGAGATAGTACGTACGCTCGAAGACGATGCTGTCTACGCCTGGCGCGGCGAACTCAAAGCCGGTACTCTTTGTCTGCCTATCCTCTATGAGGAGCAGAAATCGCTGGTAATTGTGCCTAAGAAATCAACCGACAGCGAACTGACCGACGGTCTCCCGATGGACTTCGGGCAGGTACCGGCTGCCTCGCTGGGCGCTCAGGGATGGACAATACCTGCTGACGGCACTTATCGTGTGGTTGTGAACACTACACAGCGTAATGTCACCGTCTACTCGGCTGCCACCGACCTCAAACCCGTATCAGTAAGCTATAACAATACCGTCGACAAGATCAATCCCTACACGCAGGAAGTGACCCGGCTCTGGATGTGGGGCGGTTTCAACGACATGGCACACGATACCGGTCTCAAAGCAGGCTTCCAGGAGAAATACTCGCTCACACCGTCGCTGGCCGATCCTCAGGTGTTTGTCTACTCCGGTTCGGCAATCCCGCGTGGCGCCAACATGACAAAGTGGGGCGGCGAGACAATCCCCGGCGGCGCTCTCACCTTCCTGGTAAGCTCGATCGAGAACAACGTATATGCTTATGGCTCGACTGCCGATGCCAAACGCAACGACCACCACGGCTTCACAAATGCCGCTCCCGGTGTCGAGGAGAAAATCGTCGGAGGTCAGGGCGACAACCGCTATGCCTGCTTCGTGGTTCCCGAAGGCTGCAACTATGTGTGCGTAAATCTCCGGACCATGACCGTAGTGTTTGAAGTACGATAAATGTGAATGGTGAAAGGTGAAGAGTGAAAAGTGAAAGGTTAATTATAAAGCTAAGATAATGGCCTCTTACCGCCTTAACTATTATCTTCACTTTTCACCTTTCACTCTTCACCAAATAATAACTCAATAGTAAGATCAATAATGAAACTGAAATATATTCCATTTTTTCTGACGGGACTTGCACTTGCGGCCTGCAGCGATGACGATGTGAAGGTCGACAGCACAACCCACAATTGGGAAATATCGGGCAACAAGGTTGTCGACATCAAGCCCGACCGCTACACCAACCTCAAGAATCCGATGACAGGCTGGGTGCTCTATGCCGGTCTTGGTGATGGTCTCAACGACAATTTCTGGAACATCTACGACAACTATCCCACGTCGGAAGGTACCGTAAAGGTGTCGGACTACGCCAGCGTGCTGTTCATTCGCGCCGCCTGGACATACTTCAACCCCCGCGAGGGCGTGTATGTATGGAACCAGGACCCGTCGGAATCGAAGTATGCCCGCCGTTTCCATATGCTCGTCGACGGAGCTAAGGAACGCGGCCTCAAGCTGGCCTTCTCATTCATCTGCGACTCGCAGGACAAGCACGACAATTTCACTCCCGATTTCGTTCGCGCCGCAGGTGCCCAGGGCTTCATGTCGACTACAGGCTCGGTGCAGGTTTGGTCGCCGTACCCTGATGATCCTGTTTTCCAGGAAAAATTCGGTGAATTTCTGCGTGCTTTTGCTGCAGAATTCGATGATGCCGACAAAACAATGTTCATGTCGGGATTCGGTCTGGGCAAATGGGGCGAGAGCCACACATGCACTTATTCAACCGGTCCTAACAACGACGGCCCGCGCGAAGCTACCATCGACTGGGCCAGCGACGCCTATCTTTCGGCTTTCAAGGAAGTGCCGTGTGTCATCAATTACCATCGCTGCCTCATGTCGTACAATACATTCGGCGGTGCGGATACGGGTGTTGCCGAGCGTCTTATCGACAAGCTCGTCGACAAAGGCTACTCTCTGCGCCACGATGCCTTCGGCATGAAGAGCTACTACACCACCTGGGAACGCAACTACGCCCTCAAGATGCGCTACCGCGTGCCCATTATCGCCGAAGGCGGCTGGGTGGAAAGCTCGCACGGCGGCTCCATCAAGGGCGACGGCTATGCCGACCACGGCGAAGTGCGCCGCGGCGAGTTCGACGAGGCCCGCAACGCTTCGGTGAATATGATGGACTTCCGCTATTCGTCGAATCAGCTCGCCGGCGAGACATGGCGCTGGTTCAACAATGCTTTCGACCTTGTGAAGGATTTCATTGCTGAAGGCGGCTACCGTCTGTATCCCGACAAAATTTCGCTGCCTGTGAACCCGGGAAGTTCCGACAATGTGACCATCACACACCGCTGGAGCAACCTTGGCTGGGGCTACTGCCCCACGAACATTCCGCAGTGGAATCAGAAATATAAGGTGGCTTTCGCACTGCTCGACAAGTCGACCGATCAGCCGGTGAAGGTCTATGTCGACGAAAAACCGTGCCTCGACATGTGGATCAAAGGCAAGCCAATGACCTACGAGACAAACCTCAGCATGGGCGGCGTCGCTTCCGGCAGCTACACATGGGCCGTAGGCATTGTCGACACCACACGCGACAACCGTATCGGTCTAAAGATTGCCGCCAAGGGCGACATCACAGCCGACGGCTGGGTGAAACTTACCGACGTCACAGTAAAATAAACGCTTTATTCCGTGATGAAAAAAGCAATGCTGACATCGCTCCTGGCGCTCGCGGCCATGCCGTGGGCGTCGGGGGCTTGCCTGTGGGTCGAAGCCGAGTCGTTCGCCGATAAGGGCGGCTGGGTACTCGATCAGCAGTTTATGGACCGTATGGGTTCGCCCTACCTCATGGCACATGGCATGGGGGTGCCCGTTGCCGATGCGCAGACACAGATCGACGTTCCCGAGAAAGGGCGCTATAGCGTTTACGTGCGTACTTTCAACTGGACATCACCCTGGACCGATGCCGAAGGTCCGGGAAAGTTCAAGGTAAAGGTCGGCGGCAAGACACTGCCGGCTACGCTTGGCAGTACCGGCAAACAGTGGGAATGGCAGAAGGCCGGTACTTTAAATCTCAAGGCCGGCAAGCAGACTCTTGCACTGCACGACCTCAGCGGCTTCAACGGCCGTTGCGACGCCATTGTGCTCACCGATGAGGACATAGAGCTTCCCGACGGCGGTGACAGCCTCGCCGCTCTGCGCCGCCGAGCTCTCGGGCTCGACACAGCAGCAACAGTCACAGCCGGCTACGACATGGTGGTGGTGGGCGGTGGTATCGCCGGCATGTGCGCCGCCGCCACTGCAGCCCGAAACGGTATGAAGGTCGCTCTTGTCAACGATCGTCCCGTTCTTGGCGGAAACAACAGCGCCGAAGTGCGTGTTCATCTCGGCGGTCACATCGAACTCGGACCCAACAAAGGTCTGGGGCGCATGATACGTGAATTCGGCCATAGCCGCAAAGGAAATGCCCAGCCGGCAGAGTGCTATGAAGACGCTAAGAAAGACTCCTTCATTATGGCCGAGCCCAACATCACTCTCTATCCGTGCAACCGTGCCACAAAGGTAAGCACCGACGGCTCGAAAATAGCTTCGGTGACCATCGAGAATATCGAGAACGGCCGCGAGACGGTGCTTACCGCGCCTCTTTTCAGCGACTGCACAGGCGACGGCACCATCGGCTATCTTGCCGGTGCCGACTACATGATGGGCCGCGAGGGCCGCAGCGAGTTCAACGAGCCTCTGGCGCCGGAACAGCCCGACTCGCTTACCATGGGCGCCTCCGTCCAGTGGTACACGAAGAAAGAAGCACGGCCGACCCGATTTCCGGAGTTCTGCTACGGTCTGGAGTTCAACGATTCCACCTGCGAGCGTGTCACCATGGGTGAATGGACCTGGGAAACAGGCATGAACCGCAATCAGATTACCGAGGCCGAAACCGTGCGCGACTACGGAATGCTCGTAGTGCTTTCGAACTGGAGCTATCTCAAGAATCATCTTGCCGACAATGAAAAATACCGCAACCGTTCGCTCGACTGGATGGCCTACATAGCAGGCAAACGCGAGTCGCGGCGTCTTGTGGGCGACTACATCGTCAAGCAGGACGATATCGACAAGAATGTGTTCCATGAAGATGCATCGTTCGCCGCATCGTGGAGCCTCGACCTTCATTTTCCGGCTCCTGACAACAGCCGCCGCTTCCCGGGCCGAGAATTCAAGGCCGCTACCAAGCATATATTCATCTATCCCTACGCTTTGCCTTACCGATGTCTGTACTCGCGCAATGTGGACAATCTCTTCATGGCGGGGCGCAACATCAGTGTCACCCACGTGGCGCTGGGCACAGTGCGTGTGATGCGCACCACCGGCATGATGGGCGAAGTGGTGGGTATGGCGGCATCGCTGTGCAACAAGTACGGTGTTTCGCCCCGCGAAGTCTACCGCTCGCATCTTCCCGAACTGCGGGCCATGATGCAGGAAGGCGCCGGCCGTCCGGCCGACGAACTCTCCGACAATCAGAAATTCAATCAGGCAAATAAATTGCTCGACACTCCCAGAATGTTGAAATGAATCTACGAAATATCACACTGTTTCTGTCGGCGGCCGCAGTCCTTTCGGCTGCGGCCGGCGGCAGCTACGCACTTCTCGAGAATGATACCCTGCGCCTCGGCAACGACCGCATAGAGCGCGTCTACAGCTGGAACAACGGCCATCTGATAACCTGCCGTGTCGCCGACAAGGCATCGGGACGTGTTTTCGTGTCCGACGGCAGGACTCCCGATTTTGCCGTAAACCGTGCCGAACCGTCCGACGGAACTCTGACAGTGACCGAAGTGTCGTCCGACGGCATACGCCCCGCCCATCTTGAAGCCACGGTGGCTTACCGCCTGGGCGACCTTGAGGTAGAGCGCATCTACCGCCTCTACGACGGTGTGCCGGCAATAGCGGTCGATACCCGTCTGCGAGGCACCATGAGCGGCGTCGCCGAGAAAGAGACCGGTGCCGCCGACCGCAGCAACATAGAGCACGCGGCCGACATGAAGGTGAAGCCCGTGACATCGACACTCGACCGGTTGTCGCTCCCGGGAAAGCACTGGCACGGAAGTGCAGTGGAATTTCGTGATATCACCGACTGGAACGACAATCTCGTTGACCGCCGCGACTTCCTCTGCTACCGCAAGACAGGCTACCGCGGCAATATTCTCACTGTCACCGACGGCGAGAACGGGGGCGGATTAATTTTCCTCAAGGAGGCACCATGCTCGGGTGTGCAGCTCAACTACAAGAATTCCGATTTCATCGCCGACTTCGGCACTTTCGCCGTCACCGGTCCCGGCGTGAACGACAGCGACATCACGCCCGATAAATGGACGCCGACCTACAGTTCGGTGCTCTGCACTTTCGGCGACGGTGAACTGTCGGCGCTGAAGGCACTGCGCGCCTACCAGAAACAATGCCGCATCCTCGATCCAGCACGCGACGAAATGGTGATGATGAACACCTGGGGCGACCGCTCTCAGGACGCCAAAGTGAACGAGGCCTTCTGCCTTGCCGAACTTGAGAAAGCCGCGCGTCTGGGAATATCGCTTTTTCAGATCGACGACGGATGGCAGGCCGGTAAAAGCCCGAACTCGGCAGTTGCAAACGGCTCGTTCAAAGATATCTATGCCAACGCCGGCTACTGGACTCCCGATCCGGTGAAGTATCCCCGCGGTCTGAAGCCGATAGTGGACCGCGGCCGTGAACTCGGCATAGAGATTGGCCTGTGGTTCAATCCCAGCGTTCAGAACGATTTTGCCGACTGGGAGAAAGACGCCGCCGTCATCTCGGGCCTGTGGCGCGAGTACGGTATCAGAATGTTCAAAATCGACGGACTTACAGTGAATACGAAGAAAGGCGAGGAAAATCTCCGCCGCCTCTTCGACCGTGTGCTCGCCGATACCGGCAACGAGGTGATGTTCAACCTCGACGCCACTGCCAGCCGTCGCAACGGCTACCATTATTTTAACGAATACGGTAATATCTTTCTCGAAAACAGATATACCGACTGGGGAAATTATTATCCTTACCGCACGCTCCGCAATCTGTGGATGCTCTCGCGCTATGTTCCTGCTGAGCGGCTCCAGATAGAGTTTCTCAACAAATGGCGAAACGCCGACAAATATCCCGACGACCGTTTTGCCCCTTCGGCCTATGATTTCAGTTATCTTTTCGCAACGACGATGGCCGGACAGCCTCTTGCCTGGATGGAGGCCTCGAACCTGCCGGAAGATGCTTTTGGCATACAGCCTCTGGTAGCCGCCTACAGAGAGATTGCCCACGAATTTCACAGCGGCACCATTCTTCCGGTGGGCGACGAGCCGTCGGGAACATCGTGGACAGGTTTCCAGTCGGTATGCGACGACAACACCGGTTTTCTTCTTTTCTTCCGCGAGGACAACGACCGTCCTCGGGCCGATGTCGCCACATGGCTGCCGGCAGGTCGGAAAGTGCAGCTGACTCCGGTGGTGGGCAGCGGTAAAAAACAGACTGTGAAAACCGGAGGTGCCGGCACTCTTGCCGTGAGTCTCGACCGTCCGAATGATTTTGTAATGTACAGATATAAAATACTATGAGAAGCCATCTTATCATCACATTTCTTCTTATTGCCCTTTTCGGCTGGGCTCAGCCTGCCGAACGACTTTACCATCTGTCGGTGTACCCTGCCGACGGCAACTGGGACACCGAGCCCGGACGGAAAGTGAAATTCACCGTTCAGTTCAGCCGCTGCAATGTTCCGCAGGGCGACAATGAGATAAACTACGAACTGAGCCACGACATGATGCCCGCTTTCAAGAAAGGCACAGCCCGGCTGAAAAACGGCAGTGTCACCATCGACGGCGGTACGATGAAGACTCCTGGCTTCCTGCGCTGCACCGTCACGCTCAAGCAGGACGGACGCGAATACAAAGGTCTTGGAACCATCGGCTTTTCGCCCGAAAAACTCGAACCAGTGACACGCCGTCAGGCCGATTTCCGCGAATTTTGGGAAAAGAACATCGCCGACGCCCGCAAATGGGATCTTGAGCCCATGATGACGCTCGTGCCCGAAAAATGTACGCCGAAAGTGAATGTTTACCGTGTATCGTGGGCCAACAACGGCTGGGGTTCGCGCATGTACGGTGTTCTCACAGTTCCCTCTGCCCCGGGCAAGTATCCGGCCATAGTCAAGTTCCCCGGTGCCGGCGTGCGCGGCTATAACGGCGACCTCGGCCACACCGAGCGCGGTGTGATGATACTCGAAATAGGAATCCATGGTATTCCGGTCGACCTTCCCGCCGAAGTCTATACCCGGCTTTACAATGGTGTTCTGAAAGGCTACCATTCATTCAACATGGACGACCGCGACCGTTTCTACTATAAAAATGTAATCACCGGCTGCGTGCGCGCCATCGATTTTATCGAGCAGCTTCCGCAGTTCAACGGTTGCCTTGCTACTTTCGGCGGCAGTCAGGGCGGAGGATTGTCGGTAATTGTAGCCGGCCTCGACAAGCGTGTCGACGCACTCGTGTCGATGTACCCGGCGATGAGCGATATGGCCGGTTACTCTGCCGGACGTGCCGGCGGCTGGCCCCATACGCTGAAAAACAGCAAGTATCACACGCCGGAAATTCTGAATACACTCTCGTACTACGACGCTTCGTCGTTCGCCCGCGATATCGCGGTGCCCGGCTATTATGTTTTCGGCTACAACGACATGGTGTGTCCTCCGACAACAACCTATTCGGTTTACAATGTCATAGATGCGCCTAAGGAACTGAAACTTGCCGAAACAGCCGAACACTATGCCTATGCCGAGCAGTCGTGGGACGCCTGGAACTGGATTATTAACTTCCTTAAAGAATGCTCCAAGTGATGAAACGAACAGCGATATTCCTTTTTATGGCTCTTTCTGCCGTGTGGCAGATGTCGGCTCTTGTAAATATTTACGGGCGCAACAGCGAGCTGCTCAACGGCCGGTGGGATGCTATTGTGGATCTTTACGATCAGGGGGGCCGCATGAAAGTGTACGAAAACCGCACCCCGCAAGGAAATACCGATTTCTATGAATACGCCTTCGACGGCGGTCTGCGTCTTGAAGTGCCGGGCGACTGGAACTCGCAGTCCGACGAACTCAAATACTACGAAGGCACTGTGTGGTATGGCCGTCATTTCGACGCCGAACCGCAGCCCGGTGAGCGCGAGATACTGTGTTTCGGCGCGGTGAGCTACCGCTGCCGCGTGTACCTCAACGGCAAGCTGATAGGCTCGCACGAGGGTGGTTTCACGCCTTTTGAATTCGATGTCACCGACGATCTCGTGAAGGGCGACAACTTCCTCGTCGTGGAGGTTAATAACCGTCGCACCAAGGACGCCATTCCGGCCCTTGCCTTCGACTGGTGGAACTACGGCGGAATTACACGCGATGTGATGCTCGTTACGGTACCCGAAAACTATATCGCCGATTATTTCATTCAGCTCGACAAAAAGTCGAGCAATGTGATAAACGTCGAAGTCAAGATGTCGAAGCCCGAGGCCGATGTAGCTGTCGAAGTGGAGATTCCCGGTATCGGCAAGACTTTCCGCGGTGTCACCGACGCCGCCGGCGTGGCCTGCGGTACAATAAAGGCCAAGGGACTGAAGCTCTGGGCCCCCGGTGCGCCGGTACTCTATGATGTGGCAGTGCGCGGCGGCAGCGACAGAGTAGAGGAACGTATCGGTTTCCGCAACATTGCCGTCGACGGCACAAAAATATTTATCAATGGCGAACCACAGTTCATGCGCTGCGTGTCGTTTCATGAGGAAATTCCCCAGCGCATGGGCCGGGCTTTCTCCAAAGCCGACGCCACTATGTTGCTCAATGAGGCCAAAGACCTTGGTGTGAACATGATACGACTGGCACACTACCCGCAGAACGAGCATACTGTGCGTATGGCTGAAGAAATTGGCATTGTGCTTTGGCAGGAAATTCCTATCTGGCAGGGCATTGATTTCGCTGACGACAGCACGCGGGCAAAGGCTCAGACCATGCTCGCCGAAATGATAAACCGCGACAAAAACCGTTGCGCCGTAGGATTCTGGGGTGTGGCGAACGAGACCCAGCCATCTCCCGAGCGAAACGATTTCCTAAGGTCGCTGCTCGAAACAGGCCGCGGCATCGACACCACACGCCTCTATGTGGCGGCTTTCGACCTCGTGTACTTCGACAAGGACCGCCGGCTGTTCACCATGGATGACTCATTCACCGACAATCTCGACGTGGTGGCCGTGAATAAATATATGGGCTGGTATCACCCCTGGCCGCTGTCGCCGGCCGAAGCCGTGTGGGACGTGACGCCCGACAAACCGCTCATCATATCGGAGTTCGGAGGCGAGGCACTCTACGGGCAGCACGGCAGCGCCGATGTGACAAGTTCGTGGAGCGAGGAATATCAGGCGCGTCTCTACCGCGACAACCTGCGTATGTTCGAAAATATTCCCAATCTTGCCGGCGTATCGCCATGGGTGCTTTTCGACTTCCGTTCGCCTTTCCGCTTCCACCCCACGAATCAGGAAGGCTGGAACCGCAAGGGTCTTGTGTCGGACCGGGGCCAGCGTAAGAAGGCGTGGTACATCATGCGCGATTACTATAACAAGAAACGACAGGGCAAATGAAAAAGACAACGACTGTAGTATGCGGCGCGATGCTGTCGCTGCTGTTTACGGCTCAGGCGCGGACACTGCGCATACTTGCTGTTGGCAACAGCTTCTCGCGTGACGCCGTCGAGAATTACCTCCACGAACTTGCCGCCTCCGAAGGCGACACAGCCATTATCGGCAATCTCTTTATCGGAGGGTGTTCGCTCGAACGCCATGTGGGCAACATCAGGGCCGACAAACACGACTATGTGTACCGCAAGGTAGGAGCCGACGGCAAAACGACAGAGAAGAAAAAAACATCGGTGGCTCAGGCGCTCGCCGACGAGCCGTGGGATTATATTTCGGTGCAGCAGGTGAGCGGGCTTTCAGGCTTTTTCGAGACTTATGAAAAAGATATGCCGGAACTGCTTGCCTACGTGCGAAAAAACGGTCCGGAGAAGGCCAGCCCTATCCTGCACCAGACATGGGCTTATTCCGCCGATTCGAAGCACGGCAGTTTCAAGGACTATGGCAAGGACCAGATGAAGATGTACAATGCTATTGCCGACGCTAACCGGCGTGCTGCAAAAATGGCTAAAATAAAGACGATAGTACCGGCCGGTACGGCGATACAGAACGCCCGCACATCATTTATCGGCGACCATATGAACCGCGACGGCTATCATCTTGACCTCGGCATAGGACGCTTTACAGCCGCCTGCGCATGGTACGAGAAACTGTTCGGCCGCGATGTGACTAAAAACACTTACACACCCGCCGGCATGAACGCCGACCTTGCCAGAGTGGCCAAGGCATCGGCTCATGCTGCTGTCGCCCGCCCGTTTGAAGTAAGCGATATGAGCGGTATCGAACCCGAAACAGTGCTTTACAAGGATCCTGCTGTACCCATTGAGATAAGAATCGACGATCTGCTGCGACGTATGACCATTGAAGAGAAGGTGATGCAGCTCAACCAGTACACTCTGGGCCGCAATAACAATGTCAACAACGTAGGCGAAGCCGTGAAAGTGCTTCCTCCCGAGACCGGTTCGGTGATCTATTTCGATACAGTACCCGAGCTGCGCAATGCCATGCAGCGCCGCGCCATGGAGGAATCGCGTCTTGGTATACCTCTGATTTTCGGCTATGACGCTATCCACGGTTTCCGGACAGTCTATCCCATCTCGCTGGCACAGGCCTGTTCATGGAATCCGGCGCTTGTACGCAAGGCATGCGCGGTGTCGGCACAGGAAGCACGCCAGTCGGGTGTCGACTGGACTTTTTCGCCGATGATTGATGTGGCGCGCGATCCCCGCTGGGGACGTGTGGCGGAGGGCTACGGCGAGGACCCCTACGTCAATGGCGTTTTCGGCGCAGCCTCTGTGCGCGGCTATCAGGGCAAAAGCCTTGCCGACAGTACATCGGTGGCCGCCTGCCTGAAGCACTATGTGGGCTACGGAGCCTCGGAGGCCGGACGCGACTACGTGTACACCGAGGTGTCGCCTCAGACTCTGTGGGATACCTATCTTATACCTTATGAGATGTGTGTGAAAGCCGGAGCACAGACCCTTATGAGTTCATTCAACGACATAAGCGGCACTCCCGGTTCGGCAAACCGCTATACGATGACAGAAATCCTTAAAAACCGCTGGGGCCACGACGGCTTCATTGTGAGCGACTGGGGTGCCATCGAACAACTCATTAATCAGGGTCATGCAGCCGACAAGAAAGATGCTGCCGAACGGGCTTTCAATGCCGGACTCGAAATGGACATGATGAGCCATGCCTACGACCGTAATCTTGCAGCGCTTGTGGAAGAAGGAAAGGTGAGTCTTGAGCAGCTCGATGAGGCCGGGCGTCGTGTGCTCCGTGTGAAAATGCGTCTCGGACTCTTCGAGAAACCCTACACTCCTGCAGTGCCTGACCGTTTTCTCCGTCCTGCATCGCTTGACATTGCCGGACAGCTTGCCGCCGAGTCGATGGTGCTTCTGAAGAACGACTCTACTCTCACTCTGCCTATGAAAGATGTGAAGAAGATAGCCGTCATCGGTCCTCTTGCCAGAAACGAGTGGGATCTGCTCGGTTCGTGGCTCGGTCACGGTCGTCCCGAGGATGTGGTGACATGGTACGACGGCATCGTCGACGAGTTCGGTAACCGTGCCGAAATCCGCTATGCCCAGGGCTGCCGCTGCGACGGTAACGATACCGCAGGATTCAAAGAAGCTTTCGACACAGCCTCCTGGGCCGATGTAGTAGTGCTGTGCCTCGGCGAAAATCTGAAGTGGAGCGGCGAGAACGCCTCGCGCTCGTCGATAGCCCTGCCGGCAATCCAGGAGCAGCTTGCCATGGAAGTGGCCAAGGCCGGCAAACCGACAGTGCTGGTACTGAGCAATGGCCGTCCGCTTGAGCTCAACCGCCTCGAGCCTCTTGCCAACGCCATTGTCGAAGGCTGGCAGCCCGGTGTGAATGGCGGAGCCGCCCTTGCCGGCATACTTTCAGGCCGTATAAACCCCTCGGGCCGTCTTGCCATCACCTTCCCTTATTCGACAGGACAGATTCCGATTTACTACAACCGCCGCCAGAGCGGCCGTCATCATCAGGGATTTTATCAGGACATCACCAGCGAACCGCTTTATCCTTTCGGACACGGTCTGAGCTACACCACCTACAGCTACGGTGAGATCAGTGCCACCAAAACCGATGTAAACGGCAATGAAAAGATAAAGGTAAGTATTCCGGTGACAAACACCGGTAATGTTGCAGGCGATGAAACCGTGCTTTGGTTTGTTCAGGATCCGGCCAGCACCATCACCCGTCCGGTCAGGGAACTCCGCAATTTTGAGAAAAAGCACATCAGACCGGGCGAGACTGTGGTATACACATTCGAAATCAACCCCATGCGCGACCTTTCGTTCGTCGACGGCACGGGGCACCGCTTCGTAGAGCCCGGAGAGTTCCGTATAATTGTAAAAGACAAAATGTTAATGCTAAACTACAATAAATGAAAATTATACGCATCATTACAGCAGCGGCCGTGCTGTCGGCTGCCTTTCAAGCGGCAGCTGTCGAAATTACGGAAGCCCACAAAGTGCGTGCCCGCGAGCTTGTGTCGCAAATGACACTCGACGAGAAAATCGACTATATTTCGGGTGAGACATCTTTCTCACTCCGGCCGGTGGAGCGTCTTGGCATACCCCGCATACTTCTTGCCGACGGTCCACAGGGAATACGCAACCATAGCAAGCACAGCACACTCTATCCGTCGGGCATAGCTCTTGCCGCGACGTGGAGCCGCGACATGGCGCGCCTCTATGGCGGATCGTTGGCTGACGATGCCCGTGCCCGCGGAGTGGGAATCGTGCTGGGGCCGAGTGTCAACATCTACCGTTCGCCTCTCTGCGGCCGAAACTATGAGTACATGGGTGAGGATCCCTATCTGACCTCGGAAATGGCACTTGACTATATCAACGGCGTACAGAGCCGTGGCGTTATGGCTACTATCAAGCATTTCGCTGCAAACAACCAGGAGTGGAGCCGCCATCATGCCAGCAGCGATGTCGACGAGCGTACCATGCACGAAATCTATTTCCCGGCTTTTCGCAAAGCCGTGCAGAAGGGCGGAGTAG
>CABQCA010000033.1 GCA_902462525.1 uncultured Porphyromonadaceae bacterium | reverse complement strand
CCTTTACGCATTAAAAAGTTTTGACGTTGTAAAAAATTAAGATGCGTCAACCCTGACTGACTTCAGAAGAATTATTGTGAATTGGCGGATTTTTGCTACTTTTGTGAACTTGTATATTATAGAAAATGGAAAACAAAGATAAAGGTTTTGCGGCCGGTTTCAAGCGCCGCCTGAAAGAAGTGAAGACAACACGCTGGATCCGTTTCGGCGTCGTGTCGTTGATTTTTCTGCTGTGGGTGGTGTGGATGCGCACCTGGTGGCTGGCAGTGTTCGAGCTGCTGCTGTTCGACATCTACATCACAGGTTACATACCTTTCACATGGTGGAAGAAGAGTAAGTCGAAGGCCATACGTACGGTGATGAGCTGGGTCGATGCCATTGTATATGCTTTGGTGCTTGTGTACTTTGTTTTCGCTTTCGTGGGCCAGAACTATCAGATACCGTCGAGCTCGCTTGAGAAGACTCTGCTTACCGGCGATTATCTTTGGGTGAACAAGATGGTTTACGGTCCCCGGGTGCCGATGACGCCGGTGCATTTTCCGCTTGTTCACAACAGTCTCTTCGGCGTGAAGTCGTACCTCGACAGTCCTTCCAATGAATACCGCCGTCTCAAGGGCCTCCGCAATGTCGAGGAAGGCGATATAGTGGTGTTCAATTTTCCGGCCGGCGACACAGTGGCATCGAAATTCGAGGAAACACCGCTCTATTACGATATGCTCGTGAGGGAGTACGGACGCGAACGCATAAAGACCGACAAGGCTACCTTCGGTGATATCATCTACCGGCCGGTAGACCGCCGCCAGAATTTTGTTAAGCGTGCCGTGGGTCTTCCGGGGCAGCGTCTGAAAATAGTGAACGATACTGTCTTTATCGATGGTCTGGCTCGTGAGTTCCCGAAGAATGTACAGTTCAACTATGTCTTCGCCACCACACGTCCGCTTGACGATACCGACCTCCGCAATCTCGGTATTGCCGTGAGCGACCTCAGTGTTATCGAGCCGATGTCGCCTTCGCGCATCAATCTGCAGCCTTTCCTCGAAAACGCGCCTCACGACAGCTATGCCTATCTGGCACCACTCACTGCCGGAATGATAGAAACAATGCGTGCCGACGGACTCATTGCCGATATAGCCAAGTTCAATGATATTTCAGGTTACTTCGAAGGCTCCGATACGAAGAGTTATACCTTCCCTTACGGCGACGACGGCGACTGGACAATTTCCAATTTCGGAGGCGACGAGGGTCTGTTCATACCTTCAAAGGGAAGTACAGTGAAGCTCACTTCCGAAAGCTGGCCCGTCTATGAGCGTGCTATCCGCAACTATGAGAACCACCCCGAAGCCTACTTCGATTATGAAGAGGGCCGCGCCTATATAGACGGAAAACCCGCCGACAGCTATACTTTCGGAATGGACTACTACTTCATGATGGGTGACAACCGCGACAATTCGCAGGACTCGCGTTTCTGGGGTTTCGTGCCCGAGGACCATATTGTTGGCACTCCGATGATAGTGCTGGCATCATTCGACCGCGAGCACGGACTTTTCGACGGCAAAATACGTTTCAACCGCATTCTCCGCGATGCCAATCCCGATAAATGAAGCACTATCCCCTGCTCTATCCGGGCACGGAGGTGCTTTTGCCTCCCCAGTTGTTCGGCTCTGTTGCCTACTACCGTCTGATGAGCCGCTATGAGCGTGCGCGTGTCGATACAGAACTCCGTTTCGACAAACGTTTCAAGAGCGTACACCGCTTTGCCATAGTCGATGCTCCGGGTGTGCAGTTGCTGACGGTGCCGGTGGCAAAGCCGGCCGGTGAATGTGTCTGGAACGATGTCACGGTTTCTGACCACGGCAAATGGTGGCTGCCGATGCCCAATGCTCTTGCCACGGCCTACAGCCGCACCCCGTTCTTCGAGTTCTATATCGACCGTCTGTTGCCCTTGTTCAGCGAGGATATTGTCGGGCTTCCGGTAACAGAATTGTGCGCCCGTGCCGACGCCATTGTGCGCGGTGTGCTGTGTATGGAGGACTCGGACGGTATCGTAACTGATACCGACGACTATCGTCGTCGGCCTTTCGACGAAGTACTCGGCGAGCCTGCTCCATACTGCCAGCTCAGAAGCGGAATAATTGGTTTTACCGGCGGTCTGAGTGTGCTCGACCTGATATTCAACATGGGTCCTGAATCTTGTCTTTATCTGACAGAATGACAATAAAAATATTCTTTTGGTAAAAATATGTCAAATTTATTTAGGATTATTTGCATTATTGCCTGAAAAGTGGTATTTTTGCGGAATATTACTAACAAGACGAGACGTACCATGCTTGAAAAGATAGACAATCTTGACCGTAAGATATTGAAAATAGTGATGCACAACGCCCGCATACCCTCGAAGGACGTGGCTGTAGAGTGTGGCGTGTCGCGAGCGGCTATTCACCAGCGTCTTCAGCGGCTTATCGACCTGAAAGTAATAACAGGTTCGGGTTATCAGGTTAATCAGAAAATTCTCGGGTATGCTACCTGTACATATATAGGTGTGAATCTGGAACGCGGCGCTATGTACCGCGAAGTGGTTCCTGAACTCGAAAAGATTCCTGAAATTGTGGAGTGTCACTTCACCACAGGTCCCTACACTATGCTCATAAAGCTCTATGCCCGCGACAACGAGCATCTGATGGAGCTTCTCAATAAGAAAATTCAGATGATACCCGGTGTCACCGGTACCGAAACTCTAATATCGCTCGACAATTCGATATCCCGCGAGATACCGATCTACGAGCAGCCCGACGAAGAAGAAGCATGACCCAGGAACAACGCTGGACTGAAATAGAACACCTGCCTGCGTGGGACGAAGAGTTCTACGACATCTACACAGCCAAAAAATTCGGCAAGTGGGTGATGATTAAGACTCTTAAACCACAGTACCGCGGCAATCCGCAGTACGAAGCTATGATAGAAAAGGAGTTCGACGTGCGCTACAACCTCGCGCACCCCAACATCGTGATGATAAACGATTTCGAGGATATTCCGGGCATCGGTCGTTCCATAGTGTGCGACGATGTGTACGGCGACAATCTGCGCAAACTTATCAACGATGGCAAGGTGACCGAGCATCATCTCGAGCAGTTGCGTCATCAGCTGGTGAATGCTCTCGAATATATAGAGCACAATCATATAGTGCATCCTCCCCTGCGTCCGGAAAACATCATCTTCACCGAGAATATAGAAAATCTGAAACTTATCGACGTAGGCTTTGAACAGCGTCCGTCGCTGTCGGAACAGTCGATTTCCGACGACATATACAATTACGGCAAGGTACTCACCGAAGTTCTCGACTCATTGGGCAGCAATGACGCCACTCTGCGGCGCGTGGCCCGCAAATGCACAAACCCCAATCCGGCGCGACGCTACCGCGACCTACAGCAGCTGCATCTTGCTCTTGAAGGGCGTTCGTCGAAAACTCTTGTCACTGTAGTAACTGTTTTCATAATTCTTATGATTCTTCTTGTGCTGTGGCTGAAATCGCCCTACAGCCCCGCGCCGCTGACCAATGCATAGCTTGCATGAAGGCGCTGTCGCTACAACATAAAAACACACAATTACTATGTCTGTATTCGTACACCCCATCAGTACCGATTCCGACAGTCTGCACCAGTATGTGCAGTTCGGTATAGATTTATACAAAGGAAACGACTGCTTCGTACCGCCTCTCGTGCTTGATGAGGTGGGCACTCTGAATCCTGATGTGAATCCGGCTTTTGACTTTTGCGAGGCTCAGTCGTTCATGGCTTTCCGCAATGGTGAACCTGTGGGACGCATCACAGCCATCATAAACAGGGCATACAACGAAAAAACGGGCAAGAAGCAGCTCCGTTTCGGCTTTGTCGACTTCATCGACGACGATGAGGTGGCCGATGAACTTTTTGCTGCTGTGGAGAACTGGGGCCGCAGCCGTGGCATGACGGAAATTGTTGGTCCGATGGGTTTCTCCGATATGGACAGGGAAGGAATGCTTATCGAAGGTTTCGATGAAACAGGTACCATGGCCACAATCTATAATTATCCTTACTATCCCGCGCACATGGAACGAATGGGATATATCAAGGAAGTGGACTGGGTGGAATACCGCATAACTGTTCCCGACAATGTTCCTGAAAAACATAAGCGCATAGCCGACATTGTGAGCCGAAAATACGGTTTGCAGATAAAGAAATATACTTCGCGTTCGAAAATTAAACGGGAGTACGGACAGGCGATTTTCGAACTTGTCAACGAGGCTTATTCCGATCTCTACGGCTTTGTGCCTCTGACCGAACGACAGATCGATTTTTATATTAAAGAATATATCGGCGTGTTGAAACTCAACGATATAAGTCTTGTTGTAGATAGTGAAGGAACTCTTGTGGCATTAGGCATATCAATGCCGTCGCTGTCGAATGCGCTGCAGAAATCGGGAGGACATCTTTTTCCTTTCGGATGGTGGCATCTTCTGCAGGCTATCCGTGGCAAGACAGATGTAGTCGATCTTCTTCTTGTAGCTGTCAAGCCCGAATATCAGAGCAAGGGCGTGAATGCACTTGTGTTCAACGATCTTATTTCTGAGTTCAACCGCGACGGATACAAGTTTGCCGAAAGTAATGTCGAGCTGGAGGGCAACGAAAACGTTCAGAAGCAGTGGGAGTATTTCGAGCGGCGACAGCACCGGCGCAGAAGAGCTTTTATCAAGGCGCTGTGAGCTATATTGTTTCTGCAACTTTTAAATATGAAAAAAGCGGATGTCTGAAACATCCGCTTTTTTTATTCGATGAATGATTTTCAGAGGTCTTCTTCGATGGAGAAGTCATCGTCGTCGAGCTCGACGTCTTCCACATCAGTAGCATCGTCTTCAGTGGTCTCGGGAGCCGGAGTATCCTTTCTGGCAGCTGCCGGACGGCGTGTGCGGTCCTTTTCGGCGTCCTTCATGGCCTGCATGATGAGGCCTTCGAGTTCTTCGCACAGTTCGGGATTGTCGGCAAGCATTTGTTTGGCGGCGTCGCGGCCCTGTGCGAGTTTGGTGCCGTTGTAGCTGAACCATGAACCGCTTTTCTTGATGATGTTGTAGTCGACGCCGAGGTCAAGGATTTCGCCGGTGCGCGAAATTCCTTCGCCGAACATGATGTCGAATTCGGCACGCTTGAAGGGTGGCGCCACTTTGTTCTTCACCACTTTGATGTATGCTCGTTTACCCAGCACGTCGTCGCCGTCCTTGATGGGATTGCGCGAGCGTATGTCGAGGCGCACCGACGAGTAGAATTTGAGGGCGTTGCCGCCGGTGGTGGTTTCGGTGGGACCGAACATCTGGCCTATTTTGTCGCGCAGCTGGTTGATGAATATACAGGTGGTGTTTGTGCGCGAAATAATGCCCGTGAGCTTGCGGAGAGCCTGCGACATGAGGCGTGCCTGCAGACCCATGTTACGGTCGCCCATTTCGCCTTCTATTTCGCTTTTCGGTGTAAGAGCGGCTACGGAGTCGATGACCACAATGTCGACGGCGCTGGAGCGAATGAGCTGTTCGGCTATTTCGAGGGCCTGCTCGCCGTTGTCGGGCTGCGAAATGAGGAGGTTGTTGATGTCTACACCGAGTTGTTGGGCGTAGAAACGGTCGAAGGCGTGTTCGGCGTCGATTATGGCTGCTATACCACCCCTTTTCTGAGCTTCGGCAATGGCGTGGATAGCGAGGGTGGTCTTACCTGATGATTCCGGACCGTAGATTTCAATGACACGGCCGCGTGGATAGCCGCCTACACCAAGGGCATAGTTGAGGCTTATGGAGCCGGTGGGGATTACTTCGATGTCTTCGATCACATCGTCGCCAAGCTTCATTATGGCGCCGCGGCCGTAGGATTTCTCAATGCGTCCCATGGCCTGTTCGAGGGCTTCGAGGCGTGCTGCCTGAGGGTCTTTGGCATCGCCTTTTTTAGAGGAGGTTTCTTTCTTTGCCATTATTATGCTGTTTTTTTATTGTTTTCTTTTTTACAATGCAAATATAAGGGGAGAGTAGTGCAATTTTGTAGCACCTGTTATTTAATGAGAGTTAAATATTTTTTTATGTGAACTATCTTTCCGTGACCGTTGTTTCAATAGTACAAAGGCTGAAAAGCTTTTCTCAAAGCAAGAAATGTGATAATGATTGGTTTATACTGAAGAGGCGACTCCGTGACGGCGTTGCCTCTTCAGCGTTTATAGGTTTGATTAATCAGGAATTACTACTCCGCTGAGACGAAGAGTCACTTTGTCGGATTTTCCGTCGGCAGAACGGAAGCGCACTTTGATATCTTTGTTCACTTCGCCGCGCTGGCCGCGTTTGTTGAACTTTACAGTCACTTTGCCTTCCTGGCCCGGAGCTACAGGCTTTTTTGTGTACTCGGGCTTGGTGCAGCCGCACGATGCCGTGACGGTGACTATGGCTACGGGCTGCGTGCTGTTGTTGGTGAAGGTGTATTCGTGTACTACGATGCCGTTATCGGCGTTTTCGGCGCTGTTTCCGAAATCATGACGTGTGTCGGCGAAGACAACACCGATTTTTTCGCCGGGAGTGCGTGCGGCCACGGGCAGCACGGCAATGAAGAGAGCGGCGAGAATGGCTAATATCTTATTCATGCTTGAAATAATGGTCTAATACTGCGTGAGCTGCGGCAAACGACGATTTTCGGAGATCTATCACGTCGTTTTCGGCGGCTTTGAGAAGAGTCTGGATAGTGATGTTGTCGTAGAAGTGTTTGCGGAGCTGTTCGTCGATGGTTTCGTACATCCAGTAGCGTGCCTGTTCGCGGCGCTTGGCGTCGAAATATCCGTTTTCCTTTACGAAAGTGAAGTAACGGTCGATCATGTCCCATACTTCGGCTATGCCGAGTTCGTAGTAGCCGGAGTAGGTGAGTACTTCGGGTTGCCAGCCGCTCGCTGTCGGTGGAAATAGGTGCAGAGCTGAACGGTACTGGGCCTGAGCCAGCTGCGCACGGTTTATGTTGTCGCCGTCGGCTTTATTGATTACGATTCCGTCGGCCATCTCCATGATGCCTCGTTTTATTCCCTGCAGCTCGTCGCCTGCACCGGCTATCTGGATAAGAAGGAAGAAGTCGACCATCGAGTGGACGGCAGTCTCGCTCTGGCCTACGCCGACAGTCTCGACGAATATGTTGTTGTATCCGGCAGCCTCGCAGAGCACGATAGTTTCGCGTGTCTTGCGCGCTACGCCGCCGAGCGAGCCTGCGCTTGGCGAAGGACGTACAAAAGCGTCAGGGTGCACGGAAAGCTTCTCCATGCGTGTCTTGTCGCCTAAGATAGAACCCTTGGTGCGTTCGCTCGAGGGATCGATGGCAAGGACGGCGAGTTTTCCGCCCTGACGGAGCACGTGGATTCCGAAAGCGTCGATGCTGGTGCTTTTGCCTGCGCCCGGCACGCCGGTGATGCCTATGCGCCGGGAATTTCCGGAGTAGGGCAGGCACTTTTCGATTACTTCCTGAGCTATGGCATAGTGCTCGGGAGCGATGCTTTCGACAAGTGTGACGCCGCGGCTCAGCGCCGTGATATCGCCCTTGAGAATGCCTTCGACGAGTTCGGAAGGGGAGGGCAGGGGACGCCGTTTGCGCCTTTGCATATAGGGATTTACTACCGGCGGCTGGGCAACGCCGCTATTGACGGTGAGTCCTGTATATTGAGAGTCGTTTTCAGGGTGTTCCATGGGGTGTATATCTTTTTTCAAAATTAGTGAAAATGGGCGGTCCCCACAAATTTTTTTCTTTTTTTAGCACTAAGTCAGATTGTCGTGCTATTTAACTGATCCGGATTTTGAACGGGAATTAATTTTTTGTAATTTTGTGAGCAGTTCTTTGCCTTATTTATCTGATCTATAATTCATAGTCATTATGAGAAAAATCATTATGAAAAAATTGTTTGCAATTGCTGCTGTCGCTGCTGTAGTGCCGTCAGTTGTATGTGCTAGAACGCTGACTGTCAAAGCACATAATCTTGGTGAGAAAGACCGGGTGATGGTCAAGGCTTCTAACGGAGGAGGACTGATGAGAGATTTCAATGCTCTCTCTTTCGGTTCCGACAGTACTGTTGTAATCAATCCGGGAGATTCGGACCTCGATGTTGCATATATACTTACAATTTCCGGCGATAAGAGGGTTCTCAAGCCTGTTTATCTTACCGACGAGGCCACTGAGGTGATAATCGACCCCACCGCCCGGCAATTCTACACCTACAGTGCAAATGTGACGCCTGAAATGACAGAGGCGGCAGAAGCCGTCGCTGATTGTTACGACAAGTATTTCTGGGACTATGTAACCCGGAAAAACGACAGACTAGAGCTGCGCTCCGACTCAGTGGCAACTTCGGTGTACGCGAAGTTCATGCGCTATGCCGACAGTGTGGGCGCCACCTACGCGAATCTTCCGGCTCCTGTGCGGAATGCCATGCGTCAGGAGCTGGCACTTTCGATTAAAAGACTGTGGGGCGAGGTGTCTTCACGCAAGTCTGGTGAAGAGTGGCAGAAAGCGGATTCATGCCTGGAAAAATGGGTCGGACTTGATGCGCCCTACAATGCCTTGTCGAGAAATTTTTCCTCGGTTGCAGGCATACGTTTCGGTCGCTATTTGCTTAATAACGGTTACACCGAAGAATATTTGCAGGCCATGCCGCGACCTATGCTTAAAACAATGAGGTACGACTACTATAAGAAGAGCTACACCGGCAAGAACCGTGAGACACTTCTGGCCGATCTTATTCATACTGATGTGGCTGATTCTCAGTTCACACCCGGTATCGACAGCCTCGCGGCTGACTTCGCGGCCGAATACCCCGAAAGTCCTTTCCGCAGGCTTATCGACAGCGATATGGCCTCCTATCGCCGTGCAAATTCAGGTAGTGAGAATCCGGATATTGTTTTTATCGATTCGCTCGAAACCACGACACTTGAAGCTCTGACAGGTCGTTTCAAAGGCCGCCCGGTGCTGGTCGATGTATGGGCCACATGGTGCGGTCCGTGCCGCGAAAGTTTCACTAAACTCAAACCGGTGCGGGACTATGCCCGCGAGCACGATATAGTGCTTCTGTATATATCGATAGACACGGGCGAGAACAGTGAGCAGCAGGTCAGGAAACTTGTCGGCTACTATAATTTGGCGGGATATCACACCATAGCTTCGGAAAGTCTGAGGAGCGATGTGTTCAGGACCTACGGAAACGAACGCGGCGCGATAATGATACCGCGTACGGTGCTCTACGACAGCGAGGGCAATATGGTCAAAGACCGAATCAATGCCGAGGATCATGAGGCCGTGCTCAATGCCCTGAAACAGCTTGGTAAGAGTGAAAATTAAAGGGTGAACAGGATAAGAAAAGGCTGCTTCCGATGTATGCCGGAAGCAGCCTTTTATGTGGAGTAGTGTGCGGATTATTCCGCAGGGAAGATTTCGACGGAAGATATGTGTACCTGGCCGCGCTTCGACGAACCGTCGGAGCCGAGAGTGGCGTCGTGTCCTACGGTGAATGTCACCGTTGTGGCGTTGCCTGTCCATGTGATGGCGGCATCGTCGCTCTTCTGCTCGGCTACAGTGCCGGTATTAGGCGTGAAAGTGGTGTAGCGGCGTGCGCCGGTGGCGGTGTTGAGTGTGAACACTATCTTGGCCATTGCCGGGCCTGCGATGGTGAAGGTGTTGTCGGCGTAAAGACGCAGAGTAGTGACATCGTTGTACACGTTGTTGGCCGGAGCTGTTGCGCCGCTTCCCTTGGAGGCTGTGAACGAGTAGCCGTCGACTGAGGCTGTCCCGTCGATGCATGCTGCTATCTGGCCGGCTGTCACCGACACACCGTCGCCGCTCGGAGGTGTGGGTGGTGTAGGCGGATCTACGGGTTCGGAACTTCCGGAGACGCTGATAAGTTTGCTTCCGGTGTTCATCTGCGGGGTGTTGCCCATGTAGTTGACGAACTTGCCGCATACCACCACTTCGTCGCCGATCTTGAGCTGGTCGGCAGAGGTGAATTTATCGCCGTTCAGGTAATAACCGCGATAAATGCTGAACGGTGTTGTTGTTCCTTCGCTGGTAATGGTGTATGTGGCGTTGCCGAACTGTGTGCTTATTTCCTTGATGGAGCTGACTATGCCCTTGACGTAATATTCGACATCAGTCGGTGTGTCGGCCGCGAGCGATTTGGCCAGTTCGAGGGCGGCGACTGAGTTGAATGGACTGGCTTCGGTGCCGTCGCCGCTGGGCTCGCCGGTGGGTTCTTCAGGCTCGGAGCCGTCGAGCACATACTTCGAGGTATTCTTGATGCCGGGAGCGCCGCAGTATTTGAATACATCGCCGAGAACGGTGAGTGTCTTGCCCAGATTACCGGGATTATCCTTGAGGTTGAGTGCCGATCGCACGGCAGCCGGGAGCTGAATGCCGATACATTTTGAGGCATCGGTGCAGTCGGCTGTCGGTCCGAGCACAAGGTTGGTTGCCACGGCGGCGTTGGTGGTGAAGACGGCATTGGAGAGCACTGTCGAGCCGTTTACTTCGGGTATGAAGCCCACGATGTAGCCTTTGACCCATACGCCGGTCTGCACGGCTGTCTGTGTGCTGGAGGGATTCAGCTGTATCACCTGTGCTACGTTGTAGGGGCTGTTTTCGGTGCCGTCGCCCTCGCCGGTCTCGCCTCCGCCGGGTGTCACGCCATCGATTTCAAAGGTCGAAGTAGTGCCGTTGTTGCCGGTGATACCGTAGGTGCCGAGATAACGGTCGAGATTGCCCTGCACGAGGATTTCCTTGCCCAGATTGCCTGGATTGTCGCGCAGGTTGCCGTACTTCTCGAAGGCCGATTCGGATGTGAGGTAGACGATGAGAGCATGCTCGAGGTCTCTGGTGTCGGCGCTTTGGCCGATTACGAGGGTGTTGGCGAGGGTAGTGGGGGCCTCCCATTCGATGTCGTCGGACGATTCAACGGTTTCAACACCCGGAGCGACAGCGCCCACGATGTAGCCTTTGACCCATCCGTTAGCCGTGAGACCTGCTTTTTCGGAAGCTATGGCCTGGTCGACGGTGTAGGGATTGTCCTTTGCGCCGGGGCGCTCGGGAGCTTTCTTCCATGCGTTTCCGTCGATGAGGATAAACTGCCATGCGTTGTTAAAGAAGCTCAGGATACCTGTGAGGTCGATGTTGCCTTCGGGGAGGGTAGTATTCCAGAAGCTGGAGTAGCCCGATGTGCGGACATTCATCGAGGTGCCGTTGGCATCGGTGATGACACGGTTCACACCCGAAGAGTGATACTCGGAGAAGAGTTCTTTTCCGCCTTCCTGAAAGCTTACATTCTGCAGCGTTACGAGCTGGCTCTGGTATTTTCGCTGGTCTTCGGGAGTGGAGCCTATCATGGCTATCGAAGGAATCTGCAGGGTGTCGATTTCGGCGGGTTCGGGCCAGCCGCTGAGTTCGGCGTGCTGTGCGAAGGTTTCGGGTGCCATGAAGCTGATCTGCCATGTGTTTCCGCGCTCGTACCAGCCGGGAGTGCCCATCTGCATGAGTCCGCTGTACTTACCTATGTACATGCCTGTGGCGTCGATGACAATCTCCTGGCCCACACGGTAGTTGAGGTAGAGGTTGTAGGAGTTGATGGAGAAGGCGAGGGCGCCGGTCTCATCCTGGATTACGAGGCTCTTGAACACGTTGGAAGCTTCGTCCGATGAGATTACACGGCCGCTGATGATGGTCGTTTCTCTGATGGTGTCGGCGTAGTTGTCGGCTTCCTGCCAGTACTTTTCTTTGAGCTGGGCTATGGTGGTGTTGGGCGTCTTGGAGGCTACGGGAGCATCGGAGGCGGGAGCGTCGAAATCGTCCTGACAGGCGGTGAAGCCTGTCGAGAGCGATGCCGTGGCTGCCAGTGCCGCTATATATTTAATGAATTTCATAGTTGCCGGTTATTTGACGGGAGTGATTTCGATGTTGGAGATATGGATCTGACCGGGTTTGGTGGATTCGGTGCCGAGTGTGGCGATTGCTCCCACAGTGAAGGTCACCGAAGTGGCATCGCCTGTCCATGTGATGGCTGCGTCGCCGCTCTTCTGCTCGGCTACGGCGCCGGCATTGGGTGTGAAGGTGGTGTAGCGACGTGCGCCGGTAGAGGTGTTGATGGTGAACACAATCTTAGCCATTGCCGGGCCGGCGATGGTGAGGGTGTTGTTGGCATAGAGGCGGATAGTGGTGGCTCCGTTGTAGACGTTGGCCGCCGGAGCTGTTGCGCCGCTTTCCTTGGAGGCGGTGAACGAGTAGCCGTCGACAGTCGCTGTGCCGTCGGTGCATCCTGCTATCTGTGCGCCGGTCACCGATATACCATCGCCGCTCGGAGGCGTGGGCGGATTGGGATCTTCACCGCCGCCTTCACCCTCGGTTTTGCCGTTGATGCTGATTAATTTGCCTCCCTGGTTCATCTGGGGTGTATTGCCTTTGTAGTTGACAAACTTGCCGCAGACAACAACCTCGTCGCCGACCTTGAGCTGGCTTTCGGAGGTGAATTTATCGCCATTCAGGTAATAGCTGCGATAAATGTCGAAAGCAGTGGAAGTTCCTTCGCTGGTTACTGAGTAGGTGGCGTTGCCGAACTGTGTGCTTATTTCCTTGATGGAGCTGACTATGCCCTTGACGTAATATTCGACATCAGTCGGTGTGTCGGCCGCGAGCGATTTGGCCAGTTCGAGAGCGGCAATGGAATTGAACGGACTGGCTTCGGAGCCGTCTCCTTCGGGTTTGCCTGTTTCAGGGATATCGGGGGTGTTGTCGCCGGTATTGCCGTTGAGGCTGACGATTTTGCCTCCCTGAGCCATCTGGGGAGTGTTGCCCTTGTAGTTGACGAGTTTGCCGCAAGCTACGACTTCGTCGCCTATCTTGAGCTGGTCTTCGGCGGTGAATTTCTCACCATTGAGGTAAAGGCTTCTGAAAATATCGAAACCGGCTGATGTACCTTCGCTGGTGAGAGTATAGGTGCCGTTGCCGAACGAGGGGCTTATTTCCTTGATGGAGCTTACTTTACCTTTGACGTAGTATTCTTTGTCGGTAGTTGCGTCGGCAGCGAGGGCTTTGGTGAATTCGAGGGCTGCCACAGAGTTGAATGGATTCTCCTTTGAGCCGTCGCCTTCGGGTTTGCCGTCTTCGGCCGGCTCGACATCGAAGTTGAAGCCTTTGAGGTCAGCTTTGCTGTTGATTACCATCTGCCAGGCGCCGCGGTAGTATCCGAGTTCGCCGGTGATAGAGCCTTCACCGCCGGGTATGAGGTCGTTTCCGAAGGTGCAGTAGCGGTTCATGCGGATAATCATGGTGTTGCCGTCCTTGTCGGCGAACGTGATGCTGGCATCCTGTCCGGCAGTGGCGATGAATGGTTTGGCGACATCGGTGAAATGTACGTTTTCGAAACGCACGGCGTGTGCCTGGAAACGTTCGGTTTCGGCGGCAGTCTTGAGTGCTTCGCTGGCCTGGGGTATGGTGATGGTCCATACATCGATTTTCGATGGGTCGCCGAGGCCGTTGGCCGAAACATGAGCCAGAAGTTCCTCGTTGGTCAGGAATGTGGTGCCGTTGCCGTCGGTGTTGATGTTGCCGATCTGGAAGAGACCCGAGTAGCGGCCCGCATAGAGGCCGGTGGCGTTGATGTACACTTCCTGACCGTAGCCGTACTGTGTGGCGAGTTTTGCCGAGCTGCTCTGCTGGCGTGCGGCGATGGTCATGGCGCCTGTCTCGTCCTGCACATAGAGGTACTGGTAGAGGCACGAAGCGGCGTCGGAACTTATGATACGGGCCTTGATGATTATGTCCCGGCCGTCGGCGGTCTGGCCCACCGGAGTGGCGTAGCTTTCGGTGTCCTGCCAGTAGAGTTCCTTGAACTGTGCTATGGTGGTGTTTTCGGTACCTGCCATCGGCGAAACGGGTTCGACTATAGGCGGGCGGCTGAAGTCGTCGTCGCACGAACTCATGATTCCCGACAGGGCCAGGGCTGCGACTGCTATATATGATGTTATTCTTTTCATGATGGTGATGGATTTAGAACCGGATACCTATGTTGAGATACATGCGGAAGCCCTGGGCGTAGCTGTAGCGGTTGGGGTATGCGTTGCGGTCGTAGTTTTTTGTGTCGAGGCGTCCCTGCTGGTAGGCGTAGGTGACAACGTCCTTGTTGTTGAGGATGTTGTTGAGGTTTAAGTTCACGTTCATGCTCACCTTGCGGTTGATGTAGATGAGTTTGCCGACGGAGGCATTGAGTGTGAAGGCGTTTTTGAGTTTGTCCTGTGCTGAGAGCTCGTTGATTTTGTCCTGCAGCTGCTCGCGTGTGGGAGTCGCACCGTTCCATATGTCGGCGGTGGGGAGGCTGGGCAGTGCTTCGTGGTAGGCCGGGGCGAGATTTACGTAGGAGTCGCCCTGATAAGTGCCGTTGATGTTGAAGAACCAGTTGCCGGGAGCAGCCCAGTCGACGCCGAGGTTGGCAGCGAACTGTGGGGTTGAACCCAGATAGTAGTTCTTGAGGTAGACTGTCTGAGTGGTGTCTGGGTGCAGACCGTTTTCGAAAGTGCGGGTTCCCTGAGGGTTATTCTTGTACTGGTAGCGGGCGTATGTTCCGGCGAAAGTGGCTGTGACGGAGGGGGTAATCTTGTAGGCCATACCGAGTTCAACGCCTTTGTAGACTCGCTTTACACCGGCGAGGACTACGTTGGTGTAGGTGGTGTACTGCTCGTCGTAGAAGCCGTTGCGCTCGATGGCGTTGCCCACCGATGTATAGAATCCGGAGAGACTGCCGCGGAAGCGGCGGTAGTTCCATATATAATTGATGTCGCCGGAGAAGATTCGCTCGCTTTCCACGTTGTCGACCACGGTGTTCTTGATGCGCGGAGCGATGAAAACGGCGTCGACAAGCGGTGCCTGTGTGCCGTACTGGGCGTGGACGGAGAACTGGTTGCGTCCGTCGAGCTTGTAGAGAGCGCCGATTTTGATCATGGCGTTGTCGAAGCGGAGCATTGCGCTTTTACCGAGCGAATTCTTGGGTGCGCGGCCGTTTCGCATCTTTCCGTCGCGCTGGAACTGTGTGTAGCTCAGCTGGAGGGCGTAGTTGATGTCCCATTTGGGGAGGTTTATCACGTTCTGCAGCCATGCTTCGGCGCGGAGGGCGTTGATGGTGTAGTTGTAGCCGAACTTATCGCCCTTTCTGACGTGGCGGTTGGGGTTGTCGAGGTCGTTCTGGAGGTTCTGGGGTGCGATTGCGATGTCGCGGTCGGAGAACGGGTCGATGTCGAGCCAGAATTCGCCGCCGAGGAGGTCGCGGATTGTCTTGTAGTTGCGGCTGCTGGTGTAGTTGAACGAAGCTCCGGCCTGAAGACTGAGCCACTGATTGACGCGTGTGTTCACATAGGTGTTGAACATGGCGTTGAGCTGGTGGTTGATGCGGTTCTCCATGATGTACGACGAGCCTTTGCGGTCGGGGCTGTCGGCGGCGAGGTTCTTGTTCTGCTCGTTGTTGAGGTAGTTGATGTTGTAGAGGTCGTCCCACTTGATCTGGCGGAAGTCCTCGTCGTGGAGCCAGAGGTCCATGTAGGTGTCGTACTCGGCTTCGTTATCCTTGTAGTAGGAGGGCAGATAGCGGTAGTACGTCGGATTGGGGTCGAGGGCCTTGTAGTAGTTGAGGGCGGTGCGGTTGTAGTACACCGAGCGGAAAGCCGCGGCGGTGTTGACGGTTGTTTTGTCGTTCTTGTAGATCCAGTTCAGAATCACAGTGGGGTCGAAGGTTTCGGTGATGCGTGCCGAGCGCTTCTTGCCGTCCTGCCAGCCCCAGTCGGGGTTGTAGAGGTTTGTGCCTGCCAGGTCGTAGGCCTCCTGATAGGTTGGGCGGCCAGTAGCTCGCTGAGTGGGGCCGCCGAAAGCGGTGAGGGTCAGGGTGTTGTTGGCGTTGAGCAGTTTCTCGACAGACAGGAAGATGCCACCCGAATTGTAGAATGTGCCTTTCATGACGCCCTCTTTGGCATAGCGTCCGATGGCGCTTACGGTGTAGGCCCATCCTTTGTCGTTGAGTCCGCTGGCATATGTGACCATTCCCCGGAACATGTAGTTGGAGTTGGTGAAGGCCACCGAACCGTTGAATCCGGGAGCGTAGAGATCGGTGGTTGTGTTGTAGTTCACCGAGCCGCCGATGTCGCCGAAGCCGTAGTTGGCGGCGTCGAGGCCCAGCGAGGTCGTTTTGTTGCGGAAAGCGCGGCTTGTCATGCCCATTAGGGTCGAGAAGTTGAAGCGGCCGCGGATAAGGTCGTTGAACTTGATGCCGTTGATGTACACGCTCTGGTACTGGCTGTCGTAGCCGCGGTAGCGGAAGTACATGGGTCCGAAGTTGTAGGACGCTGTGTTGTAGTACACGTTGTCGTTTGCGCCCGTGAGCGACGAAATGCTCTGTGCCGAGCTTTCGTCGTCGGAGAGGACGGCTTCGTCGAATACGAGGTCGGCGGCATCGCCGTAGAAATCCTCGCCGATGTTGTCGGGTGTGAGACGTATTTCACCGGTGTTGACTGTTCCGGCCCCCACGGTGACATCGCGGCTCGCGCTCTGGAAACCGTCGCAGCTCACAACGAGGTAGACATCGCTGTTGTCGGCGGTTTCGAGGCGGAACTGGCCGTTGAAGTTAGTGGTGGCGCGTGTGCCGTCCGCTCCCACCGATACATAGGCGCCGCTGAGAGGGCTGCCGTTGCTTCCGTTGACAACGACGCCGACTATGGTCGCCGCAGATGCCAGCATTGCCGGCCATAAGGCCGCCAAAAGCACGATTAGAAATAGTTTTTGTCGCATATCAGAATGGTATAAATTTTATGCTGTTGCGGGTGTTTTATATTTATGTTTTTCAATCGTTCGTTTTTGAATATGTCCGACGGGGACATATTGATTCTAATTTCGGTCAAAATTAATGAAAAAGTGGCATAACACCGCAAAAAGATATTAAATATTTTATGGTGTACGCATGTAAAACGCTGTTTTGCCTTTCTTGTTCTTTGTTGTCAAACTCTCCGGTGCCGGAAAATGTTATTTTTATATTATATGGGATATTTTTTTGCTATTCTGAGTAATTTACCGTAATTT